>CAZRKW010000049.1:0-20365 GCA_964600355.1 uncultured Acidobacteriaceae bacterium
TCGCGGCCCGCGCTACGTGGCGAAACCGGGTCCGGTGATTCTCGCGCGCCGGACGGGGAAACCCATTTCGGTTTTTCACATTGGGCTCGAACGGAAGCACGTCTTCAAAAAGGCGTGGGATTTGTTTCAGCTGCCCTACCCGTTTTCGCGGGCCGTCACGATTGTGGCGCCGCCTATTCGCGTTCCCAAGGATGCGGACAGCGAGTTGTTGAAGGCGAAGCAGGCGGAGATGCAGGCGGCGCTCGAACGCGTCCGCGATATTGCCGAGGCGTGGTTCGATTTGACCGAAGAGGAGCGGGAGCGTATCCGGGAGGATTGGAGCCAGGGGGGCGAGTGCCGCCCGCTCGAGTCGATACGGCAATTGAATCAGGATTCTTGCTTAGCTTGGCGGAGTGGCGGCTAGAGAAGTGACGGGTAGAATCGTCAAGAGTGTTCGCTCGTAAGGGAACTACCACGCCTTGTGAAGATTCTTAAGCCCCTGCAGATAGTCTTCTTTCTCCAATCTGCTTTCGACTCCAAACTCCGTCAGAATCGTCATCATCTGGCCGAGCGGTACTCCTGCCAGTTCCGCCGCCCTGCCAAGAGAGGCTTCGCCCTTCTTGTATCTCTCAACGGCCAGGAGAATTCTTCCCCGCGTCACAGCATCCCGGACAGCCTTCGAGAGATCACTGCCCTCTTCCTTCGCCATCTCGTGAAGGAAATCGTAGTTTTCGCGATCCATGCGAACGCTCATTGTCTTGCTCATGGTCGTGCCTCCAACTTCAGTCTTGCATCCTCGATGATCGAATCCTTGTACCGCCCATATCTCGCCAGTCTCCCGAGCTTCTCAAGAGCCTCCGCTCCTTCCAGTAAGCCCTTCTCCCGGCTTCTAATAAGAATGCCCACCGCCGTGGTGAACGCGAGGCCCAGCACCTTGCACGCGTTGATTCCGTTCTTGTCATCGATGCCGAGCAACTGAGCCTTCTTGCTGATGGCAAGCGCGATAGCTTCTGCCTCGCCCTTGCCAAGACTGAAGTCCGTTTGCAATTTGGCGACGAGCCGACGGCTCTTCACCACAATCGTTTTGATGCGAGACTCATCCAGAACTTTCTGAATCATCACTGCATCCAACGCCTTTTTGCAACCGCAGCATTCCCTCGCCACCTCCGCCGGAATGGCAACGGGGACGCCGGCATTGGCAAGAAAGAGATCGAGCAACTCAACTTTAGTGACGAGGATCAGCGTAGACGCATCGAAGACAATCATGATTACAGAATATTACAAACGTAATTATAACACAGACTCAATAATGTGAGGAGGGTTTGCGGTGCGGATTGCTCAGTGATTCGAACGCCTTGTGCACGTTGCCATCGGCGGATGCGAGCGCGCGGCGCGCCTTGCGGAGCGTGGTGCTTGATTTGAGCGCGACTAGCGCGACAGCCAAATCGTAATTTGCTTCACGCAACGCCCGTTCCGCCACCCTCTTGGTTACATCTGCCGCTTCCTGGAGAATCTGTACGCCGCGGCTGCGCAACTTGCTGTTGGCCAGCGCCACGTGGACCATCCAGCCCTCGTAAACTCTGCCGATGCGGACCATTGCCGCGGTGGAGAGTAGATTCAGCACCATTTTTTGCGCGGTTCCGGCCTTGAGGCGCGTCGAGCCGGCGACGATTTCGGCGCCGGTGTCGGGCACGATGGCGATTTGCGACAGGCGCGCCAGAGGCGAATCGACGTTTGAGGTGACGCCTACCGTTATCGCGCCGTGCCGCTTTGCAAACTTCAGTGCGCCGAGCACGTAGGGGGTGGTGCCGCTGGCTGCAATTCCTACCACTACGTCTCGTTTTGAAAATCCGGCGCTTGATAAATCACGCGCTCCCGCCGTGGCGGAATCTTCCGCGCCTTCCACGGAGCGGCGAAGGGCTTTACCTCCGCCCGCGATGATTGCCTGGACCATGCTCGGTTTGGTGCCGAACGTGGGCGGGCACTCCGCGGCGTCCAGCACGGCGAGGCGGCCGCTGGTTCCCGCGCCGACGTAGAAGAGCCGTCCGCCTTTTCCGAATGCCTTCACGATGGCATCGACGGCCTGGGCGATCTTGGGAAGTTCGCGGCGAACGGACGCGGCGACGTGGGCGTCCTCGCGATTCAACAGCCGCAGAACTTCGAGCGTGGACTTCTTGTCCAGTCCGCGGGAACGCGGGTTTCGCTGCTCGGTCTTGAGTGGCTTCAAAGAGGGCACAGGCTCATTTAATTATAAGGGGAGCTTACGGCGAGATTGTGCGGCGAAACGCATACTTACCTGAAGTGTGCTGCGGAAGTTATCGGGCGGCGACAGGCTCGCGCGCGAGCCCCAGCGCCTGGAACACGGCGTCATGGAGAGCTGGGCGCACCTGGCGGATTTTCTCGTTGGCGCGAGTGGGGTTCAGGCGGTTGGTGAGCAAAATCACGAACAGATTGCGCTCGGGGTCGATCCAGAGCGATGTGCCGGTGAAGCCGAGGTGGCCGAAGCTTTTTGCGGAGAAATATTCGCCCGAGGAGGAGGGCTGCACGGGAACGTCCCAGCCGAGAGCGCGGGCGGAATCGCCAATCGTGTGGCGAAAGGTAAATTGCTGGATGGTGGAGCGGCGGAGCATGCGGTCGTGCGAATAAATGCCGCCGTTGAGCAGCATCTGCGAGAACCCTGCGATATCACTAGCGGTGGAGAAAAGCCCGGCGTGGCCTGCCACGCCTCCCATGGCCCAGGCATTCTCGTCGTCGACTTCTCCTTGCAGGAGGCGCCTGCGGTAAACCGTGTCGTTTTCAGTGGGCGCGATCCGCGAGCGCAGACTCTTCGGCGGATTGAAGAGCGAATCGGTCATGCGCAGCGGCGCAAAAATATCGCGCGCGGTTTCATCGAGGGGTTCGCCGGTGAGGCGTTCTGCAATTTCGCCCAGGAGGATGAAACCAATGTCGGAGTAATCGACCTGCGTGCCGGGCTCGTGGACGAGCGGCTCGGCCATCACCTGCGCGAGTACGGCTTCGCGTCCCTTGGCGTCTTTGAAGAAGTCCCGGTGGGCGGGGAGTCCCGAGTCGTGCAGGAGCAGCATACGCACGGTTACTTCCGCGCGCCAGGCCAGGTTGGGATCGGATTTGGCAGCCTTGGCCCACTCCGGCAGGAAGCGGACCACGGGAGCATCCAGCTCGAGATCGCCGCGCTGGACGAGGCTCATGATGGCCGTGGTGGTGACGATGGGCTTGGTCAGCGAAGCGACATCGTAAATTGTGTCGGCGCGAACGGCGGGAGATTTCGGGTCGCTGGAAAGTCTGCCGAAGGGATGCACCGCGACTTCGTTGTTCCAGCCCACGGCGAGCACTCCGCCCGGGAAGGCTCCGCCGGCGACGGCGCGGTCGAGCACGTCGTATGCGGGCTTGAGCTGGGCGGACATTGTGGGAGACGCTGCTTGCAACGTCATCGGCTTCGCCGCGAGGTGCATTCCATCGCCGAGCTTCACGGTGCCGGGAACAGTGACTGGAATCTGCCCACCGATGGCGATCTGGCCAAAAAGCGCGCGGCCGGCTGCTCGCTGAGACACATCATTGGTCGAGAATTCGGCGAGCCACGTGGGCGCGTTCGGAAACCGCTCGATGAGATAAGGGCTGCCGAAACCCGCGACCACCGTGGGTTTTCCCGCGGCGAGAAGCTGATCGATGAAGGCGCGCTGATCGTCGGGGAACCCGACGTTGCCCTTGCGGTCGGCCACGCGCACGAAAAGGGCGGCGATGGCGACGTCGTAGGTGTCGGGATTCGGGAGCTTCAGCGTTGTGACGCTGGTGAATTGAGTGTCTGCACGAAGCACGGTGAGTGAATCGACGCGCGGGCGAATCTCAGGCTCGAGCGTTTCGGCGGGGAATGGGTCGGGATCGGCCGAGAGCGCCACGAGCAGGACGCGCAGCGGGTGCGTGGAATCGAGAGGCAGCAGCTTCGGGGTGTCGCGCAGAAGCGTGACGCCGCGATCGGCGATGCGCTGCGCGTCCTGATCGAAGGCGGGCAGGCCGAATTTTTCGTTCAAGTGCGGAATGTCGACAAGGCGCTGCTTGTCGAGACCGATGCGGGCCTTGGCGGCGAGGATGCGGCGAACGGATTCGTCGATGCGCGCGACGGAGAGACGGCCGGACGAAACGGCGCTTTCGAGGCCGGCCATGGCCGCGTCCGGAAGCGGAGGCATGAGGAGCACGTCGGCGCCCGCTTCGACCGACCTTACGGCGGCTTCGCCGGGGGCGTAGAGCGACGTGACGCCGCCCATGTCCATCGCATCGGTGACGATGAGGCCGCGAAATTTCATTTCGCCGCGAAGAAGGCCCGTCAGGATATTGTGGGAGAGCGTTGCCGGGACATTTTTGTCGGGCTCGAAGGCGGGAACGGCGAGGTGCCCCGGCATGATGGAGTCCACGCCCGCGGCAATCGCGGCGCGGAAGGGAACGAGTTCGGCGCCATTGAGCTGCTCACGGCTGCCGGGAACCGAGGCCAGGGCGAGATGCGAATCGACGCTTACATTGCCATGGCCGGGAAAGTGCTTGGCGGTGGCGATCGCGCCGTTTTCCTGCACTCCGCGAATAAATTGCGTGACGTACGCGGACACGTTTTGGGGTTCTTCGCCGAACGAACGGACGTTGATGATGGGATTATCGGGATTGTTGTTCAGGTCCGCGTCGGGCGCGAAGATCCAGTGCACTCCGGAGGCGCGGGCTTCGAGGGCGATGGTCCTGCCGACGGTGTAGGCAAGCTTCGGGTCTCCTGTGGCGGCGATGGCCATTGCGGAAGGGAACGAAGTGCCCTCGTCGAGGCGCATGCCGGTGCCGGATTCAAAGTCGGCGCCGATGAGAAGCGGGATTTTCGAGCGGCGCTGAAGCTCGTTGGTGGTGACGGCGGTGGCGTATACCTGGCTGCGTTCGATGCCCAGCGGGCCGCGGGAGGTGCCCACGATCATGCCGCCGATATGGTTTTCATCGACTTGGTGGAGCAGTTCCTTATATTCTGCGCTCTCGGTGGACGTGAAGACGCCAAGGTAATAGATCATCAGCATCTGGCCGAGCTTTTCGCGCAAGGTCATTTTCTTGAGCGTTTGCTCGACCCAGGTCTGTTGCGCGACGCGTGGCGTGCTCTTGGGACTGAGTTTTTTTTGTGCGCGAGACGAAGGTGTCATGAGAAGGAGCGTTGTGGCCAGGAGCAACGCGAGCGACGAGAGAGCCGCGCTACGCATCGCGCCGGGCTTTCCATCGAGAGGCGTGCATCCCTGATTTGTATATAGCACGGGGTCTCATGCGGCACAATCGAGCGCCGTTAGGCATGTTTCGTTACCGTTCTCATTCTATTTTGCTGCTGGCCGCGATTCTGGCGGTTGCGCTGCCTTCCTATGCCGGGCCGCCGACGCCGGGAACCGTTCCATCGGGCGAGCAGGAGCGGTTATCTTACACTGCGGGCGCGCGGGTGCAGACGGGTATCGACGTGCTCGAAGCGGAAAACTTTGCGCCGCTGCGGGACAAGCGGGTGGGATTGATTACCAATCAGACGGGCGTCGATTCGGCGGGGCGGCGCACCGCCGATGTTCTGGCGCACGCTCCGGGCGTGAGGCTTGTGGCGCTGTTTAGCCCCGAGCATGGGATTGCGGGCGTGGTTGACGCGCCCGTGTCGAATTCGACCGATGCTGCCACGCGGCTTCCCGTCTACAGCCTTTTCGGCGACGCTCGCCGGCCCACGCCGGAAATGCTGAAGGGCCTCGATGCGCTGGTGTTCGACGTGCAGGATGCGGGCGTGCGCTTTTATACGTACATCACCACGATGGCGTATTGCATGGAAGCGGCGGCGCACAGGCATATTTCGTTCGTCGTGCTGGACCGGCCCGATCCGCTCGGCGGGGAAGCGATCGAGGGGCCGATGCTCGATCCGGAGCGCACTTCTTTTGTCGGCTACTTTCCGATGCCGGTGCGCTACGCGATGACGCTGGGCGAGCTGGCGCGGATGTTCAACGCGGAGAACAAAATTGGGGCGGACTTGCGGGTGGTGTCGATGAAGGGCTGGCGGCGCAGGGAGACTTTCGGTGACACAGGGATTGCCTGGATCGCGCCGTCGCCGAACCTGCGTACGCCCGAGGCCGCGTTTTTGTATCCCGGGATTGAGATTCTGCAGGCGGCGGGCGTCTCGGTGGGGCGGGGTACCGAGAGGCCGTTTGAAATTTTGGGAGCGCCGTGGATTCATGCGGAGGAACTCGCCGATGCTCTGAACGCTCGCAAGATTGCGGGCGTGAGTTTTGCTCCGGCACGGCTTACGCCGCATGATGCGCCTTATAAGGACCAGGAGTGCGAGGGCGTCACGATTCATCTGGGTGATGCAGGGTTGTTGCGTTCGATGTGGATGGGATTGGAGATTGCGGATACGCTGCGCCGGCTGTATGCGCAGCAGTTCCAGCTTGAGAAGATGATCGCGCTGCTGGGCTCGCAGGCGACGATCGAGCGGCTCTCCCGCGGGGACGATCCCGCGAACATTGAGGCGGGGTGGTCGAGCGAACTGGACCGCTTCCGCCGAATGCGCGAGAAGTATCTTTTGTACTAGGCGAGTGTTGGCGCGAGACAAAGAGAGATTCTTCGCTCCGCTCAGAATGACTGCGAACGGATAAAAGCGAAAGCAAACGTAAACGGGTAAACGTAGATAAGCTTCCATTGTTGGATCGATGAGGTGGCGGATGAGGGGCAGAACGAGTTCACGCAGCGAGGCCAGGCCGAAGGCGTGGCTCGCCTGGAGCAGCGGGAAGGATAGCGCTTGGGCGTTGCACTTGGTTCGGCAGAGCGGCGACTTTGAGATTGTAGCGCTGCTTACTACCGTGAATCGCACTTACGAGCGGGTGGCGATGCATGCTGTGCGCGAAAGCCTGCTCGAAATGCAGGCCGCGGCTGCGGGATTGCCGCTGGTGAAGGTAGGCATTCCTTCGCCATGCCCGAACGCCGTGTACGAGCAGGCGATGAGCGAGGCGATGGCACAGGCGCGGGCGGAGGGCGTTTGGCACGCGGTTTTTGGCGACCTCTTTCTGGAAGACATTCGCGCCTACCGGGAGAAGCAGCTTGCGGACTGCGGCATGACTCCCGTGTTTCCGGTGTGGGGAATTGAAACGCGACGGCTGGCGGAGGACATGCTTGCTGGAGGGCTCTCGGCGTATCTCACTTGTGTGGACCCGCGAAAGCTCGACCGCAGTTTCGCGGGGCGGCGCTTTGACGCCAGTCTGGTGGCTGATCTTCCGCGCGGCGTCGATCCGTGCGGGGAAAACGGCGAGTTCCATACGTTTGCGAATGCGGGGCCGATGTTTAGGGAGACGATTCCAGTCGAGGTGGGCGAGATTGTCGAACGGGATTCATTCATCTTCGCCGATCTTCTGCCGGCGGCTTCGTTGGCCGCCGCAAGCGTGCGGGAATCCGCATGAGTACCGCCGCTGCTGTTAAGCCGATGCGGATTTGTTCGCTGCTGCCTTCGGCGACGGAAATTCTGTACGCACTGGGCCTGGGCGACTGCGTTGTGGGCGTGACGCACGAATGCGATTTCCCGCCGGAGGCCGCCCGCAAGCCTTTTCTGATCCGGCCACGCGTCGATCCGAAAGCGTCGCCTGCGGAGACGGACCGCCTCGTGGCGGAGATAATCGCGCGCGGCGAGAGTATTTACTCGGTCGACGCGGAGCTGCTGGCATCGCTTTCGCCGGACCTGATCGTTACGCAGGACCTCTGCCACGTCTGCGCGGCCTCGCCCGACGACCTGGCCTCCGCCCTGACTCGATTCGAGAAGCGTCCTCGGGTGCTTTCGCTGACTCCGCGGTCTCTTGTGGAGGTATGGGCCAATGTTCGCAGCGTGGGCGAAGCAACGGGCCGCCAGCGGGAGGCCGAAGCTCTTGCGGATTCACTCGATCAAAGAGTTGCCGTGATTGACGCAACCGCGCGACGCGCTTCGTCGCGGCCGCGGGTCCTGTGCCTGGAATGGCTCGACCCGTATTATGTCGGCGGCCACTGGGTACCCGAAATGGTTGCGAAAGCCGGAGGCAGTGGTGTGTTGGGACGCGAGCGCCAGCCCTCTTACCGCGTGACTACGGAGGAAATCGTGGCTGCCAGGCCTGAGGTGATCGTCGTGATGCCATGCGGCTACGATGTCGCGCGTACGGCCGCGGAATTCCGGCAGATGCAAATCCCAGAAGCCTGGAAGGATTTGCCCGCCGTACGCAACGGCGCCATTTTCGTAGTCGATGCCAACAGCTATTTTTCGCGCCCTGGCCCGCGACTCGCGGACGGAATCGCGATCCTCGCACAGATTCTTCATCCCGAGCTATTCCCGGAGCAAGCCGCCAGCCAGCAGTATTCCCGGCTGCTCTGACCGCATTTCGGGAACTTGTCTCGCCGGGTGCGGGAATAGACTGCGTGTGGCATCCTTCTGCGGGCGGTGGCATCGAAGACAAGGGGAAGGTCCAAGCCGGGTTCTGCCGTGGAAATGGATGCTATAATTGCAAATCGCCTTTCGTTCCGGTAAGGAGCCACGAGGATGGGGATCGAGTTCCGGGAGTTAGCCGCTTTTATCAGGCATCGCAAGATTTCCGCGTTCCTCCTCGTTGCGTTCACCCTGGCCATCGGAATCATAATCGGAACGCTGATATCGGGGCGAGCGCTGGCGACGCGCGATCAATCGTCGAGCGGCGCTTCCTTGCTGGCCATCCCTGATCCGGTGGCGCTTTCCAGCGCGTTTGCGGGAATCTCCAAGAAGGTCGAACCTGCCGTGGTGAATATCTCCACCACGCAACTGGTGGAGAAGCCCAAGGGCAAGACGCCGCACGGCAGCCTCGACGATCCCTTTCACGATTTCTTCGACCGCTTTTTCGATTCGCCCAACGACGCCCCGGACGCCGAGCGCAGCCTGGGTTCCGGCGTTATTGTCGACGGCAAAGGTTTCATCCTCACCAACGATCATGTGATCGACCAGGCGTCGAAGATTCAGGTGACGCTGGACGGCGACTCCGAGCACTACACGGCGCATCTGGTGGGTACTGATAAGGACACCGACCTCGCGGTAATCAAAATCGAAGCCGATCACGTGCTTCCCACCGCGCGGCTGGGCAATTCCGACGGCGTGCAGGTTGGCGACTGGGTTCTCGCGTTCGGCAGCCCATTCGGATTGAATTCCACGGTCACTGCCGGAATCGTAAGCGCCCGGGACCGCTCGAATGTCGGCCATCAATTCCAGCGCTTCGTCCAGACCGATGCGGCCATCAATCCGGGCAATTCCGGCGGACCGCTCGTGAGTATGGCCGGCGATGTAATCGGCATCAACACCGCCATCTATACAGGCAGCCGCGGGTTTGAAGGCGTCGGGTTCGCGCTGCCTTCGAACACCGCGATCAATGTCTACAACCAGCTTGTGACCGCCGGCAAAGTGACGCGCGGTTCCATCGGCATCACGTTCCAGGAAGATCGCAGCAACAATGCTGTGCTGATGAAGGAATTGGGAGCGCCCTACGGCATCGTGATCGAGGCGGTCGAGCCGGGAAGTCCCGCGCAGAAGGCGGGGCTGCAGGCGGGCGACGTGATCACCACCGTGAACAATCAGCCGGTCCACACGGGCGCCGATCTGGTGAATCCGATCGCGCAGACTGCCATTGGCCAGTCCGTGCAGGTGCGCTACGTTCGCGACAAACAGACGAAGGATATTACTCTCACGGTTGCCGACCGGTCCGCCCTGTTCCCAGGCGCGGCGACAGCCACTGACGAGCAGCCGGGTCAAAGCGAGGAGCCCTCGCCCTTTGGACTGCATGTGGAAGATTTCACTCCTGAAATCGCCCGCAAGCTGGGCATGTCGAAGGTGACCGGCGTGGTGGTGACCCAAGTGGAACCCGCCAGCTTCGGCGAGGATATCGATTTTGCGCGCGGCGACGTGATCACCGAAATGAATCACGCGCCCATCAGCTCGATGGCCGATTATCGCGCCCAGGTAGCGAAGCTGAAGCCCGGTGACGATGTGTTGTTCCGGGTGGCGCGCCACGGGGAAAACGATCGCGTGCTGATGCTGTTCCTGGCAGGGTCGGTTCCTTCGACGAAATAACAGTTGGATATTGTCCCGCGACGGTGTCGTCCCCTCCGGCGGCGCCGGTGGAGTACCTGATACGCTCGCGCCTGGAGCGAGCGGCTTCCCGGAAGCGTTGGAATTGAACATAATGCGCAAGTGGGATTGACTCGGTGGAATCTGGCCGCCCGTAATCGCATGAGTAGGGGGGATCAAGAATCACCAATCGCTATGAGATTGCTGCCCATTGCCGCGTTGATCGTGCTTGCAACGGTTCCCTCGTGGGGCGTGACTTCACATCACCACAAGAGAACATCGCATGCGTCGAAAACTGGCCGCGCGACGCATTCAAGGTTTGCATCCCGGCAGGCGAGAGGTCCGCAGGCATCCCTGCGTGCGGCAAAGTTCAGCCCCGCGGAAGGCGACACGCCGCAGTCGGGCTCTTCCACGGGTTTAGCATCGAACAAAAAGAAATCGCGCAAGAAAAAGAACACCACGGCGCATCATCGCACGCCGAGCCAAATGGCGCCTACGCCGGACCGGATCAACGATATCCAGTCGGCGCTCGCCCGAGGCGGCTATTACAAGGGCGATCCCAACGGCAAGATGGATGCGGATACCGTCGATGCGGTGCAACGATTCCAGTCGGCCAATGGCCTGGACACCACCGGGAAACTCGATGCGCTGACCCTGCAGAAGCTTGGCTTGGGCTCCGACATCGCGGGCGTATCGTCGCCCAAGGGAATTACGCCGCACAGTTGCTGTTCGATGTCGCCGTCGCCGTCGATGGCTCCGCGTCCGAGCGCGGCGCCTAGCGGGCCGCCGATAGCCTCCACCGAAGCTCCAAAGCAACCCGTCTCAGCTGCGCCAAGTTCTTCGCCCGTGAGCGGTCCGTCGGCCATACAAACCGATACGACCCCCAGCACCAGCCATTGATTTCGCCCTGCGCTGTGCTGCGAACTAAGAGAGATTGTCCGCTACGCTAAGAATGACAACCGAAGGCAAATGAGCGCCCCGTCTCCATAGAACTCTGAATATCCACAACTTCCAATGCGACCTTGCTCTCTGGCTGGCCGAACTTTGTTATTCTGTGGGGCGATGCGGCGCGCTGCGCAAGGACTGCGCTTCAGGCGTGGCGCTCGTTTGCACCCAGCTCCACGGAGGACCCATGGCGACCTCGATTGCTCCCGCGATTTTCAAGAATTACATTAATGGCGAATGGGTGGAGTCCCGCAGCGGCAATGTGATTGAGAACCGCAACCCCGCGGACACGAGCGAGCTGGTGGGGCTGTTTCCGGCTTCCTCCGAGAAGGATGTCGCGGCGGCAGTGGATGCGGCAAAGGCGGCCTACGACAAGTGGCGGCTGATGCCGGCGCCGAAGCGGGGCGAGATTCTTTTCCACGCGGCGGAAATTCTGATCGAGCGCAAGGAAGAATACGCCATCCAGATGACCCGCGAGATGGGCAAGGTGCTCGCGGAAACGCGCGGCGATGTGCAGGAAGCCATCGACATGACGTACCTGATGGCGGGCGAAGGGCGGCGGATGTTCGGCGAGACCACTCCTTCGGAGCTTCCTAACAAGTTTGCCATGTCGGTGCGGGCGCCGGTGGGCGTGGCCGGGCTAATCACGCCGTGGAATTTTCCGATGGCGATTCCATCGTGGAAATCGATGCCCGCGCTGATTTGTGGCAATACCGTGGTGCTCAAGCCGGCCGAGGATACGCCGCTTTCCACCTACAATCTCGTCCACGTGCTGGAAGAAGCGGGGCTGCCTCCCGGGGTGCTGAACGTGGTGTTCGGCGAAGGTCCTGCGGCGGGCGCGCCGATTCTCGAGAATCCCGATGTGAACCTGGTGAGCTTTACGGGGTCCACGGAGGTGGGGCGCATCGTCAGCAAGGCTTGCGCGCCCACGTTTAAGAAGTGCCATCTCGAAATGGGCGGGAAGAATATCATCATGGTGATGGACGATGCGAACCTCGATCTTGCCGTGGATGGCGCGATCTGGGGAGGGTTCGGCACCACCGGCCAGCGATGCACCGCGGCGAGCCGGCTGGCGGTCCACAAGAACGTCTACCGCGAATTCAGCGAGAAGTTCGTGGCTCGGGCGAAGAATTTGAAAGTGGGCGACGGGCTCGAAACGTCCACCGATATGGGGCCCTGCATCAACGAGCAGCAGCTCAACACGGTGATGAAGTACGTGCAGATCGGGAAAGAAGAGGGCGCGAAGCTCGCCACGGGCGGCCAGCGCCTGGACAAAGGTCCGTATGCGAACGGATGGTTCCACGAGCCGACGGTGTTCGTCGATTGCGACCCGGCCATGCGGATCTGCCAGGAAGAGATTTTTGGGCCGGTGGTGGCGTTGATCCGGCCGTTCAGCACGCTCGACGAAGCGCTGGCCATCGCGAACGGCGTGAACTATGGACTTTCGGCGTCGATCTACACGCGCAACGTGAACAATGCGTTTGTCGCGCAGCGGGAGATCCAGACTGGCATTGTGTACGTGAATGCGCCGACGATTGGGGCGGAGACGCATTTGCCGTTCGGCGGGATCAAAAATACCGGGAATGGGCATCGTGAGTCGGGCATCGCGGCTCTCGATTTCTATTCCGACTGGAAGACGCTCTACATCGATTATTCGGACCGGCTGCAGCGGGCGCAGATCGACAACACGATCGGGTAGGACGTGCGCTGGTTCGGCGGCTATACGTTCAGGCCGATTAGGCGCATGAGTTCGAGGGCGTTGCTGCGGGCTACGACACCTTCTCGCAGCTTGTAATCGAAGCGCATTTCTCCCTGCTCGACAAAATCCTGGAAATGAGCGTTGCGTACGTTGCCGCCCAGCGATGCGGCTATTTCGGTTAGCGCTAGATCGTGGGTGGTTACGATTCCGATGGACCGGCGCGTGAGAAGCGCGCGCAGGAGGCCTTCGGCGCCGATGCGGCGATCCTTGGAGTTTGTTCCTTCGAGCAATTCGTCGAAAAGGAACAGGAGGGGCTGTCGCTCGTTGGTCTGGTCGAACACCTGACGGATGCGCAGGATCTCGGTGTAGAAGTTCGAGCGGCCTTCCTGCAGCGAGTCCGTGGTGCGAATCCGCGTGCCGAGCAAAAACGGTGACAGGCGGAGCGACTTTGCGCGAACGGGCGCGCCTGCGTTGGCGAGAACGGCGTTGATACCCGCGGTGCGCAGGAACGTGCTTTTGCCGGACATGTTCGAGCCGCTGATCAGGAGCAGGCGCGCGTCGTCGCCGAGGCGCACTGAATTGCGCACGCATTGAGCCGCGGGAAGCAGAGGATGCCCGAGATCTTCTCCTTCAAACAGCGGATGGGAATCCTCGCCCGCAGCGAATTCGGGAAACGGGTCGTTGGGATGCTCAAAGGAATAGCCGGCGAGGGAAAACAGCGCTTCCATTTCACCGACGATGGCCACCCACGCGCGGACCTGCGAGCCGCAGCGCCTTCTCCACGATTCCGCAGCAACGGCCGTTTGTATGCTGTAGAGCAGCGGCAAATCGAGGAAGCGGCCGAGGAGGCTGTCGCTGCCGTCGATCCAGTAGACGATGCTTGCGAGCTTGCGTACGGAGCGGGAGGCGGATTTCGTTTGGCCTTTCAGCGCCGCGACAAATTCTTGCAGTCGGGCGGAGGCGAACGGTTCCTCTTCGATCCGCTCGAGGATCTGCGAGAAGAGGATCAAACCTTCGGCGTTGCTGGAAACTTCGGCGATCATGGCCTTCGCTCGCTTGTGAAAGAAGGAATAGACCAGCAGTTCGAGGATCAGGACGAGCAGAAGCGGCCAGTACGTAGAGGTAAGCAGGAAGAGGGCGAGGGTTGCGACGGCAAGCAGCGCCAGCAAAACGCAGACTGCGCGGAAGGGGGCGCCCGGCAGAACGGATTTTGCCTCTGCCCAGCTGATGAGTGATTCCGGGTTCAGCCGCACACGGAGTTCGGCGCCCATGACCGCCAAGCTCTCGCGGAGGTCCAGGCTTTCTCGAAGGCCCGCTACCAGCGATTGGCGTTCGACGATCGCTGCCGGCGGAGAGGGGACGCGGAGCCACTGTGCCAGGAAATTTTCGCCCATCGGAAGGCGCGCGGTGGAAAGGAGCTCGAACAGGCAGCCGCGGCCGAAAAGGTCGAGGTCGTCGGCGTAGGTGTGTTTGGGGTCGCGGAAGCGGTCGCCGGTTTCGCCGGTGCCGGTCCATTTGTCGTCGATTCGCGCAAGTCCCTTGCGATAGAAGGCTGCCGCGAGTTCCGCGCGCGACTTGGCGCCGAGGACGCGTTCGTGGAGGACTGCCAGCGCCGCATAGACCGCGACCGGAGCGAATAGCCAGTAGGCGGAAAAGGAATGCTTCGAGATAGCCAGAATGGCAGTCGCGATAGCGGCAATCACGGCGGCGAACTTGGCGTTGCCGATTTTGCGGTGGGCGATTTCGTTGCGCGAAATTATATGCTGATGAATGCCGATGCGGCGGTTGTACTCGGCGCGGGGATCAAGCACAGGTGTCCTCGGAACGGCGTTGACAGTTTACTCCTGCGGACAGATTTATCTTCAGCGATGCCTGACAGGTCGAGCCGGCGACGTGGTGGCGGCATTGACACTATTGTCGCGAAGCGCTGAGAATGGGTTGTGGAGTGGGGCTTGTCAGGCGCTTGCGGCTCGTAAACTGCGATTTTCGTTAATCCAAACATCGACGAGCCGCGTCTAATTTGAAATCGAGTGAGGTGCTTTCCATGATCCGGCATTTCTGTTGCGTTGCATTCATGATTCTGGCGGCCCTGCTCCTGATTCCCGCGGAGCTTTCCTCGCAGAGCGCCGCGTCGAAAAACGTTACCGTGGCGGCTACTGCGATGACGGGCGGCTGCGCTATGTTTTCCGCGGCCGTTGGCGGCGCTGGAGACGCACCGCCCCAGTCCGCGGGAAATGGTTTCAATGTCTCGAACCTTGACCGGGCCGTGGCTCCCTGCAGCGACTTCTACCAATTTGCTGACGGCGGCTGGGCGAAGAACAATCCGCTACCGGCCGACCATTCTTCCTGGGCCACGTTCAACAAGCTCCACGACAAGAACGAGGACGTTCTGCGGCACATCCTGGAAGAAGCGGCCAAGGACAAGTCTGCTGCGCCTGGCTCGAACTGGCAGAAGATCGGCGACTACTATGCAGCCTGCATGGACGAGGTGCAGATCGAGGCGGCCGGACTGAAGCCGCTCGATTCGGAGCTTGCTCGCATCGCGGAGATTAAAGACAGCGCGACTCTGCAAGCGGAAATTGCGAGGCTGCAGCGGGAAGGGGTGGGCGCGGTCTTCGATTTTGGGTCTACGCCGGATTTCAAAGACAGCTCCCGCGCGATTGCCGACGCGGAACAGGGCGGGCTCGGGCTGCCGGACCGGCAATACTATCGCGACGCCGACGACCGATCGACAAAGATGCGGGACCAATATTCCGCGCACGTCACTAACATGTTCAAGCTGATGGGCGACGATGATTCGAAGGCAGCGGCGGAGTCGAAAACAGTGCTGGCGGTGGAGACGGCGCTGGCGAATGCTTCGATGGACCGGGTTGACCGGCGCGATCCCGAGAAGATTTATCACACGATGGCCGTGGCGCAGCTGGGCGAACTCACTCCGCACGTTTCCTGGGGAACTTATTTCGAGGCGGTGGGCGCGCCTACGGTGGCATCGATCAATATCGAGCAGCCGGACTTTTTCAAGGCGGTGGACGCCGCGTTCTTGTCGATCGCGCTGGAGGATTGGAAGACGTACCTGCGCTGGCACCTGATCCATTCGGTGGCCCCGGCGCTTCCGGCGAAATTCGTCGAAGAAAATTTTAATTTCTACGGACGCACGCTGACCGGAGCCAAGGAAATGCTTCCGCGATGGCGGAGATGCGTGGAGTCGACCGACGGCGTGCTGGGCGAGGCCCTGGGCCAATATTATGTAGAGCGCAACTTCCCGCCGGAGGCGAAAGCCAAGGCCATTGTGATGGTGAATAACCTGCTCGATACCTTGCATGCCGATCTCACGACACTCGATTGGATGAGCCCGGCGACGCGCGTGGAAGCGATCAAGAAGTTGCAAGCCATTACCCTGAAAATCGGGTATCCGGACAAGTGGCGGGACTACTCGGCGTTCCAGGTCGACCGCGTTTCCTTCGTGGGGAACAGAATGCGGGGCAGGACATTCGACTTTGAGCATGACCTTGCCAAGATCGGAAAGCCCGTGGATCGGACCGAATGGGAGATGACCCCGCCCACCGTAAACGCGTACTACAGCCTGCAGAGGAATGAGATTGTTTTCCCTGCGGGTATTCTGCAGCCGCCGTTCTTCGATCCCAACGGCGACCCGGCCATCAATTACGGCGGCATTGGGTCGGTGATGGGCCACGAGATGACGCATGGCTTCGACGATCAGGGGGCGAAGTTTGACGCGCAGGGAAACCTGAAGAACTGGTGGACGCCCGAGGACCTGGAAAATTTCAAGGCGCGCGGAGACTGCATCGCGCAGCAGTTCGAAGCGTTCGAGGATTCCGGCCTGCATGAGAATGGCAAGCTGGTGGAGGGCGAGAGTATCGCCGATCTGGGCGGGCTCACCATTTCCTACGCCGCTTTCGAGAAGACGCTTCGAGGAAAGCCGGCGCCTGGGCTTATCGACGGCTTTACTCCCGAACAGAGGTTTTTTCTCGGATTTGCGCAAGACTGGGCATGGAATTACCGGCCCGAGTTCGCGCAGCTGCTCATCAAGACGGACCCGCATCCGCTGGGGCAATTCCGCACTAACGGAGCGGTCTCGAACATGCCGGCCTTCGCCAAGGCGTTTGCCTGCAGCGTGGGTTCGCCGATGGTGCGGGCGGAGGGAGTGCGTTGCCGGATCTGGTAGCGACCCGTTCGACCGCAATCTGCAGGGCGCGGCGCAGCGTGTGTACGGCTTGATGCGGACCATTTTGAGTGAAGTTGACGCCTTTCCTTCCGCCGTTTAAACTTTTGAAAAGGAGTAGGATGGATAGCTCTCGCGGGGCGCGACCTGGTCGCGGTCCCGATGGATGTTTCTAACTCTGAGCCTATGACTCCCACGGTTCTGCAACAAAAGCGGCACCAGCAGATTCTCACGGACGTGGTGCGCCACTACATCGAGACGGGCGAGCCGGTATCCTCGCGGAGCATTTCGCGGCGCCATCTGGAACCGCTGAGTCCCGCGACGGTGCGGAACGTGATGGCTGACCTCGAAGAGGGCGGCTTTCTTTTTCAACCGCATACGTCGGCGGGGCGCGTGCCGACGGCCGCTGCGTACCGATTTTTTGTGGAGCAGGTAGCGGCGCAGGCGACGGCAAGTCCTGAAGATCGGCAGTGGATTCGCCGGGAGCTCGATTCGGCGCAAACGCCCGAAGCGGTGATGGAGCGCGCAAGCCACGTGCTTTCGGCGGTATCGCGCGGGCTGGGAATTTTTATTTCTCCGCCGCTGGCGCGCGCGGTGGTGGAGCACGTGCGGTTCCTGCTGCTCCCCGATAACCGCGTGCTGGTGGTGCTGATCACAGGCGGGGGGCAAACGCGGGATAAGCTGGTGCGGCCGGAGCGCGCGTTCCTGCAGACCGACCTCGATCGCACGGCGGAATACCTGAACCGGCACTACGTGGGCTGGACGCTCGATGCCATGCGCGCCGATCTTCGCGCGCAAGTGGAGCGCGACCGCGAGCAGTATGGACGCCTTGCCGGGGACGCGCTGATCCTGTGCGACCCGGCGGTCCTGGGCGACAGCAGCGAGCGGAAAGTGTACGTGGAAGGCGCGGCCAAGATTGCGTCGACAATTGAGTTCACCAGCCAGGACCAGCTGCGCGAGCTTCTGGAAGCGATCGAAGAGAAGGACAAGCTGATCGCGCTGCTGAGCGGGTGCATCGAAGCGCCCGAGCCGGTGCACGTGGAACTGGGGCTGGAGAAAATGTCGACGGCCGGCAAGCACCTTGCGCTGGTTTCGGCTGCCTATTCATCCAACGATCAGGTGCAGGGAACACTCGGGATTCTTGCGCCGATGCGGATGCACTACGAACGGGTTATAACGGCGGTTGCGTTTATGGCGCAGTTTTTTTCCGAGAATGACGAACAAGGGAGTTGAGACTGTGTCTTCACACCACAAGGAAAAGGGTCAAGGCAGGGAAGAACCGAAACTAACTTTTGCCGGGGGGCCGGCTTCGCCGGTTGCCGCCGAAGATGCCGATCCGGCGGGCGTGGGCAATTGCAATCAAGGCTCCGACGCGGCGGGATCGCCGAGCGAGCAGGTCCAAAAGCTGCAGAACGAGAAGCAGGAGTTGATGAACACGCTGGTCCGCCGCCAGGCGGACTTTGAAAATTACCGGAAGCGCGTGGAAAAGGAGCGCAGCCAGGACCGGCACCGCGCCCTGGAGGCGCTGATCGAAGGCATTCTCCCGGTGCTCGATGCATTCGACCGGGCGCTCGAAACCGCGGACGATTCGGCTTCCGCGGAATATCTGAAGGGTTTCGAAATGATTCGCCGCCAGCTTTCCGACGCGCTCGCCAGGCAGGGGCTCAAGCGCATCGAAGCGGTGGGCAAGGAATTCAATCCGCACTTCCACCACGCCATCGAGCGGGTGGAGACGCACCAGCACCCGGACGGCGTGGTGATCGGCGAGATGCAGCCCGGCTATGTGTTTCACGACCGCGTGCTGCGGCCGGCGATGGTTCGCGTGGCCAGCCAGCCCGAGGCGAAGCCCGCATCCGCCTCTCGCGAGAATTAGAAGGGAATCGTTGAAAGGCAATCATGGCATCGAGCACGGAGTTTGATTACTACGAGTTTCTCGGCGTGGCCCGCGATGCGTCCGGCGATCAGATCAAGTCCGCCTATCGGAAAGCGGCCCTGAAGTGGCATCCGGACCGGAACCCGGACAATAAGCACGAGGCGGAGGAGAATTTCCGCCGGGCTTCCGAGTCTTATAGCGTGTTATCCGACGCGCAAAAGCGCTCGGTATACGATCGCTTCGGGCACGCCGGGCTGGGGAATCGAGGATTTGAATCGACGGGGTTCAACTCCACCGTCTTTGAAGAGTTTCAGGACATTCTGGGCGACCTTTTCGGAGTGGATGACGCGTTCTTCGGAGGAGCGCGCCGCGGCGCGGGAAAACGAGGCGCTCGCGGACAACGCGGGGCCGATCTGCGCTACGACATGGCGCTGAGCTTTGAGGACGCGGCTACGGGCGTGACGACGAAAGTTCGCCTGACGCGCCGCGAAAATTGCGAGACGTGCCACGGAATCGGCGCGAAGCCGGGCAGTGGAATGTCGACATGCAGGACGTGCGGCGGCCGCGGCCAAATGGCCTACCAGCAGGGATTTTTCTCGATCACGCGGACGTGCCCGGCTTGCCAGGGGACGGGGCAGGTGATCAAGGAAGCTTGCCTATCGTGCCGAGGGCTGGGTCGCGTCGAGCGCGAACGTGTTCTTGAAGTAGGGGTGCCGGCGGGAGTGGATGCCGGAACGCGACTGCGCATGCCCGGGCAGGGCGAGCCGGGCACAAATGGCGGCCCGGCGGGCGATCTCTATATTTTTCTGGACGTGAAAGAGCATCGGTTTTTCGAGCGGCGCGGCTCCGATCTCTATTGCACGATTCCCGTGAGCTTTCCGCAGGCGGCGCTCGGGGCCACGATCCAGATGCCGACGCTCAAGGGCGAGGAAGACTTCGAAATACCGGAAGGCACGCAATCGGGGCAGATTTTCCGTCAAAAGGGAAAAGGGCTGCCGAACCCGCATGGCGGCAAGGGCGATCTGTACGTCAGCGTGCGGATCGTGACGCCGTCGAAAGTATCACGGGAACAGCGGAAGATGCTCGAGCAGCTGGCGCCGCTGCTGAAGGTGGAGAATCAGCCTGCCGAGCGCTCTTCGAGCTTCTTCGACAAAGTGAAAGACATCTTCGGTTAACTTCGTTTCGTTCCTCCATTGGCGCGGCATTGCACCGGCAGGATAGAATGCAGCGATGCGCCGTCGTTTCTTCCTTGAGAAATTTGACGCCGACTCGGCTACTCTTCACGGCGATACCGCGGAACATCTGGGCCGTGTGCTGCGCGCGGAACCGGGCCAGCTCTATGAACTGAGCGACGGGCAGAGTGTGTGGCTGGGACGGATCGAGCGCGTTGCGCTTTCGAAGCGGGGCGATAGCCGCGTGGAGTTTGCGCTGGTGGAGCCGATCGCGGCGTGCGAACCCTCGCTTGAGATTCAGCTGCTTATTTCGCTCGTGAAATTTGACCGCTTCGAGTGGTGCCTGGAGAAGGCTACGGACTTGGGCGCGGCTTTGATCGTGCCGCTGGCGGCGGCGCGTACCGATAAGTCGCTGCTT
>CAZRKW010000050.1:0-20126 GCA_964600355.1 uncultured Acidobacteriaceae bacterium
CGTCCGGAGGAAGGTCGCCGTGGAAGCAGCCGCTGGCCGCACGAAAAGCTGCGAGGAACAAAATAGGACGAAAGCCAGCGCCAAACCATAGAGCCGGCGCGCCATTTTACTCGGTCTCGAAGAAGTGACCGTAGCGTAAGGCTCGAAAACAACTTGAAAGCCGCGAAGCATTTTCATAATCAGGCGAACACCTTCCGATATCTTCAAACTAGGGCGTAATGGCCAACCCAGTACGGGTGGGTACACACCCCCGCACTCGCAGTGCAATCAAGCGGCCAGAAAAGGGACACGTGACCAAACGACTTGGAGCAGCGGCAGGGAAATCTTTAGCCGTTAATTCCCCTTCGGAGCGTAAAGTTCTGCATCTTGGCGGTGGAAGAATGCACCGTGAACCTTTTCCCCCCGGGGCACGCTCGCCCTTACGTGAACGCGCAGTCCCCATCACACAACGACAGCGTCAGTTCCGGAAGCGCGGCCGCCAGCGGACTGCTTTGGGAAGATGGGTGGCACAGGTAGCGGCGCTGTTCCTGCTTCATCGCGGTCAAGCCAAGAGGAAGAAGGGCGATTCGGCTTTCAAACTCTGCCGGCATTTCGATCTCATCGGCCTGATGTTTCGCGGCATATCTGCAAATCAGCCAGAAAATAACGTCGAGATCCTGTTTATCGCACTGGAGGTCAAGAACCTTCAGCTTGGATTCGCCCCGATCACGCAAAAGCGACAGCGTCACGCCGCTGCTGCCGCATCCTTCACGCCCATCGATCGCGAGAACGGCATAGCGGAAGCTCTCGTAAGCTTCGGAGAAATAATAGGGAGGCCGCGTGGGCGCAGCGCCCTCGCGAATCCACGGATATGCGAGCATCCAGTTGATGGCTTTGGAATCGCGCTCGAAATGCGGCTTGCCCGCTTCCGCGCAAGGAAGCCCGTCAAAGCCCTCCACGCGGCTCAACTCCCGCCACCGGACGTTTCCAAGAGCCTTTTCCGCCCGGCGCGCGACCGAAGAATAGAATGCCCGTCGCACTCCTGGATACGACAGCCGCCGGCTCATCGCTATCGCAGATTCCGATAGCTTGCGGAGGACCGGCCACTTTTTCTGCAAACGATAGAAGCGCCGAAAGGGGTAGGAGAATGGGTCCAGGCGGTCCGGGCGCAGAGTGCAGTAGCGCAGCGGTCCGATTTCCTGAAAATGAAAACCCTTGAACACGTCCGCCACCACGCTGTCGAATCCTGTTAGAACGATATCCTTCTTCAGCGACGTAAGCTTTTTGATCAGCTGGATTGCGACCATGCGTTTGCGAAATTCAGGCAACACGTAGGCAGCCGTGCACCAATACACTTTGGAGAGGCCACTCGTTGTGCGGAGCAGGCCCGGAACGATTCCCTGATAGCCTACGCATCGGTCCCCCATGTATGCGGCGAGCAGTCCGGGGTCGGCTTCATCTGCGTACGGGTTTTGCGATTGAGATTCGGCTCGGTATTGCGAAATCGGAGAAATTTCCTGGTTTTCCGCTTTCTGCGCGTAATTCAGAAAAAATGTCTGAAGGTCTCTGGCGCGAATTGTCTCGATCCGCAGTCCATCCCGTTTCATACGCTCATTCGGTGGATTGCTGGGCGGCCATGGCGAGGTACCGGAGTCCTGCTTCCGGTGCGGAGCACTCCCGCAATTCCTGGAATCCAAACCTTCGATAAACGCGGATGGCTCGGTCATTGTCAGCGCAAACGTCCAGTCGAAACTGTGTAAACCCCCGCCGGCGGCCGGCGCAAAGATAATGCTCCATCAGGGCGCTGGCATATCCTGCTCCCCGGTGATCCGGATCGACCCACATCTTGCTCAGGTAGAATTCGTCTTCTCCAACCGCGGGAAAAAGATCGCTGGTCAGCTCCAGGCGCTTGGAGATGAGTTCGCGCCGCTCGCGGTTGCCGCTCATCGTCAGAGCGGCGGCATCCAGCCGGCGGCAAGCCGCCAATTCGGCGCCTGGCATCGCGATGAAGCCGCCAAGCGGCTGGCCTCCTAAGCTCAGGCAGAAGGCGCGCTCGATCGAAATCTCGGAGGATGCGCGTCTCATCCACCGCGCTAGGGCCGCAGCCGCAGACTCGTGGCTGCCAAAAATAAAGTCGAAGTAGGGATTCCCCGCTTCATGCACCGACGGCGAAATCCTTTGAATGATTTGATCGCTGCAAGGGAGTGAGCCGGCGGCGCACAGCTCCACCGTCATTTCTTTTCGGCCTCAGGCGCAACAACGGGAGACTCCGCCGCGGCGCGAACCAGGTTGCCCAGCACGGTAAATTCTTCGGGATCGAGATCTCCGGTATCCAGCTCGAGGTTGAATTCCTTTTCAATTCCGGAAATCAGCTGCACGAAGGCCAGGGAATCGAACAAACCCGTTTCTACCAGGTTTAAAGAGTAGTCGAGGGCCGGCGGAGTCTGCCGGCTGGCGGCCGCTTTCTGCCGGATGCGCTCCTGAATGAATGCGCGGATCTGATCGGCTCTAGTTTCCATTCAGGAGTTCCCCCACCCGCTTTGCCAATGCGGGCCGGTCGATTTTTCCGTTGACGTTCAGCGGCATTTCATCGATCACAAAAAGCCGCCTCGGAACCATGTAATCCGGCATCACCTTCCTGCAGTGTTCGATTACCGATTGCGTATCGAAATTGCGCTGTTCGCAGACGAATCCGTATATCGCGTCGGCGTGGCCGGAGTCGATCGGCCACGCGACCGAGACAGCCATGTCGGTTTTGGAAGCGGCGCGCAATGCGTGGTCCACTTCCTGCAATTCCACTCGGTGGCCGCAGACTTGCACCTGGTTGTCAATCCTGCCCAGATACTGGAGGCAGCTATTCGCGTCCTCAAGGACGAGGTCGCCCGTGCGATACCAGGTCCGATCGCTTTCGGAGAGAGTTACGAACTGCTCTCGCGTTTTGGCTTCGTTGTTCAAATAGCCGCCGGTCACCTGCGAGCCGGCCACGCAGAGTTCCCCGGCCAATCCCGGAGCGACCTTTTGCCGCTCTCGATCTATAACACATGCCTCCTGCCCCGGAAACACGCGCCCGATCGGGACGATTCCGTTGGTGCAACAGCTTGCCGATCCGCTTTCCCAACGGTAGTGGGATATGGCGATCGTCGCTTCCGTAGGGCCGTAAAGGTTTTCCAGCGTCGAATGGGGCGCCGCTTGCTGCCACGCCTCCGCCATGGATGCCAGCAGCGGCTCGCCGCAAAACAGGCTGAAGCGGAGCGAGGGCAGCGAATTCGGTTTCAACATCCGCATCCTCTGCATGAACATGATCACCGACGGCACCGAAAACCACATCGTGAGCTCGTTTTGCCGGATAAAACGCGACGGAGCCATGAGGGAGGAGTGCGGAACCGAATACAAGCATGCGCCATTGGTCCAGCAGAGGAACATGTCGTGGACACTCAAATCGAAAGTCATATCGAACATCTGCGAGAAGCGGTCTTCCGGTATAACGCGGTAACGCTCGCTCGTGTAGCGCAGGTAGCTGATCACATTCCGCTGGCTTACTGGCACTCCTTTGGGAATGCCGGTGCTGCCGGAAGTGAAAAGCAGGTAGGCGATCGGGGATCTTGGGCCGGCTGAAACGGAGTTCGTGCCGCCATCTTTCAAACAGTCGCCACGGGGGACGAAGCGATGCCGGGGAAAAGCCTCGGGCAAATGTCCGAGATCATCGGTATCGGGGCAAATCACAGTGAGAGGCGGCTCGATGCCGCTCAACAGGTCGGGCAGCAGAGCGATGCCCTCGGCTCCGACGATCAGAAAATCGGCGCCTGAAAAGGCAAGCATCGCCTTCGTTCGCTCGACGGGAAAACCGGTATGCAGCGGGACGTAGCCTTTGCCGGACGCGAGAATGCCCAGCACCGCGGCGTAGGCGGTCTTGCTGCGGTAGGCGAGAAAGGCGGCTACGGGCTTTTTGGCAAAGTCCCTGTCGCGAATCGTCGCTCCAAGACCCCTCGCGAGTTTATGGAGATCGGCATAGGAACAGGTCTCTTCATTGACGTGCAGAGCGGGCCGCAGCGGATACTTGCGCGCGGCATTTTCAAAACCCGCGAACAAGTGGTCGAAAGATGGCAGGGGCGCGGGCATCATGTTAGTCGGTCACCGGCTGGGGCGCGTAATTCGGCCAGGGGCTTTCCCCGAAAAGGCATTTTCGCACAAAGCGCAGGGATGCTCTGTCAGCCCCCGGAATGTTGATTCGGGGCAGCGCAGTGAGATGGTCCTTATGCGCGGGGAAAACGTTTCCCCGTCGGGTGGTGGTGGCAGTGTGGAAGCCGAGATCGTGGGCCAGTTGAAATTCTCGCGCGCCACATTCGTTTTTCGTGCCGTAGGGGTAAGAAAGATGCTCCACCGGAACACGCAACTTGTCTTGGAGCGTCCTCCGGGCGTCGGCCAACTCTCGGCGCGCTTCTTCGTAAGCCAGGGTAGCCAGCGCGGGGTGTGACACCGTATGGCAGCCAATCTCAACCAAGGGGTCGCTGGCAAGTCGTCGCGCCTGGTCCCAGGTGAGGAACATCGGATCGAGCATAGCGACAGGGTCGACGTCGTTACGCGCGAACAGGTCCATCAGTTGCTCCTCGGACTCGCCGCTACGCCTGGAAACCAGCGGCGCAAAGCGCGCGTAGGCACTCCGCTTTTGCTCCAGCGTCGAGGCAGGCAGCTCGCCTTCCGCGCCGTCGCTCACGAATCGGACGCGGTCTCTCGTTAAAATCATCTGCTCGAGCGCCGGCCACCACAGCCGGGAGGTCCGATCGATCAATCCGGTGGTCAGGTAGGCGCACAGGGGCGCTTGATGTTTGCGGAAGATCGGGAGCGCCACCGTCAAGGCGTCCGAATATCCGTCATCGAACGTAAAGCAGACGAAATTCCGCGCGGCGTTTCCGTTCACGAGCCGGCGCTGGGCTTCGCTTAGCGTGACGATGTCCCAGCCAAGCCGGCGAACATACCCAAGAGCTCGATCGAGGAAGACGCCGCTGGCCGTCAGATTCGGGTCCAGAATCGGCGTGCCCGGCGACGCGACGCGATGGAGCATAAAAATCACGCCCATCCCGCTCCGGCGCGGCTGCAAAAAGCTCAGGGCGCGGCTGTAGTAGAGCCCGTCGAAAACTACGTCGCCCAAAAGCTTTTGCGAAATCATCGCCATGCAACCGGCCGGTTACTTCGTGGCCTTGATGATCACGTTCCAACCCACCCAGCGGTGCAGGTTGCGCTTCACTTTTTCGGGAACCAGCGGAAGAAGCCTTGCCGCCGGCCCGAAATGGCCCGGCCAAAGGTAATGAATCTCCTGCTTCACGCCGCTGAATTTGCGGAACATCTTGCGAATCTCGCGTTTCGAGTAAGCTTTCGTCAGCGGATTCACATTGCCCTCAAACTGGCTGTCGAACTCCGTGTACTTGCTGACGAGCTTCGCGATGCTGCGGGTCTCCAGCAGTTTTCCCTGGCGGATGCCAAACCCGAGAATCGTGTGGCCGAAAATCAAGGCGGACCACTTGTAATACAGCATGATGATCGCCTCGCCGCCAGGTTTGAGGCAGCGGTAAACCTCGTCGATCGTTCTCTGCGTATCGGGAGTGTGATGTAGAACCCCAAACGAGTACACCAGGTCAAAGCTCTCGCTCGCAAAGGGAAGAGTTTCCGCGTCGCCATTCAAAAAGCGCCCTTCGAGCTTCTCGCTCTTGAAGCGCGCCCGCGTAATCTCAACGCTCGGGTAATTGTAATCCAGACTGACGATGTGGTTGCCCGCGCGCTTCCACTGAATGGAATCGACCCCGATGCCGCACCCAATTTCCAGCATGGTTTTGCCCGTGTAATTGGCGTAGCCGATTGCTTCCTTCATGAAGGGCCGGTTCCAGTCGGTGTGCAGGCGGAAGCGCTCGGATTCGGTTTCCTCAAAGTAAGCCCGGGAATTCATCGGGTGCGGACTGGAAACGCTGCCGCACGGGCGATTTCCCCAGAAGGTCCGTATGGCCCTCTTCGTTTCAGCAAATGTCGTCGTGGTCACGTTTCGTCCTTGTTCTCGCAGTGTCCGAGCTGAAAAACAGTAAAAATGTGAATTCAGACGCGCCCGTTATCGAAGAACCGCATACGAAAAAGCAAGCTTCCGCCCCTTGAGTCCCTCACACGAGGTTCTCCAAGAGCTCGCAGGCCTTCGCGGACGAAGAATCAGGAAGGGAATTGCATGTGGCGGGCCTAGCTATCCCCTTTGTTTTCAGCTAGAACTGCTCGGCAGTGGGCAAACTGATTCCCAAAAGTCCCAAGGCCTTATCCATGTCCCAGCCATATTGCTCGCACTGGGACATTTAAGGGCTACGGTATTCGGTAGAGGGCCACTGCCTGGG
The DNA here is from genome assembly GCA_964600355.1 of uncultured Acidobacteriaceae bacterium. Classification (GTDB taxonomy): domain Bacteria; phylum Acidobacteriota; class Terriglobia; order Acidiferrales; family UBA7541; genus Palsa-295. The sequence goes on from CAZRKW010000050.1 coordinate 6,348, forward strand.
AGGACTGACCGGGTGACGAATCGCTATCTGATGCGCCGCCCTGCGTCAAATCCAGGCTTTTCCCTCTACTTAAAGAAGACTCCGCTGATGACACCGTTGCCGGACCCTACTCCCGCATAGATGATGTTTATCTTTACGTGGCCCGTGATATTCCAGAACAGGTACAGCCCATTTTGGAAGTTGGAAATACTGCGCGTGTCCAGCACAGCGTTGGTAACGGCGGAGACGATCTGAATCGTTTCCGCGCGCGGCCCGCCATAGCTATCCCAGTCGAGAGCGTAAATTCCGACAGGGTGGCTGAGCCCGTCGGTGAGATTGATATCGAAGGTAAAGGTAGAAGCGCTGAACCAGCAAGCCGCGATTCGCGTGGAGCCAACGCCTGTCTCAATGGCGCGCGGATCGGAAGACGTGGGCGCCCAGGTAAAGCTCTGCTGGCCTCCCACGGCGAACGTAGCGTATGCAGGTATGCTCTGCGACGAGTTGGCAATGGAGTACCCGTCGGTGCCGTAGAGACCGATCCAACTGCCTTCGGTGGTGGCATCGGTGCCCGTGAAACTTGCCACAGCAGGAACTCCGGATGTCCCGGCTCCCCCGAAGAATACGCCGCTGAGAACCGCGTTGCCGCCGCTCGTGAGAGTCACATTGATAATCACGTGGCCCGAGACATTCCACTCTAGATAGATACCGCCCGTGAAGGAGGAAACGTTGCGGGTATCCAGAACGGCATTGGTTGTGGCGTCCACGATCTGTATGGTTTCGGCTCTTCCCCCTCCGAAACCGTCCCAGTCGAGCGCATACAGCGACACCTGATGCGAATTTCCGTCTGTGATATTAACGTTAAAGCTGAACGACGTGCCGGTATACCAGCAAGCTGCTATTCGCCCGGAACCGCTGCCCGTCTGCAACGCTCGGGGATCGGCTGTAACTGAAGTCCATGTGTAGTTTGACTGGTTCTGCACAGCGAAGGTGGCATAGGACGGAAGGCTTTGCGAATCGTTGGCAACGGAGTATCCGTCCGCCCCATAGACGCCATGCCAATTCCCCTGGGTCGCCGTATCGGTGCCTATAAAAGAAGCCTGGTTGGGAGACGCTGCGCTCTGGTTCACCACAAGCGTGACCGTAGCGCTCGCGGACTTGTAATCCGTGCTGTCTGTGGGAGTGAAGGCCACCGACAGAGTCTGACTCCCGACCCCGAGAACTGTTCCGGATGCAGGTGTGTAGACGAAGTTTCCGCCTACCGCCGACCCGTTGAAGCTGGCGGTGGCATTGAGCTGTGTCGCACTCAGCGCGACGCCGCTGGTGATAGGCGCCGGCGTGGCCCAGGTGATTACCGGAAGCGCCTGGTTCACCAGCAGCGAAACTGTTGAACTTGCCGAGTGATAGTCGGTCGTATCGGTCGGTGTGAACGTCACCGACAGGGTATGGCTGCCCACGCCAAGTATGGTGCCGGTTGCGGGAGTGTAGACGAAGCTGCCGGCCACCGTTCCGTTGAGGGTAGCCGTGGCGTTGAGCTGCGTACTGCTAAGGGCAGTCCCGTACGTGATCGCAGCGGGAGTGGCCCACGTCACAAGAGGTGTCGCCTGGCCCACAACGAGCGACACCGTGGCACTCGCCGATTTGTAATCCGTTGTATCGGTCGGCGTGAATGCCACCGACAAAGTTTGCGTGCCCGCGCCGAGTATTGCGCCCAAGGCTGGCGTATAGACCAAGCTGCCCGCCACGGTTCCGTTGAAATTGGCCGTGGCGTTCAACTGGGTTGCGCTCAGCGCCGTGCCGTAGGTAATTGCAGTCGGAGTAGCCCAGGTGATCACGGGTGTGGCCTGATTGACCAGCAGCGCCACTGTGGCGGTTGCATTTGTGTATTGCGAGGTATTCGAAGGCGTAAATGTCACCGATAACGTTTGGCTGCCCGCTCCCAGCACCGTGCCTGACGCAGGTGTGTAGGCGAAGGTACCGCTGACGGCCGAACCGTTGAAAGCCGCGGTGGCGTTCAATTGAATGCTGCCAATCGCAGTGCCGTAGGTGATCGCAGCAGGCGTGGGCCACGTAATTACCGGCACGCTTTGGGTCGTCACAACGAGCGTCACGCTTGCACTGGCCGGCTTGAAGTCCGTGTTATCGGTTGGAGTAAATGTGACCGATAACGTCTGGTTGCCGGCCCCAAGCACCGCTCCGGAAGCGGGAGTGTAGACAAAAGTTCCAGGGACGGAAGAGCCGTTGAAGCTTGCGGCTGCATTCAACTGCGTCGCGCTTAAAGACGTTCCGCTCGAAATGGGCGACGGAGTAGCCCAAGTGATCGTGGGAGTGGCCTGATTGACCGTCTGCACCACCGTAGCGCTCACGGTTTTGTAATCGACCGTGTCAGACGGCGTAAAGGTCACCGATAGGGTTTGGTTTCCCGCTCCCGGCACGGTACCCAAAGCGGGCGTGTAAACCAGGTTGCCCGCCACGGACGATCCGTTCGCGCTGACCGTCGCGTTCAGTTGAGCAGCGCTCAACGATGTGCCGTAGGTTATCGCCGCGGGCGTGCTCCAGGCGATCACCGGCGTTGCTTGGTTCACCGCTTGGACCACCGTTGCGCTCACCGTCTTGTAGTCGACGGTGTCGGTTGGCGTGAAGGTCACCGACAGCGTGGGATTCCCCACTCCCGGCACGGCGCCCGCGGCTGGCGTGTAGACCAGGTTACCCGCGACCGCCGCTCCGTTAAAATTCACGGTCGCGTTCAGTTGGGTCGCGCTCAAGGCGGTCCCGTATGTGATTGCTGCGGGGGTGCTCCAGACAATCGCGGGCGTCGCCTGATTGACCGCTTGCGTCGCCGTTGCAGTCGCGGATTTGTAATCGGTTGTATCGGTCGGAGTGAACGTTACCGACAAAGCCTGACTCCCCGCGCCTAACACCGCCCCCGCCGCCGGAGAATATGCAAACGTCCCAGGCAGGGCTGAGCCATTGAAACTCGCGGTCGCATTGAGCTGGGTCGCGCTCAAGGCAGTGCCATACGTGATCGCGGCCGGATTGGACCACGAGATCGTAGGTGTGTTCTGCACCGTCTGGCCGCCCCCGAAGAACACACCACTCACGACGGAATTTCCGCCCGAAAGAAAGATGACGTTGATCTTCACATGCCCCGAGAGTTTCCAAACGAGGTAAACACCGTTGTTGAAACCGGAGATGGTGCGGCTGTCGAGAACTGTGCCAGTCGAGCCGTCCAGAATCTGCACTGTCTCCGACCTGCCACCCAGATAGCTGTCCCAGTCCAAGGCGTAGACGGCGACCTGCCGCGTGCTCCCGTCTGTGATGTTGATGTCGAAGACGAAGGTGGATGCGCTGTACCAGCAAGCCGCGATTCGTCCCGATCCGCCGCCCCGTTCGAGCGAGCGCGGATCGGTGGTGCTGGAAGACCACGTGTAGTTGCTTTGGTTGGATACCGAGAAGGTGGCGTAGGAAGGGAGGCTTTGCGAATCATTGACGATAGAATAGCCATCCGGACCGTAAACGCCTTGCCAGTTCCCTTGCGTGGCCGTGTCGAGCGTCATGAATGCTGCCTGGTTTCCAGACGAAACGGCCTGGTTCACAACCAAAGTTACGCTGGCACTCGCCGCTTTGAGATCGGTTGTGTCCGAAGGCGTGAAGGTCACCGACAGCGTGTCGCTGCCCACGCCGGGAATCGTGCCGGCCGCCGGGGAATAGAGGAATGTTCCAGCCACAGCGGAACCGTTCAGAGCAGCGGTCGCATTGAGTTGCGTCGCGCTGAGCGCGGTGCCGGTCGTGATGGGAGCCGGCGTGGCCCACGTGATCGTGGGCGTAGCCTGGTTCACCAGCAGCGATACTGTGGCGCTGGCGCTCTTATAGTCCGTTGTGTCGGACGGGGTAAATGTCACCGACAGCGTCTGGCTGCCGGCTCCGAGTATCGCCCCGGCAGCCGGCGTATATGCGAAGGTCCCCGCGACAGAAGAGCCATTGAAGTTTGCGACCGCGTTTAACTGCGATCCGCTCAGCCCCGTGCCGTAGCTGATTGCGGCGGGCGTGGCCCAGGCGATCGTGGGCGTGGCCTGGTTCACCAGCAGCGATACTGTGGCGCTGGCGCTCTTATAGTCCGTTGTGTCGGACGGGGTAAATGTCACCGACAGCGTCTGGCTGCCGGCTCCGAGTATCGCCCCGGCAGCCGGCGTATATGCGAAAGTTCCCGCGAGAGAAGAGCCATTGAAGTTTGCGGCCGCGTTTAACTGCGATCCGCTGAGCGCCGTGCCGTAACTGATTGCGGCGGGCGTGGCCCACGTGATTACGGGAGTAGCTTGATTGACTGGGAGTACAACCGTCCCCGTGGCCGACGCGTATGTAGTGGTGTTGGTGGGCGTGAACGTCACGGAAAGAGTCTGGTTACCCGCGCCCGGAATCACTCCGGCAGCCGGCGTGTACACGAAGGTGCCGGGGACAGCTGTCCCGTTAAAAGTCGCCGTGGCATTCAGCTGCGTGGCCGTCAAAGCGGTGCCATAGGTGATGGCCGCAGGCGTGGTCCACGCAATCGTGGGTGTGCTCAGGCTGCTGTGGCCACCGCCAAAAAACACGCCGCTCATGACGATGTTTCCACCGCCCGTCAGCGTCACGTTGATGTGTACGTGCCCGGAAATATTCCAGATCAGGTAGGTACCGTTCGTAAAGGCCGCCACATTCCTGGTATCGAGGACGGCGTTGGTCGTCGCGTTTACGATCTGTATCTGTTCGGCTCGCCCGCCGCCGTAGTTATCCCAATCCAAAGCGTAAAGAGCTACCTGGTGCGTATTGCCATCGGTAATGTTGACGTCGAAGTCGAAGCTGGTGCCGGCATACCAGCAAGCCGCGATGCGGGCCGTGCCCACACCCGTTTGGAGAGCGCGCGGATCCGCGCTATTGGGCACCCAGATGTAGTTTGCCGCATTCTGGACGGCCACAGTGGCGTAGGAAGGAAGGCTCTGGGATGAACTGGCGATCAAATAACCGTCGTTGCCGTACACTCCCTCCCAGCCGCCTTGGGTCGTGGTATCGGTACCTGTGAAGCTGGCAGTAGTCGCTCCATTGGTGGGGATTAAATTCACCGTGGCCGTACCCGTCGTTTTGCCATCCGCCGAACTCGTCGCTGTCACCGTGACCGTCTGGGTGGCGATGATCGAAGCTGGCGGCGTGTACGTGGCGGTGTTTGCCCCCGTGGACGCGATCGTGCCTGCCGGCGACGCCTGCCACGTCACCGACTGGTTCGTCGTATTCTGCAGCGTGGCAGTGAAAGGCTGCGTCTGCGTCTGGGTCAGCGTTACGTTGGCCGGGGTCACCGAAACTACGATGGGCGGGGGACCGCCGCCGCTCAACTGATAAACCACGCTCACTTGAGCAGCCGTAAGCGCGACGTTATAGACCCGCACCTCGTCGATCGTGCCGGTAAAGAAATTGCCGTAAGGCCCGTACGAGTTGGCCCCCACCATGAAAACCGAGTTGGAGTCCCCATTTGCGACGCTGCTAATCGCCGTCGAAGAGGTCTGGTTGCCGTCCACATAAAATGTCACATTCTGCCCGATAGTAATTACGGCCGCCACGTGGTGCCAATTTCCATCGTTGATCGTGGCTGTGTCGATGGCGGTCGCCGGATAGACCGTCACGTCCGAAGCGCCGATGGAAAGTTCCAGGTGCCCGCTCTGGTCCGTCCGGAAAATGTAACCCCAGCCGCTGCCGGCGGCGCTGTACTTCGAAATAATGGCCTCCAGCCGGGAGCTATTCGTCGTGTTGATCCAGGCGCTTAGCGTCAGATTATTGTTGAAAGCGGTGGCGGTGTTAATCCCCGTCGATATGTATGAATTCACTCCGTTGAAATTGAGGGCCTGATTGAGTTTTCCGGTTACCGGCAAGAGCGTGCCGTTCAGTGTGCCGGTGCCGTTGTTCCCGGACAAGTCCAGGACCTGGCCATTGGATAAATCCGTGGTGTCGAAGCTCCAATAGAGGGCGAGCCCACTCGGCGGCGTGAGCGGAGTTAAAGTCAGATTAATGGTGGCCTTCGCAGTCAGCGCCGGCAACGCAACGCTTGTTGCCGTCAGCGTGAGAACTTGTCCCACCGTCACCGTGGATGGCGCGGTATAGAGCCCTGAAGACGATATAGTGCCGACGTTGGGGCTCAGCGACCACGTGACCGCCTGATTCGAGCTGCCCTGCACGGAAGCGGCAAACTGCTGGGTCTGGCCCTGATTTAGGGCGACGCTCGAAGGGGTCACAAAGACAGCCGGCGGCGGCGTCAGGTTGATCGCTGCTGTGGCCGTTGCCGTGGGCGTGGCGACTGTGGTAGCGGTCAGGGTAATGGTTTGAGCCGCGGCGATGGAAGCAGGCGCCGTGTAAAGTCCCGCTGTTGTGACCGTCCCTACATTGGGACTCAGAGTCCAGGTCACCGCTGTATTGACCGAGTTAACGACGGTTGCGTTAAATTGCTGCGTCTGATTCTGGCCCAGCGTAGCAGTGGTAGGCGCTACCGATACGGATATCGAGGGAACCAGGAACACGATGGCTGTGGCGGACGTGCTCAGATTTGACTGGTTGACCGCTGTCACCGTGATGGTCTGAGACTGCAAAATTGTCGCTGGCGCACTATAGACACCCGACGCCGAAATGCTTCCCACGGCCGGACTGATCGACCAGCTCACCGCCTGGCCGGCCAGCCCGCGGACAATCGCGTTGAACGATTGCGTTTGGCCCGAATAGAGGGTGGACGTGAGCGGGGATACCGACACGGCGGGAACCGAGGATGCGAGCATGACCACAAAGGTTCCGAATTGCGGTGCCGTGTGCGCCGGGGCTGTGAAACCGATCGCTGCGGCCTTGGTCAAACCGGTCATGGGAATGCTGATCGTTCCGCCCTCGTAAGTACCGCTCGCCACGGCCGGCCCGTAGAAATTCTGAGCGTCCAGAATCACATACTGGTCGTTCACACTTAGAACGCTCGACAAATCCACCGCTACGCTCGCGCTCAGGTTCCAGTTGTAAATGGTGATGTTGGCGCGCTTCTGTTCGTATTGATTGGGCTGAATGTAAGTCCAGGTTCCGGTCGGGGCGTTGGGCGTATAGGTGCTCGTGCTGTCCAGTCCGGTCTGCAGCTGCCAATTCTGAAAGGTGCCGTTCGTCGTCGGTCCGAAGTTGTTCCCGTCGTACGTACCGAGGTAGAAACCGTTCAGGCCATAGTACGTATTGTTGTTCCATGTGTACGATGAGAGGGTCTGGCCGGTGAACAAGCCCAGTTGCACCAATTGGGCCGCCGAAGGAATGGCGTAGACAATGTTGCCGCTGAAGACCACCGGTCCTGATTCGCCATCGGCATAGAGCGCGATGTTGCCGCCGGCGAAGACGTTGTTCGTGGCGGTGACGTTCTGGCCGATGGTGTACTGGCCGAGACTATTGCCCCCCGCGTTCGCCGAGGGAGTCAAATAACTATAGTTATTCTGCACTTGAATATTCTGGCGAGTCGCTCCTCCCCCTAGCAGCAGGTTGAAGTGATAGTTCGGATTGGGCCAGGAGCCGGTATTGTAGAGAGTATTCCCGGTGATATTAAACCCGATGATCTGGGCTGTATTGCTTCCATAGATCTGCATTCCTTCGTCGCCGTTGTCGCCGACAAAGTTGTTCGCGATGGTCTTGCTGCCCACGTTGTTCTGCATGTACATCCCGTGGCCATGGTTCCGGTCCGTGCCCACATAGCCGTTGTAATAGGCCAGGTTGCCGTAAAAGACGCCGTTGGAAGCGGCATTGAAGGCCGCAAATGACTCGGCCGTGTCGTGCACCACCATATCGATGCAACTGATTCCTACGCCATATACTACGACTCCGGCCGCATTTGTAGGCAACGTGTTCGTGCTAACCCTGATGTCGGTGGTGTCCACGACCTCCAGGCCCCAGAACCACGTGTAGGAACCATTGATCGTGAGGACGTTGTAGGCGCCGCCCTGGCCATCGAGCGACACGCGCTGGCCCTGATAGTTCCGGACGGTGATAGGGTTCGCGGCCGTTCCATTCAGCACACTGCTGTAGTTGCCGTAGTACACGCCGCCCAGCAGCCAGATCGTGCTGCCGGGCTGCACGACGCTCGGTTGATTGAGCGCCGTCTGCAAATCCCAGGGGCTCGCGAGAGTGCCGCTTCCCGACGGAGACCCGGTGGGGGACACGTACCAGGCGGTGTTGTTCACCGTGATCGTTACGGTCGTGGAGGAAGCCTGATTGCCCTCCGTGTCGGTTGCGACCGCCGTTATCTGGTGGGTGGTGTTATTGGTAAGGGTAGTGGTATCGAGATTCAGAGTGTAGGGGGCGGTCGTCACCGAGCCAAAGGCGGCTCCGTCCACCTGGAATTGGACTTTCGCGATACCTGCCTGATCGGTGGCCGTCGCCGTAAGCGAGGTTGATCCCGAAACGATCTGATTATTGGTCGGGGCGGTGAGAGAAACAATCGGCGCGTAGGGCTGCGTGAGCGCGCTCACATCGGCGGCCGACAGCGCGCGGTTGTAAATCCGCACCTCATCCATCGTTCCCGTAAAGTAGGTGCCGTAAGGCGTCCATGGATTCAAACCCATTTGGAAATAAGACGCCGCGGTCATCGCCACGCCGGACATCGCGAACGTGGAAGTCTGTGTCCCATCCACATAAAACGTGATGCCGCTGGCCAGTTTGAAAACGACCGTAATCTCGTGCCACTTGCCGTCATTTATTTTCTTGGTGTCGGTGAATACTGCGCTGACGCCAGCAGCTAAGTTCGCGCCCCCGACCAGGACTTCAGCCGTCCCTGCGGGGTTGGTCCTCAATACGTAACCGTATCCGCTGCCGCCGGCGGCAAATCTGCTGAGCAGCGCTTCGGTTCGCGTCGAATTGGTGGTTTGAACCCACAATGAGAGAGTCAGATCTCCCATCAGGTCGTACACCTGCGTGTTGCTCACCACCTGTGTATAGCTGCTGATACCGTTAAACTGAAGCGCCTGGCCTATTTCCCCAACTACCGAAGGTGCGGAATAGCCCGTGGCGTTGTTGTTGTTTCCGGATTGATCGAGCAGGGAGGGCTGCACAACGTAGGCGGAGTCAAAACTCCAGTAGCCGACGAGGCCTGTCGTGGGACCGCTCGTCACATTGTTTACGTTGACCGTGACGGTCGTGGCAGTCGCCTGATTTCCGACAGAGTCGACAGCGACCGCCGAGATTTGGTGACTACCGTTGCTGAGAGTCGTTGTCTCGAGGCTGACCGTGTACGGTAAAGTCGTGACCGTGCCGATGGGAAGGCCGTCCGCGGTGAACTGGACGCTCGCTATTCCGACACTATCGGAGGCGCTCGCGGTAACAGAAATCAACCCTGATACCGTGTGGCCATTCAAGGGTGCAGTTATCGAGACCGAAGGGGCGATTGTGCTCTGGTTGAATGTAGCGGCGGCAACTGCACTGTTGCCGAGGCCCGTGGCGAACGCGACGGCTTTCACGGTGGCGCTGCCGGTCAGTTGAAAGGGACCGGTATATGTTGCAGATGTTGCGATGGGCGTGGTTCCATCGAGGGTATAGGTGATCGTCGCCCCGGGTGTTCCCGAAAAAATCGATACGGTGGCCGAGCTGGCAAAATTTCCGCCCGCCGGGGAAATCTCCGGCGTTGCGGCGACGGTGGGATAAGCCGCCGAGCCCAGAGTATCTGTGGATCCGGTGAAACCGGGGCCGTTCGCGGCGACGTATCCGTTACTTGCTCCGGCGGCGCTGGACGTCACCCAGAAGGAGTAAAGGGACCCGTTGGTCAGCGTGAACTGAAATTCAACCTGCTGTCCCGGGGTCACGAAGGCCGAGAGGTCTGTCCCGCCGCCGCTCCAGGTCACCGCCTGAAGAGTCTTGTTAACGCTCAGCGGCAAAGAGGTCGCCAGCACCTGGTTCGTGGTGGGATTCAAGACTTGAATCTGAAGTGAGCCTTGAGGATCGTTGACGTTCACGAACATGTACTTCCCGGAGAACTGTACGGGTCGGGTTGTCAAGACACCCGGCGTCGCTCCCGCATCCATCGAATAGAAGCCATCGCGCCGCAGGGTCGCCAGACCGGTGGAACCTACGGCGTTGTTGCCGGAGTGAATCTCATTCCGCCCGCTGAAATAGAACCACAGCTCGTCGCCGACCACGAGGAAACCGCCGCCGGCCGACTGCGTGTTCCCCATATTCCAGGTGCCAGCAATATTGGAAGCGGGAATGAAGGCGTTGCTGGGGCCGCCGCCGCGCGTCGGGCGCACCCAATGAAACCCGTCCCGGCTGAAACCCACGCCCAGTTCAACGATATCGGGGCCTGTCAAACCGGTTGGGTCGTCGATGGTGTCTTGCGGGCCAGGGTAGTACCAACTGAACAGCCCCACCATGAGGCTTTCGTACGCGACTCCGTCCAGGTTGTACAGCTGGGGAAGAGTCTGGCTCAAGGGGTAGGGAGGATCGTTCACGTCCGGGCCGGTCCAAAAGCTGTCGGTGAAATCCGACGGCGTCCAATGAAACAAATCCGGGCTCTCCGCATAGTATCGCAGCCTGGTGGTATAGGCAGGGCGACTTCCCGAAGCCGGATCATTTACATAATTCTTGAGGCTGTCCACCCAGACGTTGCGGAAAGGATTCCAGAAAAATGTCGTGCGGTCGTCGATGGGCTCTATCGGATAGCTCGTTTGGTTCTGGGGCACCCAGGTAATGCCGTCGGCCGAGAAAAACACGAGAATTCCGTACGTCGATTCGGGCTGATAGGCGAAGGCCTTGAATTTCTGAGCAGGATTCGGGTCCTGCAGGTCCATCCAGATCGTGACTGAGTCGCGACCGTTGGGAATTTGCAGCACTTCATCGCTATTCGGTACGACCGCGTTGGGCAGCGACGGCCGGATCCAGTTCTTGCCGTCGGTGGAATAGGCATAGCAGACTGTAAAACCAAGCCCTGCATTGAGCTGTCCGCTGGGGATTGGCGGGCCGCAATAGAACCACATCTTGTAGAGTTGGGCAGCTGGGTCATACCACACACCATCGCTATAGGGCAGAGCTAAGCCAAGCGTATCCAAAGCGTTGGGGATAATGATCGGGTTCCCCGGGTACATCACCGGCTGGTGCTGGGTCCGTGTCAGCGTCGTACTCTGAATCAAAAAGTCATCGACAAAGAGTTGTCGGCCAACATCGATCGTAATCACCGAGGGAGGGCTCGTGATGTAGAAAGGAAGCTGGTACGCCTGCGTGGGCGTTCCCACCGGAGGCCACTGGCTGGGCAGAACGATCCCATTATAGATCGTTTGTCCGCCAGACTGGGCGAGCGCCCCGCTTGCCCCAAGAACCAGGAGGCAAGAGACAAGAACGAAGCTCTTCCAGAACACACGGGTGCGATTAGAGAACATCTCCAGGTAGTTCCTCATTTGGGTTAAATATCTTGTTTTGTTGCTTTAACGGGGAGAACCAGCTATATGCTTGCGCTCCGTAGGCCCCAGTAGGTTGCGACTTATTGGGACAAACGGAGAACTCAATCCAGCCAGGTTTTTAGTCCTGAAATGATGCCGATATCCGCTCACCCTGTCAACGCCAAAAATGTGCTGCTGTGGTGCAATCCCTCAGGCGGTGTAGCCTTAATCTACGATTACCGTTAGGTTTGCCGGCGGCAAAGGGGGAGACGACGGCCCGGAAACGGGCAAAACGACAAAGGTTCCAAACTGTGGTGCTGTATGCGCGGGAGCCGCGAAGCCTACCGGCGTAGCTTTGGGCAGGCCGGTCATCTTGATGGAGACCGGGCTCCCGGTATAGGTACCCGACGCTACGGCCGGCCCGTAGAAGTTTTGCGCGTCCTGTATCACGTATTGGTCCCCGGGACTTAAAACACCGGAGAGATTCACCGGAACGGTGGCATCCAAATCCCAGTTGTAGATCGTTATGTTGGCCCGCTTGCCCTAATATTTGTTCGGTTGCACATACACCCAGACTCCGGTGGGAGCAGTCTGAGCATAGGTGCTATGCGCGTCGAATCCGGTCGATTGCTGCCAGTTCGCAAAGGTTAGATTTGACGCGTTTCCGTTAACCGAAGAATTGAAGTGGTAGGGCGTCTGGTCGTAATACGTATTCTTGTCCCACGCGTAGCTGGCGAATGTTTGGCCGGTATCCAAAGCCACCGCGAAAACCCGCAAGGCCGAGGGCGAGCCATAAAGAATATTCCCGGTAAAAGAAACCGGGCCGGCCTCGTTGGCGACAGCTGTCGGCTCTCCTCCCCCTGCGAAAACATTATTCTGAATGGAAATATCCTGGCCGTCCGTATATTGGCCAAACTGCGTAAAGCCGCTGACGGCGTTCGTGGGAAAGTAGCTGTAGTTGTTCGTGTATTGAATATTTTGGCGCGTAAGGCCGCCGGCGACGATGACGTTATATTGATAGTTTGGTGAAGGCCAAGAGCCGGTGTTGTAGAGAGTATTCCCTGAAACCACAAAGCCGTTCAAAGCGGCTGTTCCGCTGCCGTAAATCTGTATTCCTTCGTCAGCATTGTCGCCAACGAAATTCTCGCTGATGGTTTTTACGCCGGTGAGATTCTGAAAATACATCCCATGCCCATGCACCCGGTCAGTCCCCACGTAGCCGTTGTAATAACTCAGATTCCCGTAATACTCGGAATCGGGCGAACTGTTATAAGCCGAAAATCCCTGCATCGTGTCGTGCACAATCAAGTTGATGAATTTGAGGTCCGGGCCATACGCTCCCACTCCCACCGCGCACGTAATGTTCCCGGGAACTCCTCTTCCGGCGCAGGAGGTCGTGATTTCCAAGCCCCAGAACCACGTATACGACCCCGACGCATACAGCACCGCGAAATCCTGGTTCCCGCTGAGCGTAGCTCGCTGCCCCTGGTAATTGCGGACGATGATCGGCGCCGCGGCCGTGCCACTTAAGCTGCTAACGAAACCATTGCTATTCGGAGGCACGTAAGTGCCCGCCAAAACCCAGATCGTATCGCCCGGCTTCACGTTTGTCGGCTGACTGAGCGCCGTCTGCAAATCCCACGGGTTGGCGAGAGTCCCATCGCCAGCACTCTTGCCGCTGGGCGACACGTAGTAGTCAGTGGCCTGAGCGGCGCCGGCACATACCAGGCACGCAATCACCAATAGAAGCTTACCGAACAATCTCATTACAGCCCCCGTGCGCGGTTCATCAGGCGGCGAACCAGGGAAATGACTTGCCAGGTTGCCGCCTAAGTTCACTGTGCCCGCGAACCGGTCGGGGGAAGCAGCCCTGCCCGGATTTCGACATTGAGCACGTGAATGCCATCTTGTGCTCCGGCTGGATGCTTACGCCACTGTTCCTGAAGCCAGTTTAAGTACAGGTTTTTCGCAGGCTATCGAGCTAAGCCAGAAGGGATGGCGAGTCAGGATGACCGGGAATGGCGCGTCCGTGGACTGGACTCAGAATTACGCCGTGACTGCGGCGGGCCTTCGGGATCTGGGGCGAAACGCGAAAAAGTACCACCTGAGATACAGGGGTAACCAGTGCCACATCCGGAACCGGGATTCCCCTTCCGTGCGATCGCGCCACGTGGCCGGAACTTCCGTGATCCGGTACCCCTCAAGAAACGCCTTCACCGTAATCTCGAGGCTCAGTTCAAAGCCTCCCCGGCTTTCCAGGTTCAGCGAGTTCAGCATTTCGGCGTCGTAAAGCTTAAAGGCATTCGTGGGATCGGACGTGGGGAGGCCCCTTAAGGCATGTAATGTCCGTCCAGCTAATCGGGAAAGAGTGCGCTTGAGGAGCGGTCCCCCTAGCTGCTCGCCTCCCGGC
>CAZRKW010000051.1:0-20112 GCA_964600355.1 uncultured Acidobacteriaceae bacterium
ACCTTGCCAAGGTCGAGGCGAGGGTTCGATTCCCTTATCCCGCTCCAAATTTTCCGCTTTTTTCCACAGCTGATGCGGTAGTCAACAGTGCCCCCGTGTGCTAGTCTGCCCGTCCCAGCTTATGCTTGCTTACCTCTCAGGCCCCATCGAGTTTGCCGAAGGCGGAGGCAGGTTGTGGCGGCGCAAGCTGACGCCCTTCCTGCAAGACCAGCTGGGACATCGCGTCTACGATCCCGCCGAGGACGAAAAAAAGAACCTCAGCCAGGATGAGGTCGTCAACTTTCGCCGCTGGAAAATGACGGACCTGGACCGTTTCCGCCGCGTCATCCGCAAAATCATCGCTTTCGACCTGGAACTCATCGAGCGCAAAGCCGATTACATGATCTGCCTTTGGGATTCCGATGCCGTTCAGGGTGGCGGCACGGCCGCGGAACTTACCGCCGCCCACCGCAAAGGCATTCCCGTCTATCTGATCGCTTCGGTGCCGGTCGAAGAGATCAGTGGCTGGGCCCTCGGCTGCTCCGACCAGGTATTTTCTTCCGTCGAAGGCCTCAAATCCTTCCTCGCCACACGCTTCTCCCGCGAACGCCAAACCCAGCTCTGGAAAGAGTAGCGGTTTCAAGTCTCGCGCTTCCGGCCCGCTGCGGTCGTCCCCGCTTCTCAATTGACGAACCAGGGATGCCGCCATACGCTCTCAGAGGGGATTCATTACCCACGCCCATATGGGAGGCGCTCATGACAACCGCGCGAGTCAGCCGCCAGACCGTCGACCTCTCCGGTTACCCTGACCTCGTGGTCATCTACCTCGGGATGCGCGTCAACCGCCTGGCGGGTTTGGAGCGCCTGTTTACCTTGGGCCCTCAGATCCAGAAGTCGGTGGCCGAAAAGCCCGATGGCCTGCTCCTCCACGAGAGTGTGCTGTTCTCCCTGTTTCCCCTGCATGTCGGCATGCGCCAATACTGGCGCGATTTTTCGTCGCTGGAGGCGTGGACTCGCTCCGGCTTCCACCGCGGCTGGTGGAAGGATTTTCTGCGCGACTCCGGCGGCACCGGCTTCTGGCACGAGACTTACTTCATGCGCGGCGGCATGGAAGCCATCTACGACGACGTGCCATCCCCTCTGGGCTTCCTCGCCTTCGCCCCGGCGGAGGACGCCAAGGGAAGCATGTTCTCGGCGCGCCAGCGCCTGGGCATGCAAGGCGAGCCCCCGTCGGCGGTTGTCGGGGAGAAGGAACTCTGAGCTTGACCGGAGCTGATTCCTCCAGCTTGAACCGTAATACTACTCAGACGCTGGTAGTTGCCGTAGGCAGCACCCGCCGTCCGAAGCTTGATGCCGTCCGTGAAGTTTGCTTGCTGATCCATCATCGCTTGTCTCCGGATGCAGCTATGGAAGTGCGTGGTTTTGATGTGCCCAGCGGCGTGCGGCATACTCCGCTAACTCGCGAGGACACAATGTCGGGCGCCCGCCAACGCGCCGAAGCCCTCATTGCCCTCGCGCGCCAGAACAACGAGTCCTGGAGCTACTTTGTGGGCTTGGAGGGTGGACTCGACGTGGTCAGCGCTGGCGGCCAGCGCCATGTCGTCCTCCAGAATTGGGCCTACGTGACGGACGGTCGCGGCAAGGGCTCGTTCGGCCAATCCGGCGGAATCGTGCTGCCGGATGCCCTCGCCGCAAAGGTGGTTGACCAGGGCGTCGAGCTATCCGAAGCAATCGACGCCTTCGCCGGAGCGCAAGGCATCCGCGACGGGCAGGGAGCCTGGGGCGTGCTTACAGGAGGCCTGATTACGCGCCAGCAGGCCTTCAGCACAGCCCTGATCGCCGCCTTCGCCCCTTTCCTCCCGCAACCCGGTGCTCGAGCAAGTGAGCCGTTGGGCACGAGCGGTTGACTTCACAGGGTTTCCCTTTGCCACGACAAACAGGTCCTTGCATCCCCGTTTCGTTGTGCTAGCGTAATCGGGGAACATGACGAATCGAGCCGCACAATTCGGAGAAATTCTCAGGGCGAACAGGTCGCTTCCTGCGTCTCGACCGGCCTGTTTTTCAATCGTTTTCGGACCTCGCTCACTCGACACACATGGACGAACGGAATCACACCTAAGTCGTTGGAAACAACCAATCGGTGCCTTGCTCACTCGGCACTATACGGAAGCCCGCCGCAGCGATTTTTCAGCCCATCCGCGCTCCCCCGAGGTCCCATGCCGCGGATGATTCTCAGGGGGATTTTTCCCGCCCTGACCACGCCGTTTGGTCTTGACGGCGACCTATATCTGGAAGGTCTCCGCCGGAACATCGCCCGCTACAACCAGACCTCCCTGGCTGGCTACGTGGTGAATGGCTCTACGGGCGAGTCCGTATTACTACGGCGGGATGAGGTGGAGCGGGCGTGGGAAGCCGCAAAAGAAGCCGCAGCCCCCGGCAAGCTCTTGATCGCCGGAACGGGCGCAGAATCCACCGCCGAAACGATCGAGCATACCAACCGCGCCGCTGCCCTCAGCTACGACGCGGCGCTTGTCCGCACGCCGCATTATTTCAAGCCGCAGATGACCGCCGACGCTCTCGTCGAGTATTACTTGCGCGTGGCGGACGCCGCCCGCATCCCCATCCTGCTCTATTCCGTGCCGATTTTTACGCAGCTGACCCTCAAGGCCGAGGTTGTGGCGCGCGTCGCCACCCACCCGAACATCATCGGCATGAAAGACAGCTCGGGAGACCTTGCAGGTATCGCCGAGATCATCGGAGCCGCCCCCGGGGATTTCCAATTGCTGGTCGGCGCGGTTTCCGTCCTCCATGAATCCCTGCAAAAGGGTGCCACGGGCGCCGTGCTCGCCGTTGCCTGCGCTTTCCCCGACCTCTGCGTCGAATCTTACGAAGCATCGCTAGCAGGGAATTCGTCTCGCGCGCAGGCGGCCCAGCGGAAGTTGGTCTCCGCGGCAAACCTGTTCGGTCCGCGCCACGGCATTGCCGGTCTCAAGTACGCGATGGACTCGGTGGGGTTCTACGGCGGACCGACGCGTCCCCCGTTGCTCCCGGTGAGTGCGGTCGCCAAGGCTGAAATTGACCAAATGCTGGCCGTCGTAGCGCCGGGAATCGCCCGAGAGACGGTCACGGTAGCGAACACAACCCCGGTGAAAGCGTGACGCGGCCGTGTTGCCGCATGTTTGAGCCGCGTGTATCATGACTTCCTCGATGGAGTCTCACTGTCTTTCATTTCGCGACATCCCTGACACGACCAAGCTCTTTTCCGCGTTTCTCGAAGATTTCGAGCAGGTAGCTTCCTACTATTCGCATCCGCCGACCGAGGCTGGAATCGACGCCGCGGCCCGCGAAATTCGCCTGGACGCAGCGGCACGTAGCCTGCTTGTCGAGGTGGTGCGCGATCAGAATCGCCTCTTTGGCGCGGATGCAGCGACCGGGAAGAATATCGATCGGCTCGCCGCGGGTGCCGTCGCCATCGTCACCGGCCAGCAAGTCGGACTTTTCACCGGCCCCGCCTACACGCTCTACAAAGCGATCTCGGCCATTGGCACCGCGGAGCGGCTCACGCAGAGGGGAACCGACGCCGTGCCGGTGTTCTGGCTGGCCACCGAGGACCACGACCTCGCTGAAGTAAATCATTCGGTCTGGAACACCCGCAGCGGCCTGGCCGAACACGCCCTGCCCCTGCCAGCGGAGGACGCGGGAAAGCGCGTCGGAGAAGTTCGCTTTCCGCCGGAGATCGAAGCTCTCGTCACGACGGCATCCCAGTCGCTCGAAGGCGGCTTTGCCGAAGAAATCGCGCGCGCGCTTCGCGAATCCTGCGTGGCGGGCGAGACGTACGGTTTAGCCTTTGGCAAGTTGATGGCGCGGCTGCTGGCCGGGCGCGGAATCATATTCATCGACCAGCTGGACGCTCGCCTGCATCGGCTGATGGCGCCAGTATTTCACAAGGCCCTCGATCAGGAAGAACCGCTTCGAAATCTACTATTGGAACGCTCGAAGGAGCTTGAACACCGCGACTTTCACGCGCAGGTAAAGGTCACGAGCGAGACCACGCTTCTTTTCTACACCGTGGAAGGGAAAAGGGAACCGGTCCGCAGCCATAACGGGAATTTTTACGCGGGCAAATCTTCGTTTTCCCGCGAAGAATTATCGTCACTTATCGAAAAAAAGCCCGAAGACTTCAGTCCGAACGCGCTTCTGCGCCCTGTCATTCAGGACACTCTTCTTCCCACGGCGGCGTATATCGGCGGCCCGGCGGAAATCGCTTACATGGCGCAGGCGCAGGTTGTCTACAAACAGATTCTCGGCCGGATGCCGACGATTCTGCCGCGCGCCAGCTTCACGATCGTGCAGCCCGCCGTTGCGAACCTGCTCGAAAAATACGGCCTCGATCTGCGTGATTTCTTTCAGGGCCGGCAGCATCTCCGCAAGAAGATGGAATCCAAGTCATTGCCCTCGGACCTCGCGCGCCGGTTCGAAGCGGACGAAGAAGCGCTCCGGGGCCTGTTGAAAAATTACCAGGAGCCGTTCAAGAAACTCGATCCGTCCCTTCTCGGGATGCTCGAATCCTCTGAAAGCAAGATGCTGTACCAGTTCGCGAAGCTGAAAGGAAAGGCCGCCGAGGCTGAAAACTTCCGCACCGGCGTGCTCGACCGCCACGAGCGCATCCTCGTCGATTCGCTCTACCCACATCGCGGCCTTCAGGAGCGCACCCTGTGCGCGCTGCCGTTTCTGGCCGAATACGGGCTGGAGTTTCTCGACGATCTCATGCGCGCAAGCCCTGCCCCCGGTTCCACGGAAGCCTCGCCCTGCGCGCAGCAGCATCACGTCGTCGTTTTGAAATGATCTACGGCGGCTGAGTAATACCAATCGCTAAATCGATTTGGCTCCCACTCGGGCAAGTGCTGCTTTCAAATTCCCATGTTAGAATTGGGCGCGAATAGCAGTTTCGCTCACACTCACGGAGGCTGTGACATCATGAAGGTATCGCCGGGCAAGCGAAAAGGAATGCAGGCCGTGTCGAACGCCAGCGGCGTGATTGCGGCCGCGGCAATGGACCAGCGCGGTTCGCTGAAGAACGCCATCGCCAAAGAGAAGGGCGTCGACAAAAAAGAAGTCACCGCGAAAATGCTCGAGGAGTTCAAGACCGCCGTCACGCGCGTGCTGACGCCCTACGCGAGCGCCATCCTGCTGGACCCGGAATTCGGCCTCCCGGCGTCCATGGCCCGCGCGAAGAATGCCGGCCTCCTGCTCGCCTATGAGAACAGTGGCTACGACAATACCAAGCCCGGGCGCCTGCCGGACCTGCTCGACATCTGGTCGGTGCGCCGCCTCGTCGCGGCGGGCGCGGATTGCATCAAGATCCTGCTCTATTACACGCCGTTCGATGCACCTGAAATCAACGAGATCAAGCACGCCTGGGTGGAGCGGATCGGCTCGGAATGCGCCGCCGTGGACGTTCCTTTTTTTCTGGAATTTGTCGGTTATGAAGAGGGCGGCGACGAGAAGACCATCGGTTTCGCGCGCAAGAAGCCGGAGATCGTCATGCAAAGCATGGTTGAATTTTCCAAGCCGCAATACGGAGTGGACGTGCTGAAGGTGGAAGTGCCGGTGAACATGGCCTACGTCGCGGGAAGCAAGGCCTGCAAGGGCGACGCCGCCTACACGCGCGATCAGGCGAAAGAGTATTTCCGGCATTCCGCCGCCGCGGCGAGGAAGCCTTTTATTTATCTTTCGGCCGGCGTGAGCAATGATGTGTTTCTTGAGACGCTCGAACTCGCGTCGGAAACCGGCGCGAATTTCTCCGGCGTGCTGTGCGGCCGCGCCACCTGGAAGGATGCCATACCGGTCTACGCGCAGCACGGCGAGAAGGCTCTCGAGGACTGGCTGGGTAACCAGGGCGTGAAGAACATTCAGAACGTGAATTCGCGCCTGAAGGAAGCCAAACCCTGGTTCGCTTTTTACGGCGCGAAATCGCCCGACGAGCTGGCCTAACCGGCTCATTCGCGAATGAGCGCAAAAGTTGTCTCCGGTACGCACAGGCTGAACATACGAACGTCGCGGCGCACCGAGCTGAAGAACGTCACCGCGGAAATTGAAGAAATTGTGAGCGCCTCGGGTTGCGTCAGCGGGGTTTGCTACTTGTACGTTCCGCATACGACGGCCGGGGTGATGGTGAACGAGGGCTACGATCCCGATGTCGCCCGCGACATGGAAGTGGCGTTCGACCGCTTGATTCCGCACAAGGGCGACTACCGGCACGCCGAAGGCAATTCCGATTCGCACATCAAGACAGCATTCATCGGCACATCGGAGACGATTTGGATCGAGGGAGGCCGGCTCGCTCTGGGCCGCTGGCAGGTGATCTTCTTCGCCGAATTCGACGGGCCGCGCTCGCGCGAGCTGCACCTCAAAATCGTTGCCGATCCATCCGTCGGATTGACCTCACTGCCTGTGTAAATAGGTTGAAGGCGTTGGTTTTCCAGTCCTGATTGAAACGACTGAAAATCGCATGGATGATCCGGTCCACGCTTTCTACGTTGGTGAATACGACCATGGGCCGGGTGCGACCGGAGCCGCGTTCGCGGAATACGCAGTTGACTTACTCCTGGCAGGTGATCTTCTTCGCGGAAGTTGACGGGCCCCGAGCGCGCGAACTGCACGTCAGGATCGTTCCGATCCATCCGTCGGATGGAAGCTGTTGTCAACTCGAACGGAAACGGATACATTCGTCAAAGCGAAATGTGCTTGCCTTGGCCCGTTGGACGGTCCTCTCAATAGGCGCGGCTCTGTTTTCTGACCGTGGTGCCAAGGGTGGATGCTTTTTGTTATGGCTGTGCGATCCAAGATCGATGGGTTGCTGCCGCCTCGCGGTGCCGAAGCTGTAAAACGCGCGGGCGCTTCGCCGCGCGTGAAGATGGAAGCCTCCCCCCGGAAAATGGCTCTGGCAGGCTCATGCCCGCACTGCGGCGGGAAAATCCTGGACCGGGAAGCCCGGCACAGTTTTTTTGACAAGGTAATGCGAGTCGTCCACTTGCGACCCTTCCGCTGCCGCCGCTGCTACCATCGCTTCTACGGCCGAACCTGATCCCCTCTTGAGCCTCGCTGTTGCCTTTGCCTTTCGCTGTCGTCCTGAGGAGCGCACCGACGAACGCCAGTTCGAGCGTCACTCCAGCTATCCGCCACGCCTCTTAGGGTGTCTGAGCTTCAGCTCCGATCTAATGAGCGGCGCACAGCGCCTTTCGCTCGCGTGCTTTGCCCCCGAGCCTTCCTCCTCTACCTCCTTTGCCTCCTCAACCTTCTCTGCCTCGATGTTCTTCCATTTCGCCTTATATTCGCCTCCGGTAAGTTCTGGTAAGATAGCTCCTCTGGAACCAACCAAATGAGCGCCCCTCCCAAATCGAAGGAAGCTTTTGGCTTGAACGAGGAACAGCGCGCCGCGGTCGAGCACCGGGACGGCCCCCTTCTTGTCGTCGCGGGCGCCGGAACCGGCAAGACGCGCGTCATCACGGAGCGTATTCGCACGTTGCTCGAGTCCGATCCATCTCTCGCGGGCGAGAATATTCTCGGCCTCACCTTCACCGACAAATCCGCCGGCGAGATGAAGCATCGTGTCGTCAAGGCCATCGGCGAGCGCGCCGAAGGCGTCTGGCTGAGCACCTTCCATTCCTTCTGCCTCGAAAAAATTCTCCGGCCGGCAAATCCGGATATTCAGCCCCTGGACGACATTGACCACCGCATCCTTCTCCGCCGGAATATCGCGGAGCTTGCACTGGTCCATTTCTGGCGCCTGGCGGAGCCCGCCGAGTTTCTGCGCGACTTCGTCACATTTTTTTCGCGCTGCCAGGACGAGCTTGTAACGCCCGGCGATTACCAGCGCTACGTCGAAGGCTTGCGGAGAAAGCATGATTCTCGCAAGTCCTCGCTCGAACCGGACGCGCTGCAAATCGCCGAGGAGGAAGTCGCGCGCCAGGAAGAACTCGCGCGAGTCTACCGCGTGAGCGAGCGGCTGCTTCGCGATCGCAACCTGCACACGTTCGGCGCGCAGATTCTGCAGGCCGTGGAATTGCTCCGCAACGATGCGGACCTGCTCGAGCAGATGCGCCAGCAGTTCCGCTACATCCTCGTCGACGAATTCCAGGACACCAATATTGCGCAGCTCGAACTGCTCTGGATGCTGGCCGGAGGCCATCGCAATATCATGGTCGTCGGGGACCACCATCAGGCCATTTACCGTTTTCGCGGCGCCTCCTACGGAAGTTTCACCACCTTTTTGCAGCGCTTCTGCCGAGCCGGCGCGCAAAAGAGCGCGCTGCCCGGCGGTAAATTCCTCGTGTCGCTGGCGCAGAATTATCGTTCCACCAAGCGCATCCTGAACGTCGCCGATGCCGTGATTCGCAACAACGAGCAGTCCCCGCTCATCCCCCAAAATCCGCTGCGCACGGACAATCGCGACGGTGAAAAAATTCGCGTCGTCGAATTCGGCGCTCCCGAAGAGGAGGCCTGGTGGATAGCCTCCGAGATCGAACGCATGCACGCCGCGGGCGCGCCCTGGCGCAGCTTTGCCGTGCTCTATCGCCGGCATACCCACCGCAATCAGCTTCTCGACGCGCTGCGCCGCAAGCGAATCCCGTTCGTCATCCGAAAGTTTTCCATTCTCTCCAGCACGATCGTTCGCGATCTTCTGGCGTATCTGCGCCTGATTGCCGTTCCTGCGGATAACGTAGCCTGCGCCCGCGCGCTCGCCGCGCCGTACTGGCGTGCCGAGCCTCGCGACCTCGTCAGGCTTTCGGAGCGCGCCGGCAAAAATCATCGCCGCCCGATTTGGGATGAGCTTGAGAGCGCGTTGAGCGCGGAAGCCAAGGACGGCGCCCCGGCCGATCGCTGGCATGAATCGACGCGTCTCGCGGCGCTCGTTCAGATGGTTCACAAGCTCCGCCACTCCGCGAGAAGAAAATCCGCTACCGAGTTGCTGGATGAATTGATCGAACAACTGGAACTCGCGCCTCTTCCTTCCGAAGCCGACCGCCGGTACCTCGAGCGCTTCGTCGCGTTCGTTGCCGAGTGGGAGCGCAAGAGTGAAGGCAAGCAGCTTCGCGACTTTATCGAATATCTCGGCTACTTCAACGAACTCGACGGGGACATTTGTCTCGACGAGGAACTGTCCGATGACGCCGTCCAATTGATGACCGTGCATTCCGCCAAGGGGCTGGAATTTCCGCACGTCTTCATCCTGCGGCTCGCCAAGGGGGATTTTCCCTCGGGCTCGCGCAAGCCGGTCTTTGAATTTCCCGCTGAATTGATGAAAGAGGAGCGCCCGCAGGGCGATTTTCAGATTCAGGAGGAGCGCCGCTTGTTCTACGTCGCGCTCACGCGCGCCAGGCAGAATCTCACGCTCTCCACGGTAATCAACAAGCGCAAAAAGCCTTCGCAGTTTCTCGACGATTTTCTGATGGAACCCAAGGTCCAGAAGTTCGATGTGGCGCAGTCGTCGCCCACAGTGAGCGTGCCGCCCTCGGAAGAAGTCGCGGGGCCGGCGCCAGATTCCGCCGATCCGGCTCAGCTCTTTGGACCGCGCCGCGAAAACACCCGCGCCTATTCCCGGGTGGCACTATGGGCCAAGGCCTTTCATCCGCCCCGCCCGGAGCCTTTGCAGCTGAGCCCCTCCGCCATCGATGCGTACGAACGCTGCCCCATGAAATACATGTTCCAACAGATGTGGGGACTTCGCGGCGGCCCTCATGCGCAGATGACCTTTGGCAACGTGATGCACGCCACGGTCCGCGAGCTCGTCGGCGAAATTCGAAAGGGACGCAAAGTTCCCTTCGAGGAAGTTGTCTCGATTTACGAGCGCGAATGGTCCGCCGCGGGATTCATCGACGAGTTCCACGAAAAGGAATATCACAAGGCCGGCCGCGAGCAGCTGGAGGCTTTCCATCGCAGTTACTCCGCCGCGCCCGCCGACGTGCTCTATCAGGAAAAGCCGTTCGAGCTGCCGCTCGAGCATGAGGTGATCGTCACGGGACGCATCGACCAGATCAACCGCCTGCCCGATGGGGAGGTCGAGATCGTCGACTACAAAACAGGCCGGCCGCGCGACGAGAAAAAAGCGGCGGGCGATCTGCAGCTGAGCGTATACGCGCTGGCCGCCCAGGATGTGCTCGATCTCACTCCCGGCCGGCTGGTCTTCTACAATCTCGCAACCAACGAAGCGGTGGGCACCACGCGCGACAAGAAAACCCTCGCGGCCGTGAAGCAGAAAATCGCGGAGATTGCCGACCAGATTCGCGCCGGGGAATTTTCGCCGAAGCCGGGCTTTTCCTGCGGCTATTGCGATTTCAAACCGCTCTGCCCGGCCCACGAGCAGCTCATCAACATTCAGCCCGCCGCGCCGGCTGGGTAGAATCCCACAGCCATCTTTCGCCGCCCTGCCATCAAAATAAAAGCGGGGCAACCGTGTGAACGATTGCCCCGCTTGTTTTTCCCGAAGGGCCCTCTTAAACCGGAAGCCCCTGGATCGGTTCCGCGCATGAACTGCTGTGGAACTTCTCCCCGCGAGAGCGCGCCGGAAATTTAAATCGCGCTCGAATCGCTTGGTTCATCTATAAATGCCGCGGCGAATGAAGTCAAGAAGAAAAACTTTCGCGCCGGTCGCTCGCGCGAAAGTTTTCAGCGCCCGAATCCGCTGTTGTAGTAACCCTCGCGAGTGAGAATACTCAGGCCCGGCCTCCTCACGCGAACCTCGAGCGGATGGAAGTCGTGGCTCGCATCCACGCCGGTCGGCTGGAACGTGAGCGTGTACTGATTGCGCGCTTCCTCGGTCACATCGGCGTACAGCCGCGAGAGTTCCTCGTCCTTGGCGCCGTAGAAAGTGTCGCCGCCGGTTTGCGTCGCGTACCTCTGAAGTTCCGCGAGCCCGTGTTCCATCAAGCTTTTCCCCACGGGAATGGGCACCGTATGGCTCACCGAAATGGAGTAGACGGAAATGTCGTTGTTGAGCAGCGTCCTCAGAGTTTCGTTGAACGTGTGTTTGTTCTGCCTGGAATTGTTGCCGTCCGAGATCAGGAATATGATTTTCCGTCGATTGGCCTGGCTCCTCTTGAACATGTCCGCGGCAGAATAGAGAGCGTCGTCCATGGCCGTGTACGTCTGGTAGCGGTCGGACCCGTGAATCGGAAGGCCCAGGCCGCTGGCGGGCGCGTTGGCCGGGTTCACGTTTCCGTTGATGATGGGCCCGCTGTTCGTTGGGCCGGCATTGACGGTCTTCGAATGCGAGCCGAGTTCCAGGCGCTTCAGATGTGTAAAAAGTTCGTCGTTGTTCCCGGAGAATTCCGACACAGTGGTGGGGAACTGGCTGTAGGTTACGATCGCCGCTTCGTCATTTGGACCGAAGCCCGCCGAAATGGTCGCGAGGCTTTTCTGCACTTGTTCCGCCTGCTTTTGCTCCAGATCGTTATCGATCAGCACGACCGCGGAAAGGGGTGTGGGATCCGGCGTGAACCGCAGGATTTTCTGCTCGACCCCGTCGGCGAAAACCCGGAACTCGTCCTTTTGCAGGTCGCCAACCAAGCCGCCCTGGCTGTTCTTCACCGTCACCGGAACGATCACTTGGTTGGTGACCACGATGATCGGACGCTGCGGCGGGGCCGCTGCCTGGCCCGTGCCCTGACCGCTACCTTGACCGGTAATCGGCGGTCTCGGCGCTTGCTGCCCCGGTGAAATTTGTCCGCGTGCGGAGGCGAGCATCCCGGCAAGGAGAACGATGCCAAGCGCCAGCAGTTTTTCCCTCATCAAGTTCTCCCGTTTATTGTCCAGGAATTGTCCGCGGACATTGCGCCCCTGCATTCTGGCATAATGGGCAAACATCCGGCGGCGCGCCGGGTGCATCGTACACCCGCAGCACCCTAGGAGGATTATACAATGCGCCTGACCAGCCTGGCGGCGGGCATTCTCACTTTCACTTTGGCGGGCTTTCCCGCGATCTCCGCGATCGCCACGCGAACCCTCGGCGCCGCGACTCCGCAGCCGACTTCACGCCCCCAGAACGGCACCCAGAACAACAACGACGACCAGCAAGTCCCCGATTCCTCCCAGACCCTCAAGGTTCAAACCAACCTCGTCAACGTCTTCGTAACCGCGCGCGACAAGAAGAACACGGTACTCAGCGACCTCAAGCAGGAAGACTTCAAGGTCTCTGAGGATGGCGTCGAGCAAAAAGTTGCCTTCTTTTCCAAAGACATGAATCTCCCCATCACCCTCGCAATTCTCATCGACACCAGCGGCAGCATGCAGAACATCCTGGGCGCCGAGCAGGACGCCGCCTCGCGCTTCATCAAGACCGTCATGCGCAAGAAGGACGAAGCCCTGGTCATCAGCTTCGATTTCGACGTGAACCTTCTCGCCGATTTCACCGAGGATTCCGAAGTGCTCGAGCGCGGCATTCATCGCGCCACCATCAGCGCCGTGTCCAGCGGCGGCGTCATCACTCCCGGCACAGTGCCGCAAGGCCAGAACGGCGGCACCGATCTCTACGACGCGGTGTACCTAGCCTGCCACGACGAGCTGGCAACCGAAGCCGGACGCAAAGCCGTCGTCGTTCTATCCGACGCCGAGGACACGGGGAGCAAAGTGTCGCTGAAGGAATCCATCGAGGCCGCCCAGCGCTCCGATGCCGTGATTCACTTCCTGCGCCTCTCGGACGAGCCTTTCTATTTCCAGATGGGCATGTCCTACAGCGGTTCAAGCGTCGCGAGACAAATGGCGGACGAAACCGGCGGACGCGAGATCGAGATCAAGAGCGAAAAGAACCTCGAAGCCGCCTTCGCCCTGATTTCCGAAGAGCTGCGCTCGCAGTATGTGGTCGGCTACTATCCCTCGAACACGAAGCACGACGGAACCTTCCGCAAGATCAAGGTAGAAGTGGCCCGGCCAGACACGAAGATCCTGGCCCGCAAAGGCTACTACGCCCCGGTAAGGTAGCCGCGCCGAAAATCGCGCGCGGTCAGTTTTGCTAGTTGACGGAAACTCCAAGGCCGGAAGGCACTGCGTAGTAACCCTTGCGTGTTCGCACGACCGCGCCCTTGCGGTTGGTCTGCACATCAATTTTGCGATACTGCCCTCGGGAGAGGGGAATCGTAGGCGCGTAAGCAATGTAGTATTGGCTGCGCAGCTCATCTCCAATATCCACAAACGATTGCGCCAGATCGTCGATCTTGTACGGAAAGAAGCACCTGCCGCCAGTTTGATCCGTGAACGTACGCAGCGCCGCGTCGCCCTGGCTGTAGTGATACTTACTCGGGTGCGAGGCATCGTCGATCGCGAGCCAGTCCGTATTTGTGCTGATCGCATAAATCGCGATTTCCGAGCGGATCGCCGACTCCAGCGCTTCGCTCAGCGCGTGGTCGCTCAGGTTGTCGTCTCCGTCGCTGATCACCACGATCACGCGGCGCACTTCCGGGTCCGGTCCCACCGGCAGTGGGGGATTCGATAAAATCTCCGAGGCCCGGTAGATTGCGTCGTGCAGCGCCGTCCCGCCGCCCGCCCGCTGGTTGTGGATCGCGTCGGTCAGCAGCGCCAGGTCGCCCGTAAAATTCTGCACCACCTCCGGCTCGTTATCGAAGGTCATCAGGAACGCCATATCCTTATTGCGGCGGATCGTCCGGTTCAAAAAGTCGATCGCCGCTTCCTGCTCGAAGCTCAGCCGCTCGCGAATGCTGTTGGACGTGTCGAGCAGCAGCCCGATGCGCAGCGGCAGATCGGTCTCACGCCCGAAGAAACGGATGTCCTGCGGGCTGCCGTTTTCGAGGACTTTGAAATCTCCCTGGTCCAGGTCGGTGATGAAGCTCCGGTGCTTGTCCGTCACGGTGACCACCAGGTGCACCAACCCCGATGTAATGCTGATCGGCGGCAGCTGATTTTGATTTGGCGAGGGCTTTGAATTATCCGGCGCCTGCAAATGCGGAGCGTCCCCGGCCGCCTGGCCTGCCGGGGTGGATGCCGGCGCGGGCGCCTGCGCCTGAGAATATAGAGACGTCACCAGCGCAACAAACACGCAGAGCGGCGCGATAAGGAAACGTGCGGCTTTCATTAGGGCGATTATAGAAACTCTTTCAATCCCGCGTCTATGATATTCGCATCCACGTGCGCGGCCCGTCCCAGCGTTTTCAGATACGCGGTAAGCTCAGGCGGCAGCGGCGCACGAACATGGATCTCTTTCCCGGTTCGGGGCTGCAAGAACGTTAGACGCGCGGCGTGTAGAAAGTTTCGGTTCAGTTCCGGCAGCAGCTTCCCGTCCACGCGCTCCTGCCGTGGCGCGCCATAGACAGTGTCCCCCACCACAGGGCATCCCAGCGCCGAAAAATGCACGCGAATCTGGTGCGTGCGACCGGTGTGCAGATCGGCCTCGATCAAGGTAAACGCGCCGAGCCGCAACTTCACCCGCCAGTCGGTGCGCGCCTCGCGTCCCTCGCGGCGCCGCGCCGTCATGCGCGATCTCCGGTGCAGGTCGCGCGCCACCGGAAGCTCGATGGTGCCGCGTTCGCCCTTCATCTTGCCGTGCAGCAGCGCGACGTAGGTCTTTTGCACGGTCCGCTCGCGGAACTCCTCCACAAGTTCTTTGTGCGCCACGTCGGTTCGCGCGATCACCACGGCCCCGGACGTTCCCTTGTCAAGCCGGTGCACGATCCCTGGCCGCAGGGGACCTCCCACCGTGGACAATCCGGGCATCCCGCCAAAGCGGTGCAGCAAAGCGGCGACCATCGTGCCGGAGTCCGCGCCCGCCCCCGGATGGATGATCATGCCGGCCGGCTTGTTGATCACGGCGATATCTTCATCCTCGTAGAGCACATCGAGTGGAATCGGTTCGGCGTCCACGCCCGCGGGAGCCGCCGCCGGAATTTCCACAGTGACGTTGTCTCCCGATTCCACGCGGTAGGAAGGCTTCATCGCCGCGCCGTCCACCTGTACGAATCCCTCCTCCACTAGCGATTGGATGCGGCTACGGCTCAAGTCCGCCATATGCGCGACAAGAAACCGGTCCAGCCGTTCTCCGGCTTCTTCGCGAGTAACGACAAGTTCGATGTGGTCGGAAGCGGCAGTCACAAGGGTCACAGGGCAGTCAGCTCAGCAACGAAAGTAGCACACTTCACCAAGCAGCAAGTCGCAGGTTCCCTGGGAACGCCAATCTCCCGATTGGCGGGGTTTCCTGTAAACGAGTCACCAAATCCAAGCCACTATTCAGCAGCACAAGCCGAGGAGGGGTTCGAGGTTGTAGCTATCCCTGCAGCAGACGCACTAACCCGCCGAAGCCCGCGCCACCAAAGAAAGCACCCGCCGATCACGAGCCCAACGCTAACCACCTGCATCAGCGAAACCGTACCGTGAAACATCACAGTGCGCCCTGGATCGCCGCGAAAAAATTCAATAACGCCCCGCTCAGTCCCATAAAGAATGAAGTAAGTCCCCAGAATCTCCCCCCCGAATCGTTGCCTGCCGCCAAGCCATACCAGCAAAAGAAAGTTCAAAAACTCAGCCCCAGCCTCGTAAAGCTGCGTAGGATGAAGCGGCACGCCAAGCGGTGTACCCGCCAATCGCGCGGCCTCCGGATCGGTAAACGTAACGCCCCAGGGAAGCGCAGTAGGCTTGCCAAAGCAGCATCCCGCGGCAAAGCAGCCCAGCCGGCCGATCGCGTGAGCCAGCGGCAGCGCCCCCGCCGAAATATCGAAAACCGGCAGTAGCGGCCACCTCCGCGCCAGCGAATACACCAGAATCGCCAGCACGGCCCCCAGCACCCCGCCGTAAAACGTGCCGCCCGATTGCAACAGCGTAACGCTGAAAATTTCGGATCGGTTCGCCGCGTAATAATCCCAGTTGGTAACTACGAGCCACAGCTTGGAAACAATCAGCGCGCTGAAAATCATGTAGATGCCGAGGTTCCAGACCTCCCTCGGCGGAAGCCCCATCCGCGCCGCCTGCCGCCGCGCGTACAGCAATCCCAGGACGACGCCGGTCGCGACCAGAACGCCGTAGGTGTAAACGGTGATTACGCCGGCTTGAAAGAGGATGGGATGCACGAACGTTTCCTAGAAACCGCGTAACAAGCGCCAACCGGAGCAATAATTGCCAGGTCCCACAGAATCCCTCACGCCTGTTCCTCCGTGGCATGATGCCGCCGGTCGAAGAACAGTTCCAGCAGCACGAGTCCTGCGCCCAGCACAATCGCCGAATCGGCCAGGTTGAACGTATACCAGTGATGGCTGCCCACGTAGAAATCGATGAAGTCCGTCACGCTGCGCCGCAGCACGCGATCCAGCACGTTTCCCGCCGCGCCGCCCAGGATCAGCGCCAGCCCCCATTGCCCGAGGGTCCGGCCGCCCCGGCCGGTCACGAGAAGCCAACTCAGCAGTCCAATTACACCCACGGAGAAAAGAATCAGCACTGGCGCAAGCCACGTCGCAGGAGAATCCGCGAGCAGCCCGAAAGCAACGCCCGGATTGCTCGTGTGCACCAGGTTCAAAAGCCCCGGCACCAACACGCGCGTCGAACCGACAACCGTAAATTTCTCGACCAGGTATTTCGTCGCCTGATCCGCTGCCAGCACGGCGAATGCAAGCAGCGCCAGCCCCTGCCAGCCACCCCGCGCGCGGCTCATCAGGACTTCACAGCTTCCGGAGCACGGTTCGGCTCGATCTCCCCAAGCGCGGCCACGCAGCGTTCGCACACCGTCGGGTAATCGACGCTCTCCCCCACGTGCGTCGAATAATTCCAGCACCGCGCGCATTTCTGGCCGGAAGCCTTGTCGACGCGGATCTGCAAGCCTTCGATACCAGGCGCCGCCACCCCGTCGGCGATGCTCGGAGCCAATTCAATCTGTGACACGATGAACAGCGAGGGAAGAATGGCGCTGTACTGCTGAAGCAGGTTCCCCAATTCTCCGCTCGCACCGAGCGAGACGTGCGCCTCCAGAGCCGCCGAAATCTCCTTGGCCGCCCGCGCCTGCTCGAGCACCTTCAGCACCTCTTCGCGAACCCCCAGCAGCCTCTCCCAGTTCTTCGAACGCGCATCGTCCAGGGCGCCCTCAAGCGCTCTCGCCTCCGGAAACATTGCCATGTGTACGCTCTCAGGCGCCGAAGCCTCGCGCGGCAGATATTTCCACACTTCTTCAGCCGTGAATACCAGCGTCGGAGCGATCAGCCGCACCAACGCGCTCGCGATTCGATAAATCGCCGTCTGCGCCGAACGCCGCCCCGCGCTTTTCGGCGCGAAGGTGTACAGCCGGTCTTTCAGCACGTCGAAATAGAACGCGCTGAGATCCACCGCGCAGAAATCGTGAATCGCATGGTAAGCGCGATGAAATTCAAAGTTTTCGTACCACTCGCGACACTCCCGAACCAGCGCCCCGGTGCGGCGAAGCATCCAAGCATCCATCTCCCACAATTCGCTGTCGGAAACGGCGTCGCGCGCCGGATCGAAATCGAACAGATTCGATAACGCAAACCGGAACGTGTTGCGAATCTTCCGATACGCTTCGGCAAGCTGGGTCATCGTGGCTACCGACATCCGCATGTCGGTGGTATAATCCTGCGACGCGACCCACACCCGCAGCAGATCGGCGCCCCACTTCTCGCAGATTTCGTTGGGATACATGGCGTTCCCGAGCGACTTCGACATCGGCGCTCCCTTCTCATCGAGCGTCCAGCCATGCGTCACCACCTGCCGGTAAGGCGCGCGCCCGCGAATGCCCACCGCCACCAGCAGGGAACTGTGGAACCACCCGCGATACTGGTCAGGGCCCTCCAGGTACACATCCGCCGGCCACGTGCCGTCTTTTTCGCTCAGCACCGCGAGATGCGTCGAGCCGGAGTCAAACCACACGTCGAGCACGTCGCTTTCCTTGCGCCATTTCGACGCCCCGCAGCCGCACTTCGTCCCGGCGGGAAGCAGTTCCTCCGCCGAATGCGTGTACCACGCGTCCGCGCCTTCGCGCTCGAACCACGGCAGCACATGCCGCAGAGCTGCATAGTCCCGCAGTTGTTTCCCGCACGCGTCGCAGTAAAAAATAATCAGCGGCACGCCCCAGAATCGTTGCCGCGAGATGCACCAGTCCGGGCGCTCCGCCACCATGTCGTGGATGCGCTCCTCGCCCCACTCGGGCTTCCATTTCACCTTGGCGATTTCCGCCAGCGCGTTCTGCCGAAGGTTGTTGTGGTCGAGCTGCACAAACCATTGTTCAGTCGCCCGGAAAATCACGGGATTGTGGCATCGCCAGCAATGCGGATAACTGTGCGAAAGCTTCCGCTCGCCCACGAGCATGCCGCGCTCTTTCAGTATGCCGATCACAATGGGATTCGCTTCAAACACCGTCTTGCCCTTGTACTCGGGCAAGCCTTCGACGAACCTTCCTTCGTCATCCTGCGGCGCGTAAGCCTCCAGCCCGTATTTTTGTCCCGTGCGAAAGTCGTCCGCGCCGTGGCCCGGCGCCGTGTGGACGACGCCGCTGCCCTGATCGAGCGTCACGTAATCGGCGAGCACGCCCGGCACGCGCAGATCGAGAAACGGATGCTGGAACTCGATCCCTTCAAGCTCCCGCCCCTTCCACGATCCGTGCGTTCCCGTAATTTCCAGCTTCACTTCTTCCGCCAACGCGCCCACGCGCTCTTTCGCCATCAGCAATTTTCCCGCGGACGTATCGGCGATCGTATATTCGAAGTCCGGATGAAACGCGAGAGCTCGGTTCGCGGGCAGCGTCCAGGGCGTCGTCGTCCAGATCAGCGCGTTCACATCCGAGCCCAGCGCGGCGGATTTCGCGCCCGCCACCACCGGGAACTTCACCCAGATGGACGGGCTGGTGTGGTCTTCGTATTCCACTTCAGCCTCGGCCAGTGCCGTTCGGTCGTAAATGCACCAGTACACCGGCTTCAGCCCGCGGTAGACGTAGCCCTTCTCGAAAAAGTCGATGAACGCCCCCGCGATGGTGGCCTCCTGGTGGAAGTCCATTGTGAGGTAGGGCTTTTCCCATTGCCCAAACACGCCCAGCCGTTTGAAATCGCGCTTGTGCGCTTCCACAAAGCGCCCCGCGTATTCGCGGCACATCCGCCGGAACTCCGCGGCGGTAACTTTCGCGGTCTTCCCGCCCAGCTCTTTTTCCACTTTTGTTTCGATCGGCAGCCCGTGGCAGTCCCAGCCGGGAATATAGGGCGAGCGGAACCCCGCCATCGTCTTGGATTTGACGATCATGTCCTTCAGCACTTTGTTGAGCCCGGTGCCGAGATGAATTTCGCCCGTAGGGTAGGGAGGCCCGTCGTGAAGCACGAACAGCGGCGCTCCGGCGCGCGAATCGAGAATGCGGTGATAGAGCTGCATCTCCTCCCACGCAGCCAACTGTTGGGGTTCGCGCTCGGGCAGCTTCGCCTTCATCGGGAAATCGGTCTTGGGCAGGTTCAGAGTATTTTTCAGGTCCATCTCGCGGGTATTAAGGCCTTTCTGCCAGGGAATCAGCTCGAAAACAAAGCAAAACTCAGCGCAGCGCGGCGTTATGGTAGATTCTGTCCAGGCTGTGCGGTCCGGTCGGCAAGCGCGCTTGCTATACTCATCGTATGTTACAATGATTCTTGAAGCGTGTCAGCCGCCCTGGGCTGTACATCCTTTTCCGTGGCGTTGCGTCTAACCTATCTTGGAGCAACACGCCGCGGGGGACACGTAACGCATGTCAGACACGACCGTCAGACTCGACGATGCGGGCCGACCAATGACAGACCAAGCCGACCCCACACTCCAGCTCGGACGCTTCAAATCTCCGTCTCAAGAGTCCAATCTAAAGAGCCTCGCTTCCAACCTGAAGGACTTCCTGACGGAACGCCCTGTAAAGATCAAGGGCGACGGCCGGGCGCCCGTTTTTTCGACGAGCGGCTTTGGCGACGACGTCGCCGATAATTTCAAGGAATTCTTCCGCCCTTCCGCGCGCGGTCCGGTGGACTCCACGCTGCTCGTAAATTGGGACCAGAGCGCCAGCCTCTGGCAGAACCTGCGGGACATGATCTCCCCGCCGAAGCTTCCGCCGCTCAACGTCACCAGCAAGCCCGTCGCGGTAAAGGAAATCTGGTCCAAGAACACGCAATTCACGCGCGTGCAATCGCT
>CAZRKW010000052.1:0-20034 GCA_964600355.1 uncultured Acidobacteriaceae bacterium
GCGCAATCTGAAGAAATACCTGAAAGTTACCGACGACACACAGGTGACCGCCGAGGGCTGGCGCCAGTTGGTGGGTGAATACAAGGCCTATTTCAAGGAAAAGACCGGCCGCGATTTTCCCGAGGATCCGGAAGAGCAGCTGTGGGGCGCGATTGGGGCCGTGTTCGAGTCCTGGATGGGCGAGAAGGCCGTTACCTACCGGCGCGTCGAGAAGATTACCGGGCTGCTGGGCACGGCAGTGAACGTGGTGCAAATGGTGTTTGGCAATACCGGCGAGGAATCGGGGACCGGCGTTTGCTTTACGCGCGACCCGTCCACCGGTGAAAAGAAGTTTTTCGGGGATTTCCTGCTGAATGCGCAGGGCGAAGACGTGGTTGCGGGAATTCGTACGCCGCTTCATTTGAGCGAGCTCAAGAACCTGATGCCGAAGGTCTACAAGCAGCTCGAGCGCGTGCGCGAGAAGCTCGAGAAGCATTACCGCGACATGCAGGACATGGAATTCACCGTCGAGACCGGGACGCTATACATGCTCCAGACGCGCAACGGGAAGCGCTCGCCGGGAGCGGCGTTTCAGATTGCCGTCGATATGGCCAATGAGGGACTGATCACAGTTGAAGAAGCACTTGAGAGAATCAAGGCGGAAGATGTCGAGCGGCTCTTCTATCCCGTGCTTGATGCAAAGCTCGCGCGGGCGGAGTTGGCCAGCAGGAAGATCGCGAGCGGCATCAATGCGGTGCCGGGGGCGGCGGTCGGCAAGGCTGTGTTCAGCGCCGAGGATGCGGAACACTGGGCCGCCAAGGGCGAGAAAGTGATTCTCGTGCGGCGCGAGACCAGCCCCGAGGATGTGGGCGGGATGTATGTGGCGCAGGGAATTCTCACCGCCACGGGCGGCAAGACCAGCCACGCGGCGGTGGTCGCGCGCGGATGGGGGAAGTGCTGCATCGTCGGGGCGGAAAAGATCGATATCGATGCTGACGCCAAGACGATGAGCGTCGGCGGGCACGTCGTACGCGAGGGGGACTGGATCACTCTTGATGGGGGGGACGGCACCGTGTACAGCGGGCAGTTCGATCTGGTGCGTCCGGAGCCACCCAAGGCCTACGCGACATTGATGAAATGGGCCGATAAACACAGGAAAATCGGCGTCCGCACGAATGCCGACACCCCGCACGACGCCCGCCTGGCGCGCGAAATGGGCGCCGAGGGAATCGGTCTGTGCCGCACCGAGCACATGTTCTTCAAGGATTTCGAGCATCCCGAGAAGAGCGCCGACCGCCAGCTGGCCATCCAGGAGATGATCCTCGCGGATAATTCCGAGGCGCGGCGCAAGGCACTCGACAAGCTGCTGCCGTTCCAGCGGCGCGATTTTATCGGCATTTTCGAAGCGATGGCCGGGCTGCCGGTGACGATCCGGCTGATCGATCCGCCGCTGCACGAGTTTGTTCCGCACGATGAGGCCAAGCAGGCTGAGTTGGCGCGAAAGATCGGGATATCCCCGGAAGCTGTGGCGCGTCGCGTGGAGCAGCTGCACGAGGCCAACCCTATGCTGGGGCATCGCGGCTGCCGACTCGCCATCACCTACCCGGAAATTCTCGAAATGCAGGTGCGAGCGATCATCGAAGCTGCCATCGATTGTCAAAAGCGGAAGATTAAAGTTATACCTGAGATCATGATTCCGCTAACGCTCGACAAAAAAGAGCTGAAGATCCTCGATACAGCAACCAGAAAAGTTGCGGATGCAATCATTAAGGATTCTAAGGTAAAACTTGAATATCTTGTGGGCACCATGATCGAACTTCCGCGGGCCGCGCTGCTTGCGGATCAGATCGCCGAGGTGGCGGAGTTCTTCTCGTTCGGCACCAACGACCTCACGCAGACCACCATGGGCCTCTCCCGGGACGATGCCGGCCGCTTTCTGCCGGAATACGTCGACCAGAGCAAGGCCGCCATCTTCAAAGAGGACCCCTTCCAATCCATTGATGTCGAAGGCGTGGGTATGCTGATCAAGTGGGCCATCGAGAAGGGGCGAAAGACCCGGCCCAAGCTCAAGATCGGGATCTGCGGCGAGCATGGCGGAGACGCCGAAAGCGTGAAATTCTGCCACAACGTAGGCATGAACTACGTGAGCGCCTCGCCCTACCGTGTGCCGATCGCGCGTCTGGCGGCGGCGCAGGCGGTAATCGAGGGCAAGAAGAAAAGGAAGTAGAGGAAGCGCAGGAGGTGGAGGAGGCAAAGGAAGCAGAGGAAGCAGAGGAGAAAGGCTAAAACCTCCTCACGCTTTGCCGCCGCGAGAGATCTGCTCCGAGTATTCCCGGTTGTTTAGCTCTGTTGCACGCACATCGTTACACGCACTATGATCGGTCCTTGCAATCTGGAGGGCCGGTCATGCGTCGTAAACCCACCGTTTCAATCCGATTTTTCCTCAAGCTGGTTCTCATCCTTGCTGCATTAACCTCCACCGTCATTGCGCCGCGTCTTGCTCTTCGGGGGCAATGCCTAGCTGCGAACCCGGCGTTTTCGGCTGAGCGATTAATGGCCGACATTCGCACGCTTTCGTCGGATGAGTTTCAGGGGCGCGGACCCGGGACAAAGGGTGAAGAGTTGTCGATTGCCTATATCCAAAAGCAGTTTCGGGAGACGGGGCTGGAGCCGGGCAATTCCGACGGAACCTATTTGCAGGCGGTGCCGCTGGTGGGTACGCGGCCCGACCCGAACATGACGCTGACGTTTGCCGGGCACGGCAAGACGATGAAACTTGCCTTTGAGAAGGATTTTGTGGCGCAGACGCGGCGCACGGTGGATTCGGTACACCTGGACGCGGACATGATTTTCGCCGGCTACGGCGTGCAGGCGCCTGAATACAAATGGGATGACTTCAAGGGCGTGGACGTGCGGGGCAAGGTGATCGTGGTGCTGATCAACGATCCGCCGGTGCCGGACGAGCGGATGTTTGGCGGCAAGGCGATGACGTATTACGGGCGATGGACGTACAAGTACGAGAAGGCCGCGGAACTGGGCGCGGCGGGCTGTCTGATCGTGCACGAAACCGATCCGGCGGGATATCCGTGGGAAGTGGTGCGCGACAGCTGGAGCGGCGAGGCTTTCAATTTGGTGGCGCCGGATAAGAACATGCACCGCGCGGCCGTGGAGGGATGGATCACCCACGAGCAGGCGCTGGAATTGTTCCGCGCGGCGGGGCTCGATTACGAGACGGAAAAGAAAAAAGCGGTGAGCGCGAATTTCCATCCCGTGGCGCTGGGGATGAAGGCGCAGCTCGATATTCACAACACGCTGCGCACAATCCAATCGCACAACGTGATCGCCAAGCGCACCGGAAGCGATCCCGCGCTGAAGAATCAATACGTGATCTACTCCGCGCACTGGGACCATTTCGGCATCGGGCCGGAGGTGAACGGCGACCGGATCTATCACGGCGCGCGCGACAACGCCTCAGGAACCGCGGCGCTGATCGAGATCGCGCGGGCCTACGCGCAGTTGAAGCCGGAAAACGCGCCGAAGAGAACGATCCTGTTTCTCTCCGTAACAGCCGAAGAACAGGGGTTGCTCGGCTCGGAATATTACGCAGAGCATCCGTTATATCCCGTATCGCGCACGGCGGCCAACATCAACATGGACGCGATGAACGTTTGGGGCAAGACGCGCGACATCACCGAAATCGGGAAAGGGAAGTCGACCCTCGATGAGGTGGTGGCCGACGTCGCCGAGCAGCAGGGACGAACGGTGCGCCCTGATCCTGAGCCGGAGAAGGGGTCTTATTATCGATCCGACCACTTCAGCTTCGCGAAGGTGGGCATTCCGGCCTTCGACCCCGATCCCGGAATCGATTTTGTGGGGAAGCCCGCGGGGTGGGGAATCGCCAAGCGCCAGGAATACACGGCGAACGATTATCACAAGCCGAGCGACGTGATCAAGCCGGACTGGGACCTGAGCGGAGAGGCGCAGGACTGCCAGCTCTATTTCCTGGTGGGATTGCGCGTGGCCGATGCGCCGAAGATGCCCGAATGGAAGTCCGACGCGGAATTCAAAGCGATCCGCGAAGCGTCTCTCAAGAGCGGGAAGTAGCGACGCCGATTCGCCGCGTTGTCCGGTGTTCGCGTCGCCGTCTCACCCGGCGACGAACGGCGACGAACGGCTTCACAAAAGTTTGTATTGGTGAGAAAATGCCGCCCGTGTAACCGCCCTGAGGTGGGGTCCATCTAAATAGCACAATTGTTTTTCGTGCGGTTGGCTGTGCTACGGAACGAATTTGTTTACCCGCGCAAACGCTGGCTGTGGAGGCTGGCACGCGGAGCGGCGACAACGAGCAGCGAGCAGCAACAATGAGCAACACTAAGGGGATCTCGCAAATGAGGAAGCGCATAACGCGAACGCTTGCGGTTTCGATGCTGGCGGCCCTGGCGTTCTCAGCAGGGTTGGCCGCTCAATCCGGGCCGCCGCCGGTAGCGCCCGGGACGGGAATGGATCATGACCTGACGGGAGTGTGGGGTCTCTCCAGGGGCGTGCGTGACCAAGTGAACGGAATGCGGCGCGCCGAGCCCGCCGCGCCGATGACGCCCGAAGGGCAAGCGAAATTCGATTACAACACGCACGAGCTCAAGGACGACGGTCCGATCACTATCGACCCGGCCTACACGTGCCATTGGCCGGGACTGCCGCACATCTACTTCAGCGGCGCCTACGCGTTCGAGTTCGTGCAAACCCCGCAGCGGATTTTTATCTTCTACGAAAATACTCACCAGTGGCGGGAGATCTGGATGGACGGCCGCAAGATTCCCGAGGACTCCGATCCGCTGTGGATGGGCTATTCGGTGGGGCACTGGGATGGGAACGACTTGGTGGTCGAAAGCGGGAGCTTCAACGACAAGAGCTGGCTCGACGTGCGGGGGCATCCGCACAGCGACGCCTTGAAACTGACCGAGCGGTACCATCGCCCGGATCACGATCACATGCAAATTTCGTTTATCATCGACGATCCCAAAATGTACAAGGGGACGTGGGAGATGAAGAACAATTTCGATTTCAAGCCGACCTGGCAAATCGGCGAGGCCTTCTGCGTGGTGGAAGATCAGGCGCAATTCTTCCACCAGTCTCTTCAAAACCCGGAGAAGGCGGCGCCGGATAAGCAGAAGCAGTAAGAGGCGAACGTCGCAGCCTTGAGTTGGACACAACAAGGAGGAATTTGTGGTGAACGCGAAACTGGTGGCGGTACTTGCGGCGGTGATCGGGCTGGCGGCGGTTTCGTCGTCCGCATGGGCCCATCACGGGACCTCTTCGTACGATCTGACGAAAACGATCTCGACGAAGGCGACCGTGACGAGCCTGCAGTGGGAGAATCCGCACTGCGTGCTGAATTTCGATACCAAGGACGACAAGGGCGTCGTGACGCACTGGTCCGTGGAAATGTACAACCCCTTGTACATGAGCCGCGCGGGCTGGAACCGGAACATCCTGAAGGCTGGGGATGAAATCGACATCACGTTCCATCCGGCCAAGAACGGCACGGGCGCCGGGTATGTGCGGGATGGCGACGGCAAGATCGTATTCAACGGCAAGCAGATGAGCCTGGCCGAGCAGTAGAAACAGACTTTACGCTCCGGTGAGGGTAATCTCGCATTGAAAATTGAAAGGGAGGCACGAATGGCGAAAGCGATGTTGCAGATTTTTGCTGCGCTGGTGGTGTTTTCGGCCAGTGCCGCTGGCCAGACAAACGCCCCGGCGAGCGCCCCGGCGGATGCTTCGCCGAACGATTCCGCTGTGTACGTCACCAGCGATCAAATCCAGGACGTGGCGAAGCAGCTCTCGGCTGTCACCAAGGGAACCGCGTTTCGCATCGTGGATGTGGGGAATGCTTACGTAGGCGTGGCCCTGCAGAACCGGCTGAAAATCGCACCCGGCGGACGCGTGCCCGGCCCGATTCTGCACACCAATGTCACCGAGGTGTACTACGTGCTGTCGGGTTCGGCGACGATGGCAACCGGCGGCGTGATGACCGATCAGAAACCGCGCAAGGCCGGCAGCGAAGAGGGAACCGGGCCGGGATTCGACGGCACCGTTGCCAAGCCCAACGACGTTCGTAAAATCAAGGCGGGCGACGTGGTCATCATTCCCAAGAACATGGCGCACTGGTTCAGTGAAGTGCCGGAGGATATCACGTACTTGGTGGTGCGGATCGATCCGGAAAAGTCCATCGGCCTGAAATAAGCAGCGAGCGCGATTCCCGGAAAGAGACAGGAGAAAAAATGACCCGAGCGATACTGAAGATTTGTGCGGCCCTGTTGATTGTGTCCGCGGGGGCGGCGGCGCAAACGAATGACTCGGCCGTTTACGTGACGAACGAGCAGATCCAGGCTGCGACGAAGAACATCGCGTTTCGTATTGTGGACGTGGGGAATGCTTACGTCGGCGTGGCGATACAGCATCGTCCGAAAGCGCCGGCAGGCCAGGCAGGCCGGCCTCTGCTACACAGCACTGTTACAGAGGTGTATATCGTCACCGCGGGTTCGGCGAAAATGGCCACGGGCGGGATGATGGTAAATACAGGCACCTGGCCCGCAGACAATAAAGACAACGGCGAAGGAATTGGGCTGGGGTTCACCGGCACGGTGGCCAAGCCGAATGACGTCCGCTCGATAAAAACCGGCGACGTGATCATCATTCCGAGAGGCATGCCGCACTGGTTTACCGACGTGCCGGAGGACCTGACGTATCTTGTGGTGCGAATCGACCCGGCCAAGACGATCGTACCGAAATAGTCCGAGTGCGCTTCAGCGCGTTCATCACACCCTTCGCGATCCTTCCTGCAGTGCCTGGGCCCAGCCGCGGCCCAGGCTCGCACGCTGTTGACACATCCCTCCGGCGAACGTATCGTTCTGCGCAGAAATCGAGTAGGGAACAGAATTCAATCGAATCGCTCCCGGATGGGCAGGCGGCTGTGATTGCAGTCACAGACAAGAGCATCGGGTTGCCGGTACCTTTGCGTACTTGCAACTAAACCGGGAACGGGAGGTTTTCAGATGCAATCGCACCTGGCGGCCAGGCGTAGCGGTGCGTCCGTCACTCAGCGCCGTCTGCTTTCTTGTCTGGCTGTGCTGGCCACGCTGGCGCTTTGGCTGCCAGCGTCACGGGCGCAGGCGCCCGGGCAATACGCGCCGGCCGATATCGCGTTTGGTTCTCAAATATTCGCCACGCAGTGCACGCCCTGCCACGGCGCCAACGGCGATTCGGTGGCCGGCGTGAATTTTCGGGCCGGGCAGTTTCGCGTGCCCGTCACTTCTGATTTCGACCTGCGCACGATCATTACAACTGGAGTGGCCGGAACGGCCATGCCGCCGTTCAATTTCGATACGGCGGAGTTGACGGAAATCATCGCCTACCTGCGCAACATGAGTACCTTTGACGCGCGCGGCGTGACGATGGGAGACGCCGGGCGCGGACGGGAACTCTTCGAAGGCAAGGGCAATTGCGCGAATTGCCATCGTGTGAACGGGAAAGGCCCGCGCGTGGCCCCGGATTTGAGCGATGTGGGGTCGACGCGCACGGCCGACCTTCTCGAAAGAACGCTGCTCGATCCGACCGCGGCGATGCTGCCCGTGAACCGCTCTGTGCGCGCGGTCACCCGCGACGGCAAGGTGATCTCTGGGCGGCGGCTTAACGAAGACACCTACACTGTTGAGCTGATCGATGAACACGAAAACCTCGTGTCGCTCGAGAAATCCAGCCTCCGCGAGTACACGGTGAGCAAGACCTCGCCCATGCCTTCTTACAAGGACACGCTCAGCGAGAAAGAACGGGCCGACGTCCTGGCTTATCTCTTTTCCTTGAAAGGTTCGAAATGAGCGGCCGTTGGCACAGAGCGTTTTTGCCGCTTCTGTTGTCGCTGATGCCGTGTTCGCTCCTTGCCCAAGTGACGAGCGATCGCCTTCTGCATTCCTCGGGCGAACCACAGAGCTGGCTCACTTATTCCGGCGATTATTCGAGCCATCGCTACACCTCGCTGCAGCAGATCAGCCCGGCGAACGTGAAGGATATGGAGCTGAAATGGGTTTTCCAGGCGCAATCGCTGGAGAAATTCGAGTCGACGCCGCTCGTTGCCGATGGGGTGATGTACGCGACGCAGGCGCCCGATGATGTTATAGCGCTCGATCCCAAGACTGGCCGCGCCTTCTGGGTCTACCACTACGCCCCTTCGGCGGATGCCAAGCCCTGCTGCGGGCGCGTGAATCGCGGGGTGGCGATTCTTGGCGATACTCTTTTTATGGCCACGATTGACGCGCACCTGATCGCCATTGACGCCAAGAATGGGCACCCTGTCTGGAATGTGAAAGTGGCGGATGCCGCCGCGGGCTACGCCATGACGCTGGCCCCGCTCGTGATCAAGGACAAAGTGCTGGTGGGAGTCGCGGGCGGCGAATACGGCATTCGCGGGTTCATCGCCGCGTATGAGGCCAAAACGGGCACGCAGGCCTGGAAATTTTATACGATTCCGGGGCCCGGCGAGCCGGGACACGAGACCTGGAACGGAGATTCCTGGACGCATGGAGGCGCATCCGTGTGGGTCACCGGCTCATACGATCCTGAATTGAACCTCACCTACTGGGGCATCGGTAATCCCGGACCCGACTTCAACAACGCGCAGCGTGAGGGGGACAATCTCTATTCCGACTCGATCGTCGCTCTCGACCCCGACACCGGTGCTCTGAAGTGGCATTTTCAATTTACTCCGAACGATCCGCACGATTATGACGCGGTGCAAGTGCCCGTCCTGATCGATACCAACTGGAGCGGAACTCCGCGCAAGCTTTTGCTTTCAGCCAATCGCAACGGCTTCTTCTACGTTCTGGATCGAAGCACGGGCAAGTTTCTTCTGGGAAAGCCCTTCGCGAAGGTGAACTGGGCCAGTGGACTGGATGAAGAGACGGGAAGGCCGATCCTCACGCCTCAGCCTCCCGGCACGCCGA
Organism: uncultured Acidobacteriaceae bacterium; assembly: GCA_964600355.1. Lineage (GTDB taxonomy): Bacteria > Acidobacteriota > Terriglobia > Acidiferrales > UBA7541 > Palsa-295. Next base: position 8,979 of record CAZRKW010000052.1, read on the forward strand.
CGTTTCCCGGGGTGCAGGGAGCCACGAATTTTTACTCGCCGTCTTATAGCCCGCGCACCGGGCTTTTTTATCTTTCGACATGGCAGGACTACGCCAACATTTTTGAGGGAGGGCCTCCCATTGAATACAGGGAGGGCCAGCGTTTTGGCGGCGGGATCGTGAATTCTCCGTTTCCCAATGCGCCGGGCGTATCGCGCCGGGGGCCGGTGAATGTGTACACCGACGCAGCAGGCCGCGGGGCGCTGATCGCGATCGATCCACACACGGGGCAGAAGAAATGGTCCTTCGATATGTTCGACGTGGATACCAGCGGGATCCTCACCACTGCCTCGGACGTTCTGTTCACGGGCGGGCGGGAAGGCTACTTCCAGGCGTTCGACGCCAATTCCGGCGCGCTGCTGTGGAAGGTGAATCTCGGCGGGGATATGAACTCGGGGCCGATGAGCTACCTTGCGGACGGCAAACAATACGTCCTGATTGCCGCGGGCAACTCGCTTTTTGCATTCGCTCTGCGTAAATGATGGAACTCGGCGGTTCGTCCCCGACTTCTCGCTCAAACATTTCAACCGCACCAGGGGTATACGATGTGACCAGGCTCTTCCGAAGGTCGAAAATGCTTGACAGTGAAAAACGCGCGACCTAGCATCGGAAGCCTCGCGAATTTGAATTCTTCGGTTAAATTTCAGCTATTTCATGCGTTGAATTAAGATGGTTACTGCAAATTGAGGAGGAGACTCGTGCCGCGTAAAGGCCAGGAGTGGAAGCGTTTCAATACCGCAATCATCTTTCCGGGAATTCTGGTAGCCTGCTCCGCTGTGTTGGCGCTTGCCGCGGGCTCGGTGGCTCCCGCCGCCGCTGTCCCGCGAGCGCAGGCGAAAGACGCGGCGTCCCAGATGCCGGACGGCACAGGCAAGAAGATCATCGTCGAAAAATGCCAGGTCTGCCACTCGCTGGAAAGAATTGTCACCTCGCGGCGCGAAAAGGATGACTGGCAGGCCGTCATCGACTTGATGGTCGAAGAGGGCGCGACTCTCACCGACGACGAAACCAAGACCGTGGTGAATTATCTCTCGGCCAATTACGGACCGAACGGGCCTGCGGCGGCTGCTCCGGTGACTCCGGCGGCAGCGCCCCCGGCGGCTGCATCTGCTCCCAGCACGATCGTCGACCCCGATCAGACGCAGTTTGTAACCCCGCCGGATTCGATGGGGCTTCCGTCTACCGTGCAGATGTCGATGATTTCAGGCGATTTCACCAAGCCCGGCCTGTTCTCGGCGCTGATGAAGATGCCCGCGGACCAGAAAATCGATCCGCATTCGCAATCGGTGGACCTAAACCTGGTCGTTCTACGCGGCACGTATGAAGTGGGGAACGGAGACACGTATGACGCCGGAAAGCTCCAGCCGCTGAACGCCGGGGAAGTCGTCCGCTTCCCGGCCCAGCTCCGCCATTTTGGACACGCCAAGGGCGCGACCGTTATCCTTGTGTATGGCGTCGGGCCAGTCTCGATGACCTGGGGCTCGAAGTAGGGCGTCAGCAGCAGTCAGTACCAAAAAAAGGGGCCGAGGAAGATTCTTCCTCGGCCCCTTTTTTTTTCAGGAATGCCAACTAGAGCCGCTCTCCCCCGGTAGCTTCCCGCGCCAGCGGCTTATCGCTCTTGGCGAAGTCTGCGCTGGACTCACCGGTCGAGGAGATATCCTGCGCCCCGGTTTGCTCCAGGATGATTTTTGCGCGCTTCGTCCACTCGGAACTGTCCGAGTGAACTGAGAGCAGAATGCCACCCTGGCGTACGCGCCCCTCGTAGCGCTTGGCCTCGTATTCGGGAATGCCCAGCCCGATCAACGCGCCGGTGTTCCCGCCGAGCGCGCCGCCCACTCCGACTCCCGCGAGCGCCGCCATGATCGGCCCCGCAGCGATGAACGGCCCCACACCCGGAATCGCGAGAGCGCCAATTCCTACGATCCATCCCAGCACGCCTCCCACGACTGCGCCGGTTCCGGCGCCGGTTGCCGCGCCCTCGGGTGCTTTCGTGCCCTTCTCGTGAGCGAAATCCTTCGAGCCGACATTCTCAGGGAACAGAACGGAGATATCCGTGTTGCGGAAACCTGCCTTCTTGAGAGAATCGACGCCGCCCTCCACGGAGCTGTAAGTCGGATAGATTCCAAAAACCGCGGTATTTTTTCCTGCCATGATAACGCCTCCTGGCACTGCGATTTGGTGACCGAAACGCAATTCCCGTGAAGTGTATTCGCGCTCCCGTAGCCCAGCCATCGGAGGAAGGCTGTAACTGTCTGACATTGCTTGCTGTACGGGCAGAAGTCTCGCTAAGTGAGCAACATCCCGGCCATTTACGGTGTCTGCCAGAGCAACTTATTCGTTTTGTAGTTGAATCTAAATTTGAGACTTTGGTAGCATCAAGCGCACACAAAAAACTCAGTTTTTAAAGGGGTAAGCCAGCATGAAAGGAATGAATGTGTCATTGCGGGTCAGGCAGATCGCGGGAGCCTTTGTAGCGCTGTTGCTGATGGCTTCCTTCGCCACCCGGGTAGAAGCGCAAACGGCTCCTCCAAAGCCCTATGTCCCTTGGGTTGCTCCCCCTGAAGCAAAGGCGGTAAAGAACCCCTTGAAGAAGACACCGGATGTGATTGCCGCCGGCGCAGAAACCTTCCGGGAAAATTGCGAGGTTTGTCACGGTCCCAAGGGCGATGGAACCGGCCCCACGGCCAAGACTCTCACGATCAAGCCGGCGAACTTCACCGATCCCAAGCTGATGGCTCCGGAAACCGATGGCTCTCTCTTCTGGAAGATGAGCAAGGGTCGCGGTGCGATGCCCAGCTGGGAAGATCAGCTTTCGGAAACCGAACGCTGGCAGCTCGTGCTCTACATCCGCAGTTTCGGAGCGAAGGCCGGCGCCGCGAAGAAAGACGAATAACGCAGCCTTTTCTTAGTTGACCGATTTGAAAAGCGCGCTGGTTGGGGAAGGGAGTTCCCGGCCAGCGCGCTTTTTCTTTGCGCTGCGCTGAATGCCGCGTTTGCCGCTACGTGACAGTGACGTGATAGTGTAGAAGTCTCAAACCGCCGCACGAAGAGACCTGATGACCCGAAAACTGCCGTCGATTGTGATAGTCGGACGCCCCAACGTGGGCAAGTCCACCCTCTTTAACCGCTTAACCGGCACGCGCCGCTCGATCGTCACCAACGAACCTGGAATCACCCGCGACCGCATTTACGGAAAATCGGAGTGGGAAGGCCGCGAGTTCGAGGTGGTCGACACCGGCGGCATCGTGCCCGAGGACAAAGCGGGAATCCCCGGCGAAATTCTTCGGCAAGCGCGTGTAGCCATCGAAAACGCCTCGTGTGTAGTACAGGTAGTCGATGGCCGCACCGGCCCCGTCCCCCTCGATGAGGAGCTGGCGCAACTCCTGCGCCGGGCCGGCAAGCCTCCCGTGCTCGCCGTGAATAAGGTGGACTCACCCAAACAGGCCGAGCTGGCTGCGCAGTTCTACGAACTCGGGGACCGTATTTTTCCCATCTCCGCCGAGCACGGATTTGGAATCGACACCCTGCTCGATTCGCTGACTCAGGATTTTCCCGTAGGTGAATTTCCGGAGGCGCGGCCCGATGTCAGCATCGCGATTATCGGGCGCCCCAACGTAGGCAAGTCCACGCTGCTCAATCAGCTGGTGGGCGCGGAACGGTCGATCGTATCGCCCGAGCCGGGCACCACGCGAGACGCCGTCGACACGGTGGTCGAGCACAATGGCAAAAAATACCGCTTCCTCGATACGGCGGGCATTCGCCGCAAGGGCAAGACGAACCTCATCGCGGAAAAGCTGAGCGTCATCATGGCGCGCAGGCATCTCGAGCGCGCCGATGTCGCCATCCTCGTGGCCGATGCGTCGGTGGGCGTCACCTCTCATGACGCCACCATCGCGAGCTATGCCGAGCAGTCCGGCCGCTCCGTGATCATCGTAATGAACAAGTGGGATCTCGCTCTGAAGGCCGCGCAGGAGAAAGCCGAGAAAGAAAAGCGCGTGGGAGGAAAGGGCGGCGGCGGAAATCCCAGCAAGCTTCTGGCGGATTACGAACCGATGGTCCGCGGCAAGCTGAAGTTTCTTTCCTACGCGCCGCTGGTATTCCTCTCCGCTCTCACGGGCGATCGCGTCACCAAGCTGTACGCCCAGATCGACCGCGTAGTGGAAGCGCGCAACCGGCGCATTTCCACCGGGGAGCTCAATCGCTGGCTCGCGAATGTCGATCTCGATCGCGGAACGTCTCCCGCCAGCCGCCACGTAAAGATCTATTACATCACGCAGGCGACGGCAGCCCCGCCCACGTTCGTACTGTTCACCAACCAGACCAAGCCGCTGCACTTCAGCTTCCAGCGCTTCCTCGAAAACCGCCTGCGCGACGCCTTCGACTTCACCGGCACGCCCATCCGCTTCATGCAGCGCCTAAAGAAGCGCGACGGCCGCGGCACGGAGAAAAAGCGCGAGGCCCGCGAGCGCCGCTAAGCGGTTGTTCTGTGTCTTTCCGTCTTTCGCTTTTGCGGGTGCCCCACCCTTGCGTTTCCCAAGGGTGGGTCTTGCTCTTGCTCCGTGGCGACGCCTGCACCTGTGCGACCCCCGCCCTCACCATTTGTCATCCTGAACGAAGTGAAGGATCTGCTTTTGCCTTTTTTTGTCAGCCCGCAGGCGCGCAGAGCCTACCGCTCGCGGCGTCTTTTCCACGAGCCTTCGATCTCCGCGCCTCAGTCCGTTTCTTCGCGCCGTGCAATTCACAGATGTGGGGTTGACACCGCGCGAAATCGGCCTACGATACAGAAAAGCCATGGCGAGTGCCGCACAAGCTGCGCGCGAAATTCCGGAAAAGAGCCTGTTCCGCATCGGCGAAGTCAGCCGCCTGACGGAAACCAAGGCGTTCGTCCTGCGCTTCTGGGAAAGCGAATTCCCCACGCTGCAGCCGGTGAAAAGCCCCAGCGGACATCGCCTCTACCGCCGCGAAGATATCGAGACCGTCCTCGAAATTAAGCGCCTCCTCTATGAGCAGGGCTTTACCATCGCGGGAGCCCGCAAGCATCTCGCGGAGCAGGGAAGCGGCAACGGGAGCGTAAGCGGCAGCGCCAATGGAAGCATCGGCAGGGAAGCGGTCGCCGATTCAAACCAGGGCGCGCATGCGGTTCAGTCGGCCGCGCGGCCCGAACCTGCCAATCGCATCCCCAAAAAGCTCCTCCTCGATCTGCACGAAGAATTGCTCGCTGTCTTGACCCTCCTCAAAGGCGAGTGATACCCTGAACGGCAGTCGCAAACGGTCGGGACGTAGCGCAGCCTGGTAGCGCGCACGCTTGGGGTGCGTGAGGTCGCTGGTTCAAATCCAGTCGTCCCGACCATTTAACCTCTCATCCTGTCTCCTCCCGATGTCTCTCGTAAGCGATCCGATCGGTAAATAGGTTTTCGGCCCCGGTGCTGGCGGGCGGCCATTTCTGCTGCTACATTGGTAAAGAAGGCGGCGAGTGGCTGCAAGGCTCTCCCACAGCGAAACATCATGGCACTCCACATTCTGGTCACCAACGATGACGGGATTCACGCCCCCGGCCTGCGCGCGCTGGCGAAAGAGCTCGGCCAAATCGGCATCGTCACGGTCGTCGCTCCCGCCCACGAGCGCAGCGCCGCGGCGCAATCGCTGACCCTGCGCCAGCCGATTTATTGCGAGCAGCTTGCCGAACGCGAGTTCGCCGTGGACGGCACGCCCGCCGACGCCATGATCCTCGCGTTCAACACGATTCTCAAAGACAAGCCCGATATCGTCGTCTCCGGAATCAACCCTGGCGGAAATCTTGGCGAGAACGTCTATTACTCCGGGACGATCGGCGCCGCGATGGAAGGGGCCATCAATCGCACTCCTTCGCTGGCGGTTTCAGTGGCCTACCGCGGCAAGAATTTCGATTTCGCGCCCGCTGCGAGCTTTACGCGAACGCTGGTTCCCGTGGTTCTGAAGGAAGGCCTGCCGAAGGGCGTCCTGCTGAACGTCAATGTGCCGCAGCCCTGGAGCGGGGAAGTGCGTTTCACGCGGCAATCGTCCAAGATCACCCGCAACCTGCTGCAGGCGGGAGTCGATCCTCGCGGCCGCCGCTATTTTTGGCTGCACGAGCAGGAGCTTACCGAGGACATCGAACCGAACACCGATCATGCCGCCATCCGTGACGGAGCCATCTCCATCACTCCGCTCGTGCTAGATCACACCCACGCCCCGTCCCTGAATCATCTCTCGCACTGGGCCAAAGCCCTCGAAGACCTCGTTCGCCGCTAGCCCGCGCTTTTAGCCAGCATCGCTTTCCGTCGTTCTACTCCAAGGCAGCTTTCCCGTACCACGCGAAACCCAATCGGACAACCCCCCTGTACCGTGCTACGGTGGCCCGGTGGCATGAAAAACGAGCGAAAAAAGATGGCAGAAACGCGACAGCTGACTCGACACACTGAGACGAACGGAAACACATCTATGTCGTTGAAAACAAACAAAAGCGTACGCGCTCACTCGACACTCTTAGAGAGGTGCGCTGCACAGAAAAATTCTCCCGTTTGGGAAGCCTCGGCGGAAAGCCGGCCTGTGCTATGGTAGCTTCTGGCTCTTGCGGGCTCGCAAGCGCTCCCTTCATGTCGAAAAAAGCGACCGCGGAAAAACCTGAGGAACTTACCGTCGATGGCATCTTCGGCCCCGGCGGCCTGCTCGAATCGCGCCATTCCGGTTACGAATTTCGTCCCTCGCAGCTGGAAATGGCCCGGATCGTCGAAGAAGCCTTTCAACGCCACCAGCATGCCGTGATCGAAGCGGGCACCGGCACCGGCAAGACGCTTGCCTACCTCATCCCCGCCATCCGCAGCGGGCGGCGCGTGGTGATCTCTACCGCGACCAAGTCGTTGCAGGAGCAGCTTTTTCAGAAGGACGTCCCATTCCTGCAGAAGCACTTCGCGCCCAACCTGAAAGTCGCGCTCATGAAGGGCCGCGCCAATTTCCTTTGCCGGCAGAAGGTCTATCAGATGGAGGGCCAGCCGGTCCTCAAAGGAATGGACGAAATCGACTGGTTCTCGCAAATCCGCGACTGGGGAAAGCTCACCGACACCGGAGACCGCAGCGAGCTGACCTTTCTCCCCGACGACGCAGAGCTCTGGAACCGGATCGACGCGCGCCGCGACCTCTGCAACGGCCAGAAGTGCCCCGAATTTCAGCGCTGCTTCATCACGGCCATGCACCAGCGCGCCCAGGAAGCCAACCTGATCGTGGTGAATCATCACCTCTTTTTCGCAGATCTGGCCATTCGCCAGGACGATTTCGGCTCGATCCTCCCGGAATATTCCGCGGTGGTCTTCGACGAAGCGCACGAGATCGAAGATGTTGCCAGCGATTATTTCGGGCGCCAGATATCCAGCTACCGTTTCGACGAGCTCGCTCGCGACACCGAAAGCATGCTGCGCGTGCTGCGGATCGAGTCGGCTCCCCTTCGGCGCGACTTGGCGCGCGTCCGCGAGCGCAGCCGCTCTTTCTTTGAAACGTTCCCCGAGCGCGAAGGACGGTTTCCGTTCGGTCCCGCCGAGCGCCACGCCTTCCTGGAGAGCCATCGCGAGCCCTATGACGAGCTCGGCGCGGCCATCAAACGCGTGGAGGCTGAGCTGTCGGCGCTCTCGCCCAAGCCCGAGGAAGTGATTACCCTGGCGCGCCGGGCCGCCGAATCGCGCCGCGAGCTGGCGTTCCTGCTTGAAAGCGATGAAAAAAGCTACGTCTATTGGTACGAGCGCCGCGGACGCGGAGTTTTCCTCGCGGCCACTCCCATTGACGTGAGCCAGATCCTCCGCGAACAGCTCTTCGAGCGTTTCGACACGGTGGTGCTCACGTCTGCCACCGTCGCCGTTGCCGGCCGGTTCGACTACCTGAAGCAACGCCTGGGCGTGCTGCCCGCGAAAGAAGTGGTATTGCCGCCGGAGTTTGATTTTCACGAGCAGGCCCTGCTGTACATGCCCAGGTCAATGCCGGACGTGCGGCATCCTTCGTTCTCGGCCAGCGCGGCCAACGAAATCGTCCAACTGCTCGAAATTTCCGAGGGCCGCGCGTTTTGCCTTTTCACCAGCTACGCGCAAATGCGGGACGTGTACGAGCGCGTCTCCTCCAAGGTGCGTTTTCCCCTGCTTCTGCAAGGCACCGCTCCGCGCTCCATACTGCTTGACCGCTTCCGGTCCACCGCCAACGCGGTTTTGTTCGCCACGGCGAGTTTCTGGCAGGGCGTGGACGTCCCGGGTTCGCAGCTCTCCTGCGTGATCATCGACAAGCTGCCCTTCGCCGTGCCCAGCGATCCGATCGTCGCGGCCCGCGTGCGCGCGCTTCAGGAGGACGGCCGCAATCCGTTCGCCGAATTCCAGATTCCGGAAGCGGTTCTTGCGCTGAAGCAGGGCTTCGGACGGCTCATCCGCACCAAGACGGATCGGGGAATTCTGGCGATCCTCGATAACCGGATCCAGCGCATGCAGTATGGTAAAATTTTTCTCGAGTCCCTGCCCGATTATCTGACCACGCAGGATCTTGCCGAAGTGGCGCGTTTCATGGAAAATCACCCCGAGTAGGGGCGGCAGCGCGGCGTGACCGTTTCCGGCTCTCCGAACTCGAAGGAATCGCATGTACGAAGTCAGCGTGGATGAAACGTTTGCCGCGGCGCATAACCTGCGCAACTACCGGGGCAAGTGCGAGAACCTGCACGGGCACAACTACAAGGTACGCATCACGCTGGCAGGCCAGGAGCTCGATTCGACGGGGCTGCTTTACGATTTTGTCCAGCTAAAGAAGGCGATTCAGGAAGTGATTCGGTCGCTCGACCACACCTACCTGAACGAGCGCCCTCCGTTTGACGTTTTGAACCCTTCGGCCGAGAATATCGCGCGTTACATCTATGATGAAACAGCCAGGCAGCTCCCCCGGGGGCCCAACGGCGCGGGAATCGCAAGTATCACCGTTTGGGAATCGGATGTAACCGCGGCGACCTACAAGCCGTAGTACTACTTCAGATATCCGGGTGGCGCTGCCATTTTGCTTGCGGCTCAGCGCCTCCAATTTGTTATGATTGCCCGCCAATTCACGCGGGTGCTGGCGGTTCGCTATCGCCTGCCGAGTGTCACTTGGGCGATAATAGGTAACGCACTTTATAGTTGGAGGAGATAGCTAATGAGACGAACGATTCCCGCCCTGGGAGCGCTGCTGTTTGCCCTTCTGCTGGCCCCGATCGTGTGTGCGCAGTCGACTCGAATTGAGGGTCAGGTACTGGACCCTCAGGCCAATCCCTGGGCGGATGTAACCGTGCAGATCAAGAACGTAGACACCAGCCAGGTGTTTACGGTGAAAACGGACCGCACGGGTCATTACAGCCAGCTCGTGCCTAAAGGTGGGATCTACGAATTCGTGCTCACCAACGACGCGGCGAAACTCAACTTCACCGAAAGACACTCCATTATGGAGGGCAGCCCCAATAACATCACGTTCAACTTCAAGGACCTCATCGCGCAACAGAAGAACGCCAGCGTCGAGGACGCCAAGAAGGCCGAAGAGCAAGCCCACGCCTTTGAGAACATGAAGACTCACTTCAATGCCGGCATCGCGGCGATCAACGACTCGAATCAGGTTCGCCAGCAGCTCGCCGCCGCCTCCGCCGATCAGAAATCGGCGCTCCAAGACAAGATCAAGGCGGACGGTCAGACCGCTGTAACCGAATTCCAGCAGGCCGAGCAGGGCGCCAGTCCCAAAGACCCGAAGAACCACGCTTTGATCTGGGCCAACCTCGGACAGGCGTACGACCTGGAGGGAAATTCCAGCGACGCCGCTGGCGCCTACCAGAAAGCGGTTGACCTGCAGCCGCAGCCAAACTACTACGTCAGTCTGAGCACGGCTCTCGCGCGGACCGGCGCGGACAAGAACGACGCGCAGAAAATCGCCGACGCAGGCGCCGCTTGCGACAAGGCGACTGCTCTCGATCCTACAACCGCTAATATCTGCTGGAAGAACGTCGGCATCGTGCTGAGCAACAAGGGCGACCTGAAAGACGCGATCGTCCCGTTCCAGAAGGCGACGCAGGCCAATCCGAAGGACGCTCAAGCCTATTTCCTGCTGGGGAGCGCCTATACCGGCACCATCGATACCAAGCAGGAAGGCGACAAGGTCATCTATATCATTCCTCCGGGAACCTCGGAGGCCTACCAGAAGTGCATCGACGCCGATCCGAATGGGCCGTACGCTCCGCAAGCGAAGGCCGCGCTCGACAACATCGCGCAGCTGAGCGGAGGAGTACAGACGCAAATTGGCACCGCCAGCAGCGCGAAAAAGAAGAAAAAGTAAAATCGGCGGTTTTGCGGTCTCGCGGAGCAGGGAAGACGCACTGCAAAACTTTTTCCACATTTAATTTTTTTATCGCGCCGTTTTCGCTCTCGACCCGAACTTGCGGGAATGTTATTCTCTCGCATGCGATTCGAGGAACGCGGTGCGAGAAGTGGATTTTAGCCAGGTCAAGAGCGAGCGGCGGCGCAGTGAGCGCGTTTCGGAGTCGGTTCCCCTCATCGTACGGGGCCTGGACCTGCTGGGACAGCCATTCGAGGAACGCACCTCGACGCTGGACCTGAATCTTCACGGATGTGTTTATTCATCGAAGCATCACTTACCTAAAAATTCATGGGTTACCCTGGGATTGCGGGAAGGTTCGGAATGCCGCAACGTCCGGGCGCGCATAGCGTGGCTCCAGCGCCCGCAGTCTGTCCGTGAGGCCTTCGAGGTTGCCGTGGAGCTCGAAAGTCCCGGGAACGTTTGGGGAATTCAATTCCCGCCCGAGAATTGGGCGGCCGGCGGGACGCCGGCTTTTTCACATCAGGCTGCGGCCTCGCAGGAAGCGCGGGCAGGCGGCCAATCCGAAGCGAAGCGCATCCCAATCATCATAGGCACCACCGAGGCGAATGTGATAGGCGATCTCATCAGCGAAAATCCCGGTTTACCCGAAAATTCCGCATTGCCTTCCGAAGGGCATTCCCCC
>CAZRKW010000053.1:0-19914 GCA_964600355.1 uncultured Acidobacteriaceae bacterium
TGCGTGGCAAGAAACTCCACAAACTCCGTGTGCGCCTTGTTTCCCGTGAATTTCGGCCCGAGCTGTGCCATCCACTTCACGTGTTCCCATACTTCTTCCTGCGAAGGCAGCAGAGCAGGCCGAAATTGGGTTCCCGCGCTTTCCATGAAGAACGGAAGCACGTCCGCGCGAGCGCGCGAGGCGGCCGCGAACGCCGACAGTGACGCGGCCCATTTCATGAATCCACGGCGGGAAAATGGCATGTTCTTCCTTTCAACCCTTTTCGACTCGCGCATCGTACCGGGGCACACAGACTCACATGGGGCCGCTCGGCGCCATCCACTCGAGCCGGGTGCTACTTGATGGGCACCTCGACGTAGCGGAACGGCGGCTCCACGTTCTTGTACCAATGCAGCGTATTGGGCGGAACGATGTACACATCGCCTCTGCTTATGCGATGCGACTCGCCGCCCCCGACGGAATCTCCGCCAAACTTGTCCGGCCCTGCAGCTTTCGTCGTGCCGCCGATCACCAGCGTCGCGGCGCCGCTCACCACGTACACCACGGCCGTATAGCCCGTATGGCTGCATCCCTCGGGCTTGCACGCGGACTTCACCGATTCCCGGCTGTGCGTATCCACTTTGTAAATCGTGCCGTTCGAGGTGTGGTTCCACAAAAGATTCGTGCCGCCGTTGTCGAGCGCCTTGTCGAAAGACGCGTCCAGCTTCTCGTGATCGAACACGGTCACCACTCCAGGTTTTTCCTGAGCCGTAGTTCGCGCTGGCCAGAGACCTCCGATTGCAAGAACTGCCAAACCTGCCAGAACGGTCCGTCGAATGTTCCACATAGTCGCCATCCCTCCGCTTGCCGGTCTCATTTCTATTGTCAATGGTCGTTGTGCGTCGGTGTCGAGCGCCCGTCGCACCGCGGATTGGACAGCAAACCATTGCCGGATGTCAACTGACTCCGCTCCTCTTTTCTGCTCATCTCCCCCTGTGGCCTTTCCGTGTAAACTGAATGTGCAACCAAACGGCGCAATCCCTACAGGAGACGACCCCGCAAATTTGGCCCCCATCATCAGCGCACAAGGACTTTCCAAGCGATACAGCGTCGCTCCCCTGTTCCAGAACATTTCCTTTACGGTTTCCGAAGGCGACCGCATCGGCCTGATCGGCCCTAACGGCTCGGGCAAATCGACGCTGCTGGCCATCCTCGACGGGCGCGTCAAGCCCGACTCGGGCGAGGTCGCCGTACGCAAGGGCACGCGGCTGAGTTGCGTGGCGCAGGTTTCGGAGTTCGCCCCGGGCGCCACGGTCCGATCCGTGATCGACGCCGCGCTGGACCGCATCGGCGTGCACCACGACGATCACGCCGCCATCGTCGCCGAAACCCTTGGCCGCGCCGGGCTCAACGACTTCGGCATGCGCACTGACGAGCTTTCCGGAGGCTGGCGCAAGCGCCTCGCGATCGCCGAGGCTCTCGTGCAGCATCCGGATATCCTGCTGCTCGACGAGCCCACCAACCACCTCGACCTTGCCGGAATCAAGTGGGTGGAAGGGCTGTTGCGCAACGCTCCTTTCGCGTGCGTGATCGTCAGCCACGACCGCTATTTTCTGGAAAATGTCGCCAACGAAACCGTCGAGCTGAGCCGCGCGTATGCCGACGGCTACCTGCGCGTCAGCGGAAACTACAGCGCGTTCCTCGAAGCGAAGGAGCAGTATCTTCACGCGCAGCAGAAGCATCAGGACGCGCTTGAGAATCGCGTCCGCACGGAAATCGAATGGCTGCGGCGCGGGCCCAAGGCTCGCACCACCAAATCGAAGGCCCGCATCGACACGGCCAACGAAATGATCGGCGAGCTCGCCGATATGAACGCGCGCACGCGCACTGCGTCCGCCGCAATCGACTTTTCCGCCAGCGGACGCCAGACCAAGCAGCTCGTACAGCTCGAAGGCGTCGGTTACTCGATCATGGCGCCGGCTATCGGCAAGCGCACGCTTTTCGCGGATTTGAATTTTACGCTCACGGCGGGGATGCGCGTGGGCCTCGTCGGGCCGAACGGCAGCGGCAAAACGACGCTGCTGCGGCTGCTGCGCGGCGATCTCGAACTGGGAGCCGGGGAAATCCGCAAGGCGGACGGGCTGCGCATCGTCTATTTCGACCAGAACCGCGTCCTCGATCCGAGCCTCACGCTGCGCCGCTCGCTCGCGCCCGACAGCGACTCGGTGATTTACCAGGACCGCGTCATCCACGTAGGCGGCTGGGCCGCGCGGTTCCTTTTTACCGCCGAGGATTTGAACCGCCCGGTGAGCCGCCTCTCGGGAGGCGAGCGCGCCCGCGTGCTGATCGCTCAACTGATGCTGCAGCCCGCCGGTCTGCTGCTGCTCGATGAGCCCACCAACGACCTCGACATCCCCACGCTCGAAATCCTCGAAGAAAGCCTGCTGGAATTTCGCGGCGCGCTCGTGCTGGTCACTCACGACCGCTACATGCTAGATCGCGTGTCGAGCGTAGTGCTCGGCCTCGACGGCTACGGCGGCGCCGGCCGCTTCGCCAGCTATTCGCAATGGGACGCGTGGCAGAGCCAGCAGCAGAAAGCCCGCAACGCCGCCGCGAAAGCCGAAGCAGCCCGCGGTCAGGGAAGCAGCGTCCCAGCTTCGAGCCACCAAGCCGAGGCAGGTTCCGCGGCAAGCGCCACGGGAAAAGGTTCAGCAAAGAGTTCAGGGGAAAGTGCTGGCGAAAGTACAGGAAAAAGCTCCAACGGGGATTCGGCCGGGACTCAGAGCGCTGGATCGAAGGGTTCAACACCAAGCTCAGGCCCAGCGCGAAGCGCGACGCCCGCAAAACTCGCCGCCGCAAAAAAGCGCCTCTCGTTCAACGAAGTCCGCGAATTCGAAACCATCCAGCAGCGCATAGCCGACGCCGAGAAAGAACTGGAATCCCAGGCAGCCTCGCTAAGCGACGCCACCGTAGCCAGCGACGCCGCGCTCCTGCGGGCCGCCACCCTGCGCATCGACGAACTCCACCGCACAGTAGAAGCTCTCTACGCCCGCTGGGCTGAGCTCGAGCAAAAGCAGTCCTGAGTAGCACCGGCACTCCCGCCTGTGCGCTTTTGCCTTCGCTCGCTTTTCGAGCGGTGAATCTCTCTTTCTTTCCTTCTTAACGCCGTCTACTTCCTCGCGTCACTTGGTCTTCGTCGCGGCAACAGGTTCCGCTTTCTCGTCCAATCCCTTAGGCCGGAACTTCTTCCAATCATCGTAGGAATCGAAAACCGCGTCGAGATTCGATCCCTCCGGCGCCAGCACCCGCAGCAAACGGAACAGCCCAGCGCGCCACCCACGAAACGGATTCCACATCGTCGATCCTCCGGAACGGCACGGTTCTATTCCTGAAGATGCTCCCACCAACGAAATCGACGCACGAATTTGGCCCGACGGATGTAACGAAGCACTCTTACTCCTGCGGTTCCACCTTCACGATGGACGCGCCATGGTTGTTGCCCACCCAGAAAGTCACCGGTGTCGTCGAGTTGTCGACGAACACGCGCCGCATGTTGGTCTCGCGCGGCAGCAAATATTCGACGGACTCGCCCGTGGTCGTGTTCACGCGCACGACGCGGTCGCTGAACATCCCGTCGGTCCACGCGTCGCCGTTTTTATCAAGCGTCGCATCGTAGGGACCGGTCCACGGCGTCGGCACTGGCCATTCCTTGAACGTGCCGGTCCGCGTGTCGAGCATGCCGACCTTATTGCCGCGGAATTCGCCGAACCACAAGCGGTCCTGCGAGTCGAAGCGGCCGCGGCGGGGCCCGGAGCTTTTGGTGGGCGTCGAGTAGCGCGTGACTTCGCCGGTAAGCGCGTCCACCTTTACGATGTTCTGGTTGGAAATCTCGAGGCCGTAGCCATTGCCCTTCGAGTCCGCGTCCACGCCATAGAGCGACTTGGGATCGAGCTTTTCGTATTTGCCGGTGGTGAGATCGAAGCGGTGCAGCCCGGGAAGCTGCGACCCGGAAACCCACACCTTCACCTTGTTGTCCGCGTCGTAGACCGGCGCGATCATCTGGAAGTTCGCGTTCTCGTTCACGCTCCACGAAGCGAACTCGTGCGTTTTGGTATCGAACTTCAGGATGGTTCCCGATTGCAGCGCCGTCCACAGATTGCCGTACTTGTCGATTTCCATGTCCGGCTCGCCCTGCTGGAAGCCCGGCTTTGCGCCCGGCATCGGGTAGTCGGCGACTTTGCCCGTCTTCGGATCGAGGCTGCCGAACATCTCGGTGGCGAAATCTCGATACCACACCAGGCCGTCGGGCGCGAGGACCACATCGTGGGGCAGGGCGTCGCGGCGCGCGAGATCGTACTCGGTGATGATCACGTGCGTGGCTTTGCCCTTCGGCCGCGGAAGCGTTTTGAGCGCATAAGGCCACTCGTCGCGGCCGTCGCTCAGGTTGATCGTGCTCAGGAACTCCGCCGTTTTCGGCGTGCCCATCATTCCCGTCTCGGTCAACTGCTCGAGGCCGCGCTTCTTCGGATGCGTGGGCGTGGCGCCCTGCGCGAACGTCGCCATCAGCTGGAGGATTCCGAGAAAGTCGTCGGAGTTGTACTGCGAGCGCACGATGCGCTCGTACGTGTGGCAGTTGCCGCAATTGCCCATCATGAACTTCTGCTCGTCGGTGCCGGGCATGCTCATCAGCCATTCGGTGTTGGTGAGCTGCGCAGCAAGGTCCTTCGCTTTGCGCAACTTCAAATCGACGTTGGCCGGTTTGCCGGCGGCGATGTCGGCGGACGCGGCGCCATCCAGATCGTATCCCACCGCGCGGATGCGCAGCGAATAGTGCCCGGGTTCGAGGCGATTGCGCGGAAAAGTGTAGCGCCCGTGCTCATCGCTATCGACGGTCACCGTGATCGTCGCGCCATCGCGCCGCGCGCTCACCAGCACGCCTTCCATCATGCCTTCCTCGCCGGAACTCACCGTCCCGGTGAGCGCCGCCGCAGGCGAACCCGTCGCCCGCGCCACTGTCAGTTGTGTCGGAAACATGCAGATTCCCGCAGCCGCCAGCGCAATCAAAATCATGCCCCTAACTCGACGCATGCCACCCCTCCCAATTTGAATCTGCCATCTTACTCCGAATTCCGTGTACCGGGCGTCCCAGCTATACTCTCCCTGTGGGGTGCCTATGAGGCAAGACGACACTATTCTGATCGCGGGCGCCGGGCCGACCGGTTTGGCCATGGCCATCGAGCTTACCCGCATGGGCCTTCCCGTGCGCCTCATCGACAAAGCCGAAAACCCGGCGCAGCATTCGCAGGCGCTGGTGTTGCAGGCGCGGACGCTCGAGCAATTCGAGCGCTACGGCGTCGCGGAACAAGCCGTCGCCCTGGGACGAAAACTTCTTCGCGCCACGGCCTTCAGCGAGGGAAAGAAAATCGTCTCCTTCGAGCTGGACCGCATCCCTGGCCGCTACCCCTACGTTCTTTTTCTGCCGCAGAACGAAACCGAGCGCCTTCTCACCGAACACCTGCGTTCGCTCGGCGTCGAGATCGAACGCGGCACCGAACTGCTCTCGTTTGAAAACAGCGAAAAGGGCATCACCGCCCAGCTTTGCCACAATTCCGGCGCCGCCGCCGGCGTTACGCAATCAATCCCCGCGCGCTGGCTCATCGGCTGCGACGGCGCGCACAGCGCGGTCCGCAAAGGCATGAATCTGCCATTTGAGGGCGATACCGTCGGTCTGGATTTCCTGCTGGGGGATTTCGAGCTTGCCGGACCCGACGTGCCCGGCGACGAGCTTCTGGTGCACCTGCATCACGGCGACGTTGTTTTCGTGGGGCGCCTCAGCGACAAGCTCCATCGCCTGATCGTTGCGCTGCCCCGCGAGCCCGGCGCCGCGCATGGCGAAACCGGCGCTCCATCCGGAGCCCGCCAGCCCACAATCGCGGATTTCCAGGCCGTGATCGACCGTGTCGGCGCCAGGATCACCGTGCAATCACCAGTCTGGATTTCCCCGTTCCATATCAATCAGCGCAAGGCCGCCGCGTATCGCGTCGACAGCGCGTTTCTTGCAGGAGACGCCGCGCATATCCATTCGCCGGTGGCGGGGCAGGGAATGAACACTGGCATCCAGGACGCGGCCAATCTCGCGTGGAAGCTGGCCGCGGTGGCCGACGGCGCCAGCGCCGAACTTCTCGACACCTACAACGAAGAGCGCGGCGCGGTCGGCGACGCGCTGCTGAAGATCACTTCGCGCGGCGTCTCCGTCGTGACGACCGCGAATCCGCTCCTCGAGCGCATCCGCGATCTGGTCGTGCCCGCGCTCACCGGTCTTGACTCGATACAAAATATCCTGGCGGGCTTTGTCTCCGAGACAGCTATCGAATATCGCGGTTCGTCGATTGTGGCCGACTACGGCGGAGCAGGCTCGCTGCGCGCGGGCGACCGCGTTCCCGATCCCGACGTGGAGCTGGCAGGCGGCAGATCAGGCCGCCTGCTCGACCCGCTCAAGACCGGGCGGCCCCTCGCGCTGGGTATCGGCATACCCGACATGCGCAGGATTCGCGCGCGACTGCCGCGAGCCACGGTGATGGCGTTGCGCGGCGCCGAAGCCATCCTCGGCACCGAGATGGAAGCCCCGCCCGATGCGGCGGGCGACTTAACCGGCTACGAGTCGGTGTCCACCGAATTTCCCGCCGCCGTTGCAGCATCGGCGGCATCCCTGGCCGCGACAGCCGCTACCGCACGCGCCGCAGCGCCAAGAGCGATTCCCCCGGTTGCTCCCGCAGCCCCCGTCGGGTTGCTGACGCCCGAGATCGCCGCGCTCTTCGGCAGCGACAATCGCATCCTCGTGATCCGCCCCGACGGCTACTTGGGCTTCCGCGGATCCCTCGACGACCTCTCGCGCCTCGACGATTACGCCCGCCTCACCGGCCTCGCCTGAATTAAAGCAGGAGACCACCGGCGAGTTCTTAGTGGTTCTCTTCTTTTTCGGGTGCCCCTCGATGAGAACGAAGGCGTTGTCAAGGCACAGTTCATCCGAGCGATGGTTTGAACACCCCGCGATTGCCAGAGGAGGTGGAGGACCAAGACGCTGGAAGTCTCGCCGTAATCATTGCTCGGGGAACGGATCGTTCCACCAACCATCGATACGACCTGCACATCGGCCATGATTTTTCTACGCGAACCCCGATCCTGCGATCGGGACGAGAGCGCCACAGGTTCTCGACGGCGGCTGGCCCAGGGAGGCAACGCCAGATCGCGCAGCAGCGCTTGTCCGGTTTTACTCCACAGGCGCCTTTGCTTTTGCAGTCCTCGGTTGAGCGCCAGATGCTGCAGCCCATTTTTGGCCTGGGCCCGCAACCGCTCCAGCTTGTGCCGGTGAATGAGCAACTGACGCAAATCTTTCTGCTCGCTCGACGGCGTCCAGATCCGCGGAAACCGCCCTTCCATCAGCAGCCGCAACAACAGCGCAGCATCTCGACGGTCATGCTTCTGCTGCCGCGCGTCGCTGGCCCGGATCTTGACCGCGTCTCCGATCCACACTTGGTGTCCCAGGGCTGCCATCGCATCCAAGAACCACTGGCAATTCCCCGCGGCCACCATGCCGATCAGCGCCGGTGCGGGAAACGTCGGTAGAACTTCTCGACTTCTCCCGGCGAGTGCATCAGTTTGTATTCCCCCGTTTCTCCCGTATCCGTATCGACCCAACAACCCTGTTGCCAACTGGGATGAAAATCGCTTCCAATAAGCACTATCGAAGGCTCGTTTCCTTCTGAGTCTTGGTCCTCCAACCCAAACACTCCAATCGTATCGGAGCCTTCTTTCTTATCCAATCAGCCCTTGCGGTGTTCAAGGGTGGGTCTTTCTCGCGTAATGAAACATCTAAAAGTAGTGCCGCCGAGCAAGCATCCCCCCGACAATCCCCGAAAAAATATCCTGTCCAGCGTGCTGCATCATTCCCGGCCGCAAGCTTTTCCTCACAGCCGCCAGCACGCCGAACATCGCGCCATAAACGCTGATCGTAATCACGCCTTTGAATCCCTGATACATATGCGCCAACCCAAACACGATCGCCTGAAATACAATCGCCAGATCCACTCGTCCGGTCAACGCCAGCAATTGCTTCTGCAAGTATCCGCGGAAAATGAACTCCTCGCAGAATCCAGCCGTCGTGCACAACACAATCCACACCGCAATCTCCCGCGGCCCTTGCGGAAGGAGTGTTTTCACCGCGCCCAACCCAGTCGTGTTCTCGCCGAGAAATCTCTCCAGCGTCAACAAAACTCCCGCCACGATCAGCCAGAAGAGAACCGCGGTGCCGATGTCCCGCGCAACATCCCCCACGGCCGCCCATTTACCGCCGATCACGTCCCGCACCTGCGTGCCCGCAAGCCTCAGCCCCAGCCACACATACAAGAACAGCGCCAGCTCAAACGCAATCATCGCCCCATAAAGCGGCAGTCGGGAAGAAAGGTGCGCGTTTTCCATGCCGGGCTGCTGATGCCCCTGCACAATAGCGAGGCCAACCACCACGATCAAAAACACAACCGTGTGCCACAAAGGCGCGATACGAGTCCGCCCGTTCAAATCCGGTAATTGTGCTGGAACGACAGCCATTAAGTCCGGTGCCCGCAGATTGTCAGTCTACCAGTGAATTCCCCGCGCCACGCGGCGGATACGATGAGAGACTTGCTATTCGACCCGGAGGAAAATCATCGCCCCGAACTGGAAATCGGTCGCCACGGTTCAAATCGTCGCAGCGGGAGCGGGCACGGCCTATCTAGTGGGATATTGCCTGCGGCAACCGCCAACATTCCTTCGAATATTCGGTTTGCTTCTCACGGCAGTTTCGTTCGCCCTGTGGATGACGGCGCGCATTCAGCTCGGCAGGTCCTTCTCGATCGCGCCCAAAGCCACAGCCCTCGTAACCCGCGGCCTCTACTCGAAAATCCGCAATCCCATTTACGTCTTCAGCGCCAGCTGGATCGCCGGACTAGCGCTCGCCCTCGGCCATCCAGTTGCGCTGCTGCTAGTGATCCCGTTAATTCCGATGCAGACAGCTCGCGCCAGAAGGGAAGCGCGCGTCCTCGAAGAAAATTTCGGCGAAGCATATCGCGAATACCGCCGCAAAACGTGGTTCTGAACGCAATGCCCGGCACGCGCACAGCGCACCGCGCCCGCGCAAGAGCTTCTACGATTTCGGAAACCCGTAAAGCTCCTCAGGATTCCTCACGAGAATCCGTTCGCGAGTCTCCTTCTTAGGAGCCCACTGGGTGAGCAGATCAAACAGCACGGCATCGTCCGGCTTGGTAGTCTCATTCGGATGCGGCCAGTTGCTCCCCCAGATCACGCGCTCGGGCGCCGCCTGCACGTACGCCTGTCCCACTTGCACCATGTACGGATACGCCGCAGTCCCTTCCTTGCTGTTGTCGAAACCCACCGACAGTACCGTCCACGTGCGGCCCTTGTCCATGAGCCTGCGGATAATTCCAAAAGCCGGGTGATTGGCGCCCGCGGGCGGCGGTATCCGGCCCATTTGATCGAACACGATCCGCGAAGGCAGCCGGTTCCATATCTCTTCGTGAGCCACGATCACGTCCGCGGTCGCGCTGATCTTCACATGCCAGCCCATATCGTTAATGCGCTTTGACAGCGGCTCCACCATGTCGACGGTCACCGCCGCCGCCGTAGCCGGATTGCCCGACAGCGAAAACCGCAGCCCCCGAATCCCCCCGCGGTCCAGCGCCTTCAATTCCTCGTCCGTCACCGCCGGAGTCACCACGGCAATGCCGCGAGCATTCGCCCCAAACTGAGAAATCGCGTCCAGCGTCACGTGGTTGTCGGTCAGGTAAGGCCGCGGCGTGGTAACAATGTTCCGCGTGGTGCCGATCCGCTTCTGCAGCAACCGGTAATCCGCCACCGTCGAGTTGAGCTCGACGCCCGCCTGTGCCGGAGGGAACCGCGCGGCATCGTAGATGTGCTGATGGCAATCGCAAGCGTGCGGCGGCGCCTTCAGCTTGGGAAGTTCGGTGCCCGCCGAATTGGGCGTAGCCTGCTGAGCAGCCTCAAGAAATTCCCCCGGGATGATTCCCGCAGTCCCCAGCCCGGCAAGCCCCGCCCCAGCTCCCTTGATAAACGCCCGCCGCCCAATTCTATGTTCACTCATTCAGAAAATCCCCCATGCGGGCGCGTCAGCCCGCAACAATTCGGCGATCAATCGTCCATCGAGACGAGCCGAGTTGAGTCGACCCGCCCCGCCCCGGCAGCGCTGACCGCCCGTTCCGTCAGCTTTTCGAAAATCCGTAAAGCGTCTCAGGATTATCCACCAGGATGCGATGCCGGGTACCCTCGTCGGGCGCCCACACGGACAAAAGATCGAACACCACCGCGTCGTCCGGCTTAGTCGCCTCGCCCGGATGTGGCCAGTTGCTCCCCCAGATCATTCTTTCGGGAGCCGCTTTCACGTAAGCCTGCGCCACCTTGGTCACGTCGGCAAACGTAGGCGGCCCGTCCTTGCTGTCACCCGCCGCCATCGAGAGCTTCACGTAAGTCCGCCCCTTATCCAGCAGCTTCAGCATCACCGCAAACCCCGGATGGTTCACGCCCATCGGCTGCTCGATGCGCCCCATGTGGTCGAACACCAGCACGGACGGGAAATTCAGCAACAGGTCCTGCAGCGCCACCAGTTGAGTGCCGCTGGCCCCGAAGTCGATGTGCCATCCCATGTCGTTCACGCGCTTTGCCAGCGGCTGAAGCGCGGTCACCATAGCGACGGCGTCCGCGCCCAATCCAAAGCGCACCGCGCGAATGCCGCCCTTGTGCAGCACTTCTAGTTCCGCATCCGTGATCGCCGGGTCCACGGTGGCCGCGCCGCGCGCATTCGGCGCAAACTGCGCGATGGCGTCCATGGTCACGCGGTTATCCGTCAGGTAGGGCCGGGGCGTGGCAATCACGTTTCGCCCCAACCCCAGCCGCTTCTGGAACAGCCGGTAATCCGCCACCGTCGCATTCGGTTCCGAGCCGGGCTTCGCCGGCGGAAAGCGCATCGGATCGTAGATGTGCTGATGGCAGTCGGTAGCCAGCGGCGGTGCCTTCAGCTTGGGTCGCTCGGTGCCGGACGTGTTAGGCACCGCCTCCTGAGCTTCGCCGATTCCCGCAGTTCCGGCGCAAACCGCGGCGAGAGTCGCAACCCCCGCGCTCTTGATAAATCCCCGGCGATCCATAGTGTTTTCGCCCACTCGACCATCCTCCACCCGAAATTTTTTGCAGTCTCAGGTATTAAGATTTCGCAAATCCGTAAAGCACCGCCGGATTCTCCACGAGGATCCGATGCCGCGTAGCCTCATCGGGCGCATACTCCGAAAGCAGATCGAAAATCATAGCGTCGTCCGGCTTAATCGTCTCGTTCGGATGCGGCCAGTTCGTACCCCAAACCATTCGTTCCGGCGCAGCCTGCACGTAAGCTCGCGCCAGTTTCACCACGTCGGTGTATTCAGGCGGCCCCACCTTGCTGTCGCCACCCGCAAGCGACAGTTTCACCCATGTTCGCCCTTTATCGAGAAGCCTGCGCACAATCGCGTACGCCGGATGGTTCGCGCCCGCCGGTTCCGGAATCCGCGCCATGTGATCAATCGCGATCACGGCGGGGAATTTCATCAGCAGATCCTCAGTCGCGATGATCTGATCCGCGCTGATCCCGAAGTCAATGTGCCATCCCATTTCATTCACGCGGCTAGCCAGAGTCTGAATCTTGTTGATCGTCCCCGCCGCATCGCCCCCCAACAGCAGGAAGCGCACCCCGTTCATCCCGCCTTTTTTAAGTCTCTCCAGCTCGACATCGGTAATCGAAGGATCGACGGAAGCAAGTCCCCGCGCATTGGGAGCAAATTGGGCAATCGCATCGAGCGTCACGCGATTGTCGTTAACATACTCCTTGGGAGTAGCAATCACGTTCCGCGTACTCCCCAGCCGCCTCTGCAGCAGCCGGTAATCCGCCACGGTAGCGTCCGATTCGGTACCGGGCCGCAGGAACGGGAAGCGCACCGGATCAAAGATATGCTGGTGACAATCGCAAGCAAGCGGCGGTGCCTTAAGCGTGGCGCGTTCAGTCCCCGAAGTATTAGGAACCGTCTCCTGCGCGCCAGTAACCCGCGCAGGGATGACGGCCGCCATGCCCGCAAGCCCAGCCCCCTTAAGAAAGGCCCTGCGCCCGATCCCCCGCGCCCCCCATCCCGTATCCAATGCGTTCTTCAATGAATCCCCATAGGGATGTGCGACCCACCCCAGCAAGCCCTCAACCAGCGCGTCGCTCATGCCAGCGAAAAAAAGCCGCAAGCGAGCGGGATGTTACCGGCAACCTCAAAGCAAGTCAATCGCGCACGCGGAGCACTGTCAAACCTCGTTAGAAATGTCCCCTCGGTTCCCTCGTTGGAATTGTCCCCTTTTGAGCTTTTGTAGTTTCTTGTCGTTGGCTTGGCCTGGAGCGCAGCCCTGCGGAGCGGAGGGCGGAGCCGAAGGGCGGAGCGCCTAGGGCGGAGCGGAGGGCCAGGCCAACGACGGTCGCGCGGCCGCTTTTCTTCGAGCCTTCTGCTGTGCTGCGCGGCGGGCCGCCTCGCGCCACGGATGATTGTCCGGCGTCACCCACTTCCGTTTCGCCATGGCCAGGCCAATACAGCACCTGCCCGGCATACGCGCGGATTGAACACCACAAAACTCTCGGTGGGCATGGAGCACCAGCTCGCGGCCTTCTCCGCTGCGCCTAACGCGCAGCCGTTGGGTCGACCCCTTGGGTAAAAAAGAGCGTATATTGGTCGGCCCATGCGAATTTTTCTTTGGATCGTATCGGTGATTGCAGCAGCGGCTGCCGGTTCGGCGCTCGCCTTGCATCTGCGACCCTCGCCGCCGTTCGAGCCGGTCGCCGAGGTCTCGCAGATCATGAAAGCGACGGTCGGGCCTTCCTCGGATGTCGTGTTCGGAGCGGTGGAGATTGACGTCGACAGCAAGGGCACGCACGAACGAAAGCCGGAGACGGACGCGCAGTGGGAACAGGTCCGCAACAGCGCCGTCACGCTGATGGAGAGCGGAAATCTGCTGATGATGCCAGGGCGCGCCCGCGACGGAGGTGTGTGGATGGAGCAGTCCAGGGCGCTCATCGAAGGTGGAGTCATGGCCGCGAAAGCGGCTGAGACAAAAAACGCCGGCGCGCTCCTGGACGCGGGCCACCTGATCAATCTTTCCTGCGACGGGTGCCACAGCCGTTACATGAAATTGCCATAATATTTCCGCACGAGAGCAGCATGAGACTTCAGGGTTTATTCTCAGCGCATGTTCACCGCGCAGGCCCGACCGCGCTACTCCGTGGCTATGGGCGTTGACTGGCTCCGACGCTTCTGCCTTTCTCTTCCGCACACGACCGAACAGGTGCAGTGGGAAGACGCTTTGGTATTCAAGGTGGGAGGAAAAATGTACACCGTCGCCCGGCTGGAACCCGGCGAGCACTGGCTCTCTTTGAAGTGCAGCGATGAGGAATTTGTCGAACTGGTGGAGCGGCCAGGAATTTTTCCAGCTCCCTACCTCGCCCGCGCGCATTGGATCGCACTCGAATCCGAGGACACGCTTCCGCTGGCCGAACTGCAGCAACTCCTCACCCGGGCGCACGCGCTTGTCTTCACCAGGCTCCCCAGGAAAATTCAAGCCGCGCTGGCACGAAAAACTGCGGCAAGGCCTCGACGCGGGCGAAACAATGTAAGGTAGCGCCGCCGCGCCTCAAAAGCCGTAGAGCCGTGCCGGGTTTTCTACCAAGGCGAGTTTGAGCTGCGCAGGTCCGGAAGTCCAGGTGGCCAGTAAATTGAGATTACGGCCGTCGTCGATCTGGTACAGGGGCGAAATTTCTGTGAGCGCGTGCCCAGGCGCCCTCTCGGGATGCGGCCAACCCGTTCCCCACGTAATTCTCTCCGGATTCGCCGCGATGATCGCCTTGGCAAGCGGCACCACGTCCGGATAATCCGGCGACTGCTTGGAGATGCGATAGGGCGCGGACACATCCACATAGGCCTTGCCGCCGCGGACCAGTTTCAGAAGCGTGTCAAAACCCGGCTGACTGAGGCCGCGCTCCGGCTGAGCTCCCCCGAAGTGGTCAAATATGACGGGAACGGGAGAAGCCATCACTTGATCCTGGATGGCCTCGATCTCCGACAAGTGCCCGTGAAATTCGATGTGCCAGCCGTAACGGTTCGCTCGTTCGACCGCGATTTTGAAACGGTGCCGCGCCGATTCCGCGTCCGCCTGGCCCTCGACCGCGGCGCTGATGATTCCGCAAACCCCGCTGCCGCGCATCTGCTCGAGTTCGGCAGCGGAAATGTCATCTCTTACTATGACCACGGCACGGGCCTGCCGTCCGATCCGCTTAACGGCGTCCAGAATGCAGGAATTATCGGTGCCGTAGAAGCTCGGTTGCACGAAGACCACGCGGTCGATGTGCAGGGCACGATAGACCGAGCGCAACTCCTCGAGCGAAGCGGGTTCAGGGGTGTAACCACGGTCGGCTGTAAACGGAAACCGCGCCGGATCTCCGATCACGCACACATGGGAGTCGCACGCTCCAGCAGGAACGCTGAAATTTACGGGCGTGCTCGGCTGAGCGGCGGTCGCAAAAGCGGTCTTGATTGGCCCGGCGAATGCGGCAACTCCGGCCACACCCACTCCCTTGAGAATATCTCGTCGCGATAGCATCGGTCCTCCATGACGCGCGTTCGCCTGCGACCACATTTTGTTTCGTCGCGCCAACTGCTGGGAAAGATATACCGGCCCGCAACCCCGTGCAAGATACTTGTCTTCCTCCGCAGGGTCCGATAGAGTGCCGCGTTAGCAAGCCGGTCCACAGGATACTCACTTCGGATACTACGCAGCAATTGGAGGAAAACAATATGAACGATAACTCCCAGCCGGATTTGTTCGCACCTATTTTGACCAGCGATGCGCTCATGGGACCCCTGCTTTTGGTCGCGCGCCTGCTGACGACCGGAACTTTCGTCTTTTATATCCTCAACGAGCTGGCCAAAATCCATCCGCTCGGACTTGTGCTCGGCGTCGCCATTGCGGCACAGGTGCTCGGGATCGCCCTCGTCGCGCTTGGTTATAAGACCAGATTCGCGGCGATCCTCCTCGCTGTATGTATTCTGGCGACGCTTCTATTTTTTCGCGGGGAATTAGGGTTCCACAATTTTCTTGTGACCATCGCCGAGAAGGTGCTCGCTATAACGGGCGGCTTCCTGTTCATGTTCGCATACGGGCCCGGGCCGCTATCGGTCGACCGGCTTCAAGGCAACGACAAGCCCACAGGCATCGCAAACAACAGTGCGGTCATGGGCCCGCTGTTGCTTGGGGGTCGGATGCTGACGGTTTTTGTTTTCTTCTTTTTCGGCGTTTCCAAGATTTTGCACACGCCGGAAATCAAAGCCTACATGGTGAGGCATAACGCCCACGTTCCGACGAATCTCGTCTATCTGGCGATTGTGACGCAGATCGTCCCTCCCCTGCTCGTGTTGTTCGGCTACAAGACAAGGTACGGCGCACTGGCTCTCGCGGGCTTTTGCATCATCGCGCCGTCGCTGTTCCATTCGGACTTTGGCAATCCCTCCGAGGTCGAACACTTTTTCCTGGACTTCGCGATCACCGGAGGCCTCTTGTTCATGTTCGCGCAGGGACCGGGTCCGCTTTCGGTGGACGCACGATTAGGAAGCGCCCGAACTGCCTCGACGAAGGAAGCGCTGTCGGTAAGCGCATAAGTAAGTCGCGCTTTGCAGATAGCCCAAAGTAAGGAGACTTAGATCTTCGCCATTACGGCTCCAGCTTCATTTCGCTGGTGGATTTGCGGGCGGTCTCTGGCGGCTTGCGGGCGGCACGATTCCATTGTCGCGTAGGTATTCGACCATCTGGCCATAGTGGTCCATCGAGTGGGCACACTCGAAGATTACGACGGCCGCGGGCGTCTTCAAAAAAGGCGTCGGCGGCCTCTTGATCGATGAGAAGGCGGTCTCCGCATCGATTGTAGCGATGGCTTTGTGTCCGAGGGCAAACGAGTCGCGCAAATACTGCATGATCTGCTCCTTCGTCCGAATCGCATCCGGGCCGTTTTCGCGCTCGAATTCGGAGTCTCGCGTTTCAGCCGGCTGGTCCAGGATTGCGCCAAAGAACCGATTGTTCAACGTCGCGACGTGCTTCACCTGTTGAGCGAACGTGCGCACGCCCTTGAACTCCCCGTTGGCTGGCGCGAAGGAGTACTTATCTTCCGGCATGGCGTCCGCGGCATCGGTGATTTCGCGCTCTTCGGATGAAAGCTGCGCGTCCAGCACGGAAGTGATCGTTGCAGGCCCCGTCGATCCAAACGGAGGTCTCGCTACGGGTGACTGCTGCGCCCGCGCCCCGTTGCCGCCCCACAAACACCCAGTACACAGCAATCCGATTCCAATCACATCGCGAATTCTCATTGCGTTCCCCTTTTCGTATGGCTGTCTTTGATCATCGTCCAGTGCAGCTGGTATCGCGGATTGAAAGAGCCCCCGCTGCACCGCCCGCAGGACGCAATCCGCCGCCGGTGCCTTGTGACCACACGCCTGCAGCCCGGGCATTCCGCTATCCACTTCGATGAGGGGGCGACAACCGACCGCTCGCAGCAGCGAGAGCCGCTGCAGCCCAGCCCATTCGCTTTGGCTCGCCACACCTGGTCATGCGCGTGATTCGGCCCCACCAGTGCATGCGCAATCTCATGAAGGATCGTGTTTCTGACATCCGGCTCGGAATTCAACAGCGTGAATTTCCTGCTGAGCGCGATCGTGCGCATGCGATATTTGCAGATACCGAACCGGCGAACCGCCCGGTCGAACTCGAAGTGCCAATGCGAAAGTCCGTGAGCGGACAATAACCGGCGGGCAAGTGCTTCAGCGTCTTTGAGAATCATTTTATTTTTGCTGGGGCTCCCTCAGAAGCCGTAAAGCCGCGCGGCATTTTCCACCAGGATGAGTTTCAACTGGTCAGCGCCGGAAACCCATGTGGCGAGCGAATTGAGGCTCACGGCGTCGTCGATCTGTTCGAACGGCACCACTCCCGTCATCTGGCGCCCGGGTACCGTGGCCGCGTGCGGCCAATCGCTGCCCCAGGTGATCCTCTGCGGATTGGCTGCGATGAGAGCCTTGGGGATCGGCGCGGCGTCCGGATAGTCTGGCGCCTGGCTCGAAATATGGGACGGCGTCGACAGTTCCACATAGACTCTGCCGCTGCGAAGCAAGTCCAGAAGTATGCCGAAGCCCGGCTGATGAACATCCCCGGCATTCTGAGCCCCACCGAAAAGTGTGAGCTTAACAACCACCTTCGAAGCCATCACTTGATCCCGGAAGGCTTCCATCTGCGGCAACCGCACGTAGGTTTCGATGTTCCAGGGGCGATCCCCAATTTGCGCCGCGGCGTCCTTGAATTCGGTCATCTTGTGGACTACAAGCCCGCGCATTCCCCCGCGATGCAGCCGGTCAAGTTCCTCGCTGGAAGTATCGGGAGCAAACGCGGCGACGCCGCGCGCGTTGCGGCCAAGCTGCTTGATCGCGTTCAGCGTACAAGTGTGATCCGTGCCGTAGACGGTGGGTTGCGAGATGACCACGCGGTCGATGTGCAGCGCCCGGTGCAGCGCGCGCACGTCTGCAATCGAAGCGGTCTCCGGCGTGTAAGGGCGCGACGCGGCGTAAGGAAATTTCCTGGGGTCAAAAATATGTGTGTGGCAGTCGCACGCGTCCGCGGGAACCTTAAAGTTTACGGGCGTGCGCGGCTCGGGGGCGCCCGCCAGAATAGTTCCGAATGGCTGAGCCAGCGCTACCGCTCCGGCCGCGCTGATGGCCCCTACCAGAATCTCCCGTCGTGAATACATAGCCCTCCCCCAAAAGGCAGCCAATACGAAATAGGTTGCCGATTAGTCTGTTTTTGACGTCCATCCCGCACCGGCCACCTTCTCCATGGCGGCGACGGCCTCGGCTGGAACGATCTTCCAGTTCCCCGCTGCTTCGGCAGGAATCTTCTTCGTGCGCGTCACGTAGTCGATCACCAGCTCCTGCATGTCCCCGGTGCGACCCGCCACCGGCACTCCCTTATAAACCGCGTATCCGCCTTCGCCCATGCGCCGGGAAGAGGATACCGCTACCCGCAGCTTCTGCGCGGGATCGAGCGGCTTGCCATGAAATTGCAAATTGCGGATGCGGTCTCCCGCGGGTCTGGCCAGGTCGATCTCGTAGGAAACGCCTGCGGCTTGATCCGGAGGGAAAGAAGGGGCCTGGACCGCGCTGCCGGCAGGCGGAGGCCACTGCGGGAAAGAGCTTGCGGAGTGCTCCAGCGCGTCCTTGAGTTGCGCCCCGGTCATCTCGAGAACAACGCCGCCCCCGGCTTCGGGATAGAGCGCGCCGACCTGGCGTACCGTTACAGCGCCCGCGGAAATTTTCACCCCTTCGTTCAACAGGTTGGCCATGGACACATCGGCATGCCCGGCATCGAGTTCGGTTTCCTGGATCACGTCGAGAAGCGGCGTGTCTTCGTAGCGCGCGTGTTTTCCCGAGACGTCTTTCGCGGCACTGGCGACGGGCGTGTCGAGATATAGTTCGAGCTGCTGGCGGTAGGGCTTCACCACCGCGGCGGTCTCAGGATCGGGAGGCACGTCCGCCGTCACGGGAATGGTGTGGGAATGCTTGGAAGCGACCTCCCAGCGTCCGCCCGCGGCTTTCGTCATCACCACGTCCGCTCGCGCGAGCGACATCCCCCAGTATTTCGCCTCCGTCAGCAGCGCGCCGCCGATGAATTTCTCCGGCAACTCGCTGTGTGTGTGGCCGAAGAAAATCACGTCGATGCCCGGTATCTGCTCCGCAACATCGGGAGCCAGATTCTCGCTCTCCTCCTGGATTCTCGCGGACTGATCGCCCGATGGATTGCTGGCAAAGCCTGAATGTAGCAGTACGACGAGAAGGTCCACCTTCGGACGCAGCTCGGGAATCACCCGCTTGGCTGCCTGAAGGATGGGCTCGAACTCGTAGCCTTTGCTCGGAGGCGCCACGGTGGTCACAAATCCAACGATTCCGACCCGCACACCCCGCACGTTCTTGATGATGTACGGCGGGAAGTAGGGAGCGCCCTCCGTGTACGTCTGTTTAATGTTGGCGCACAGCCAGGGAAACTGCGATTCTCCCTTGATCTTCCACATCGGCTGCGGCGCGAAATTGAACTCGTGGTTGCCGACGGCCATGGCGTCATAGTGAAGCTGGTTCATGGCGGCAATCATGGGGTTCAGACTCTCGGGCTTCTTATTCAGAAAATAATTCGTAAGCAGCGACTCCGGGTCCTGAACCATATCCCCCGAATCGAACAACAGGGCGTCGGGAGCCTCCGCGCGCGCCTGCTTCACCAGCGTGGCGATTTTCTCGAGCCCGAGGTCGATAGGTTTGCCCGCGTAATAGTCCCAGGGTTCGATCCGCCCATGCAGATCGGTGGTGCCGAGGAGTGTGATCGAAACGCTCTCAGGCCCAGGCGCCGGCGCGCGCCGGGCGGCGGACATTCCCCCGAACAATTCAACCGCGATGAAGATCGCTACCAAGACCAGCGCACGAAGTAAGTATTCCTGGCGGATTTTCATATGGAAAGCCTCATCTCCCCGTTCCCTTCACATTACGAAAGAATCTCTCGGCGGCTGCCTTCCCAGTCCCGGCTACGATCTTCTGAGCTCTTAAATAATTTCCGCGAGGAACGGTAACACCGGCAACAAAAGCAGTCAATTCACGCACGGCAGAATGTCGTTAGCACACGATATGTCCGCTTTTTAAGAAGCGGCCAAGGGAGAAGATGCATGCCGGGAGATAGGCATGAACTGCTACCCGATGGCCGCCCTGGAGCGGACGATGAAGATACAAGAAGTGATCT
>CAZRKW010000054.1:0-19913 GCA_964600355.1 uncultured Acidobacteriaceae bacterium
TGCCATCGCGATCTTGTCCCCCGGGTTGAACATTTTGGCGCGCCCCAGCAACGTCAAATGGTCCCAGCCTTTTTCCAGGGCGAGCGCCAGAGAGCGCCGCAGCAGGTCCGGACGAAAGTGCACATCCGCATCGGTGAACACCAGCCACTCGCCCGACGATTTGCCGAATGCCTGCTCCAGCGCGTGAGGCTTGCCCAACCAGCCCGAAGGAAGCGAATCGATGCGCAGCAGCTTCAACCGCGGGTGGCTTTTGGCCACAGCCCTGAAGATTTCTCCTGTGGCATCGAGAGAACGATCGTCCACCGCCACAACCTCGTACGAGGGGTAATCCAGTGCCAGAAACGTATCGAGAGCCGCAGGCAACTTTTCCGCTTCGTCGCGAGCCGCGACAAGCACCGAAACCGGCGGGCACAGGTCATCCGGAAGGGGTTGAACGTCATCCAGAGAAGGCATGGAAAGAACGCCCCGGCCGATGGCGACTGCTTCGAAGACCCACAAAAGAGCGACCGCCCCGAGTAGCCCCACCCAAACGATATGCAAGAGAGCGGCCCCTCCCGGAAGAGCCGAGTGAAGAGTTACGAATTGATCGTATCATGCCGCCAGGCATTGCCATTTTCGGCAGAGACGGCCCCATCCTACGACAAACGCAGTTATATCTGCTGTCTCCGGAGCGCGGAATTGCCAGACAGGAAAGGAATTATCCACAGGCCTACAGTATTTTCCCTGATACCTATCAGGACTGAGACGGATTGCGCCGCACGGCTGTTCCCCCTAGTATCGCCCTCAGCTATGCGAGCCTCACCCAGCCTGTTCGGTCCTCTAGGGGACCGGAGGAGTCTCTTATGACAGTTCCATGGGAAGTTCTGGTTCTCTCCGCTCAGTTCGAAGACCGCCGGTCGCTGACACACATCCTTGCGTCGCAGCAGGTCGAGCCGCTCTGCTGTTCTACTTTGCGGGAGGCTGTTGAGACCTTGCGAAAAGAGTCCGTGGGGCTCGTCTTCTGCGACAAGAGTCTGCCTGACGGGACCTATCGGGATTTGCTGACTGCCGCCCGCGGGCTCAAAACGAGGGTGCGCGTGGTCGTCACCTCGCACCAGGCTGACTGGGACGAATACCTCGAAGCCATGCGGCTCGGCGCCTTCGACGTAATCGCCGTTCCCTGCCGTCCCACGGACGTAGAGTGGATGGTCATCCAAGCCAAACGCGACGACCGTGCCCATTCCCGGCCCACTGAACCTACCGTAGCCCCGCTTCGCCATGCGGCGACGGGAACCGCTTCCTGATCCGCAGTCACCAGGGCTCGGAACCTCGCTGTCGATGATGGCCACTATCTGAATTTTGCCCCAGCACTAGGTACAAAACTGTATTGCACCCGACGTAGTTTTTGGCGAGAACTGACGCACGAATTCTTTTTCTGTGAGATGGAAGAAGGAGCACGAAAACCAAAGACTTGGGGGAGACTTAGCGATGAAGAATCTTCGAATCCTCTTGGCGGACGATCACTCCCTGATGCGCCGGGGCCTGAAAGCGATCCTGGAATCGAAGCCTGCCTGGGAAGTCTGTGCCGAGGCCCACACCGGCCGTGAAGCCGTGACGAAAGCGGCTCAGTTGCGCCCCGATGTTGTGGTTCTGGATGTCTGCATGCCGGAGTTGAACGGGATCGAGGCCACACGGCAAATCCGCAAGGCATCGTCGCGCACGGAAGTTCTTATCCTGTCCGTGCATCACTCGGACCATTTGATCCGCGAGGTGATCGACGCCGGCGCACGGGGATATCTCGTAAAATCCGATTCGGACCGCGACTTGGTAGCTGCCGTCGAATCCCTCTCCCACCACAAACCGTTCTTTACGGCTCACGCTACGGAGATGTTATTGAGTGGCTATGCTGGCGAAGCCCCTGTAGAAAATCCGGATGCCTCGATGGCCCAGAGGCTGACGGCCCGGGAGCGCGAAATCGTCCAACTGCTCGCCGAAGGCAAAACGAGCAAGGAAGTGGCCGCGGTCCTCAACATCAGCGCAAAAACGGCCGAAACGCATCGGGCGCATATCATGCGCAAGATGGAATTCCATTCCGTCGGCCAAATCGTGCGCTACGCGGTCCGCAACCAGATCATCGATCTGTAAAGCCTCGACTGCGGCGACGCCCGCTCGGGGCGCAGCGAATATTTGCCCCGATTTCCCTCGACGGGCATCGATGGGCCCTCGTATTGGGCCGATTTAGGGCGGTTTTTGCCTGAGTTTCCCCGGCGGAACGGTGCTACACTAATCTTCCTAGCCACGCTACAGCAACGCTGGGATAGACGATTTTTCGCCCTTCGCTTAATTTTACTTTGGCTGTGATTTGTTGGTGCAACACCATTTAGAAGCCTCCCCACCCAGGCTTCTACGCGTTAAACGCAGCTACCTGGTTAACGAGCACAGTTGAACGTTTTTAGTATTTTGCGGCGCGAGTCGAGGTGTATCGACTCAGCCCGCAACACAACGAAGGAGTGAATTATGCTTTGGACGATTTCGGTGATTCTGCTCAGTCTCTGGCTCGTGGGGATCAGCACGCCATCCACTTTGCATGGTTATATTCACATTCTTCTGGCTCTGGCAGTCGCCACGAGTATTCTCCCGTTTATTCGCCGCAAGACACAGCACGTGGATTGAGGGGCGCGTTCTTTCCTGGCCGCAACTTCGCATGCCGATTTCATATCAGCCGCCGCCTACTTCGTTCCAATCTTCTCGATTTGTTAATTCTGGCTTATTTTCTTAATACGCTCCGCTTCCCGTCGTGTAACTCTGTATGATCGATTCTCGGATGTACAAGGTGTGAAAGGAACCTTTTCCGCTTCGGCGCACCCATGAGCAGTGCATCCCCCATCACCACGTTTTTACCTGACGAGGAACAGCCGATTCGCGCTGAGTTGTTCAGCGTCGAGCGGCTCGAACAGCATGCCGAGACTCTGGCGGCCGCGCAAACGGTGGAAGCCGAACTCACTCGCGGGCGCCCCCTCACGCCGCGCGTTTTCGAAAATGGCCGCATGCTGCTCGAAGCCTACCGGGCCCTCGCCCAGGCCATCCAGCAGGAGCATACGATCACTCCCGCCGCGGAGTGGCTCGTCGATAACTTCCACATCGTCGACGAGCAGCTTCGCGAAATCCGCGAAGACTTGCCTCCCGGTTTTTACCGCAAGCTGCCCAAGCTTTCTTCCGGGCACCTCGAGGGCTACCCAAGGGTATTTGGCGTAGCGTGGGCCTTCGTAGCCCATACCGATAGCCGCTTCGATCCGGATGTCCTAGCCCGCTTCGTGAAGGCCTATCAGCGTGTCCAGCCGCTCACCATCGGCGAACTCTGGGCCGTAGCCATCACGCTGCGCATCGTGCTGGTGGAAAATCTGCGCCGGATCGCGGAGAGGATCGTGCGCAGCCGCGCCGCCCGGCAGGAAGCGGACACTCTCGCCGACAGCCTGCTCGGCACCAACGGACTCCCCGCCCTGCCGCCCGCGGACTTGCTCAAGAAATTCGCAGGCCGCCCGCTCTCCGCCGCGTTCGGCGTGCAACTGCTCCAACGTCTGCGCGATGTGAACCCCAACGTCCGCCCGGTGCTCGAATGGCTCGATGAGCGGCTGGCCGAGCAGAAGACTACCGCGGACGATATTGTCCGCCAGGAACATCAGCTGCAAGCGGCTATGAACGTCACGGTGCGGAACATCATCACCAGCATGCGCCTGATGTCCGCGTTCGAGTGGCCGGAATTCTTCGAGGGAGTCAGCCTGGTGGACGAAGTTCTCGCCAAAGATACGAATTTCGCCGAGCTCGATTTCGTCACCCGCGATTCCTACCGCCACTCTATTGAGAGTTTGTCCCGCGGCTCGCGCCACACGGAAGTCGAGATCGCCCAGCGCGTGGTGCAGCACGTCAAGCGGGCCAGGATCGACGCCTCCAGCCACCCATCTCCCGCGCAGGAGAGAACCGATCCGGGCTATTACCTGATCTCCCAGGGACGCCTCGAATTCGAGCGCGAGCTCGGCTATCGACTTTCCTGGAGGCGCCGCGCGCTGCGGTCCTACATGGAAACCGCCCTGCCGGGTTATCTGGGTACGATTGCTCTGATAACTGCCGCGATCATGGCGCTCCCGCTGCTGCACGATCACGAGGCAGGCGTGCCCGGAGCGGCGCTCTTCGTTCTGGGCCTGTTGGCACTGTTCCCCGCCTCCGATCTCGCCATCGCCCTGATCAACCGCGCGGTTACAGACTGGCTCGGCCCGCGTTCCCTGCCCCGTCTCGATCTCCGCAAGGGTGTGCCGGAGCACTTGCGAACCATCGTCGTGATGCCCGTCCTGCTCACGCGGCCCCACGAAGTGGAAGAATTAGTGTCGCGCCTGGAAATCCACTATCTAGCCAACTCCGAGGGTAATCTGCACTTCGCTTTGCTCTCCGATTGGGTCGACGCCCCCACCGAGACTCTTCCGGGCGACGAAGAACTCCTCGCCGCTGCAACCGAGGGCATCGCCGCATTGAATGCCCGCTACGGTCCCGCTCCCGGAGGCGGCGAGCGCTTTCTCCTTTTCCACCGCCGCCGCATGTGGAACAAGGAAGAGCGCAAATGGATGGGCTGGGAACGCAAGCGGGGAAAGCTGCATGAGCTGAACCAGTTCCTGCGAGGGGCCACGAACACCACGTTTGTGGGAGTGGACGAGCGCGCCCCCAATTGGCTGCTGGCCACGCGCTACGTCATCACGCTCGATGCCGATACGCGGCTGCCTCCCGGCGTCACCTACCGGCTCGTGGGAACCATGGCGCACCCATTGAACCGCCCCGTATTCTCTCCCTCCGCGGGCCGGGTGGTGGAAGGCTACGGGATCATGCAGCCGCGCACCATGCCCACTCTCCCCACCGGACATGGTGGGTCTCCCTTCCAGGAGATATTCTCCGGACCGAGCGGGATGGACGCCTACGCCACCGCCGTTTCCGACGTCTACCACGATTTGTTCCGCGAGGGATCGTTCACCGGCAAGGGCATCTACGAAATCGACGCCTTTCAGGCCGCGCTCGCCGGAAAGGTTCCTGAAAATGCGCTGCTGAGTCACGATCTTTTCGAAGGCATTTTCGCTCGAACGGGATTGGTAACCGATATCGAGCTCTTCGAAGAATTCCCGATGCACTACGAGACGGCGGCGGCCAGGGCGCATCGATGGGTTCGCGGGGACTGGCAGTTGCTCCCCTGGATTTTCGGCCGTGGTCCTAGGAGCGTGGCCCGGCGCAATCCCGTAAGCGTACCCGCGGTCGGCCGCTGGAAGATGCTCGACAACCTCCGGCGCAGCCTTTCGGCCCCCGCTTCGTTTCTGCTGCTCCTGGCGGGCTGGCTGGTTCCACCCGCGTCCCCATGGGTGTGGACGCGCTTCCTGATGCTCACTCTCGCCATTCCGCCCCTGCTTCCCTTTCTCATCGGCCTCGATCCGCGTTTTGCCGGTGTTTCCAAACGCAGTCATCTGCGCGCGCTATGGGGCGATCTTGTAATTGGCCTCTCGCAGGCAGGCCTGGCGCTCACCTTCCTCGCTTACCAGGCGTGGCTGATGCTCGATGCCATCGTGCGCACGCTCGCCCGGCTCTATCTCACCCACAAAAATATGCTCGAGTGGGTGACGGCGGCACAGTCGAAGTACGCGGTCGACTTCAACCTCGTGAACATGTATCGCCGGATGGCCGGGGGAATCGCGTTCGCCGCGGCGGCTGCCGCGATACTCGCGCTGGGCCGCCACGCGGCCTTTGTCGCCGCAGCGCCGTTTCTCGTTGCCTGGGCGCTTGCTCCCGCCATAGCGCAGTGGATCAGCGTGGCCCCCAAATCGAAGGAGACCGTGCCGCTCAGTGAAGCGGAAGAGCGGATCCTTCGCATCACGTCGCGCAAGACCTGGCGTTTTTTCTCGACATTCGTCACCGAGGCGGATCACGCGCTGCCGCCCGACAATTTCCAGGAAGACCCCAAGCCCGTCGTCGCGCACCGCACCTCGCCCACCAACATCGGCTTGTATCTGCTTTCCACCCTCGCCGCCAACGACCTCGGCTGCATTGGAACCACCGAAACGGTCGAACGCCTCGAAGCAACGCTCGCCACGATGAGCCGCCTGGAGCTTTTCCGGGGACATTTCTACAACTGGTACGACACCAGCGATCTCCGCCCGCTGGAACCGCGCTACATTTCGTCGGTCGACAGCGGCAATCTCGCGGGCCATTTGCTCGCCCTGTCGAATGGGTGCCGCGAGCTCCTGGAGAAGCCGCTCGCGGGCGCGCAACTGATCGACGGGCTGCAGGATTGCATCGCCCTTTTGCGCGAGCCCCTCACCGGACTCACCGACACCCGGCGCACCAATATCGTTACGCGCAAGCAGCTCGGCAATGCCGTGGAAGCGCTGGCGGCCTCTTTGCAGCCGTTGCCTGCCAATTCGGCCGCGCTGGCCGCGCGCCTCGCGGACCTGCGCACCCAGACTCACACGCTGGCCGACATCGCCCAAGCCTTCGCGCAGGGTCGCAGCGACGGCGCAGAAACCGAGTTGCACGCCTGGGCCGACGCTACCCGCGAGTGCATGGAAAGCCACTGGCGCGATGCTCAGATTTTCGCCCCGTGGACCCGGCTTGGAGCCAAGGATATCGCCGCCATTTCGAAAGGCGGCAGCGACTGGCTGGTCGTCGAGCCCTTTCTTCAGAAGCTTCCCAGGCTTTCGGAGGCGCCCACGTATCTCGCGGGCGTGCTCGTCGATCTCGCAACCCTGCGCGACCGCGTCGTTAGCGACTCGCCCGGCAACCTCGCCGTCCTGGCCCATATCGACGCGCTGGCCGAAGCCGTACGAAAGGCCGCCGCGGACGCCGAGTCGCTCGCCGACCGCCTGAAAGTCATTGCGCAGACCGCCGAGAACATGTTTCACGCGATGGATTTCACCTTCCTGTTCGACCACACCCGCAAGCTTTTCTCCATCGGGTACCGCGTCTCGGACGGCACGGTCGACGAGGCATGCTATGACCTGCTGGCGTCCGAGGCGCGGCTCGCGAGCTATATCGCCATCGCCAAGGGAGA
This sequence comes from uncultured Acidobacteriaceae bacterium, assembly GCA_964600355.1. Taxonomy (GTDB): domain Bacteria; phylum Acidobacteriota; class Terriglobia; order Acidiferrales; family UBA7541; genus Palsa-295. The sequence goes on from CAZRKW010000054.1 coordinate 7,058, forward strand.
TGCCGAATCCTCACACTGGTTCCGCCTGGGTCGCACCCTGACGCCGGTCGACCGGGGTTCGGCGCTCATTTCCTGGTCCGGCTCGATGTTCGAGTACCTGATGCCGGCCTTGGTGATGCGCGCGCCCGAAGAGAGCGTGCTGAGCGAAACGGCGCGCCTCGTGGTCCGCAGGCAGATTGAATACGGCGCGGAGCGCGGCGTTCCCTGGGGCGTCTCCGAATCGGCCTTCAATGCGCGGGACACCGACCTCCGCTATCAATACTCCGCCTTCGGAGTCCCCGGGCTCGGCTTGAAGCGCGGCCTCAGCGAAGATGTGGTGATCGCTCCGTACGCCACCGCCCTCGCCGCCATGGCCGATCCTGTGGCCGCTGCGCACAATATTACGAGGCTGATGGAGGCCGGAGCGAAGGGTGTTTACGGCCTTTACGAAGCGCTCGATTACACCGCCAGCCGCCTCCCCGAAGGCAAGAAGGTGGCTGTGATCCAGGCCTACTTCGCCCACCATCAGGGGATGACGCTGATCTCGCTCGCGAACGTGCTGACCGGCAGCCGGATGCGCGCCCGCTTCCACGAGGAACCCATCGTCAGAGCGGTCGAATTGCTTCTGCAGGAAAAGACGCCCCGCGACGTCCTGGTCGCGCGGCCCCGAGCCGAGGAAGTCCTGGCCGCGCGCGTGCGCGACCTTGTCCCCCCGGCTTTGCGGCGCTTCGTCACCCCGCACGATCCTTCTCCTCGCACGCAACTGCTCTCCAACGGGCGCTACGCCGTAATGCTTACGTCCGCGGGTTCGGGTTACAGCCGCTGGCGGGACATCGCCGTTACTCGCTGGCGCGAAGACGCCACGCGCGACTCCTGGGGCAGCTATATCTATCTTCGCGATTCCCAAACCGGCCAGATGTGGTCGGCCGGCTACCAGCCCGCGGGCGTTGAGCCCGAAACTTACGAGGCCTGCTTCTTCGAGGATCGCGCCGAGATCCAGCGCCGCGACCGTTCGCTTCACACGCTGCTCGAAGTCATCGTCTCATCGGACGACGACGCGGAATTGCGCCGCGTCTCGATCACCAACCAAAGCCTGCGCACGCGTGAAATCCAGATCACGTCCTACGCGGAAATCTGCCTCACGTCGCAGGCAACCGATGCCGCGCATCCGGCCTTTTCCAACCTGTTCGTGGAAACAGAATTCGACGCGGAAACCGGCGCCCTGCTGGCCACCCGGCGCAGTCAGTCCGGCAAGGACGCACCCGTATGGCTGGCCCACGTAACCGCCGTCGAGGGCGACACCGTGGGCGACATCGAGTACGAGACCGACCGTTCGCAATTCATCGGCCGCAACCGCGAAACCCGCAATCCCGTGATTGTCGATAACACGCCGCTCGGCAAGAACACCGGTCCCGTCCTCGACCCCATCGTGAGCCTGCGGCGCACCCTGCGCATTCCGCCGGGCACCACAGCACGCGTTATTTTCTCGACCATCGTCGCCGCCACCCGCGAGCACGCTTTGGAGCTCGCCGACAAACATCGTGACGCCAGCACCTTTGAGCGCACCCTCACACTTGCGTGGACGCAGGCGCAGGTACAGCTCCGGCACCTGGGAATCGATCCAGACGAAGCCAACCTCTTTCAAAGGATGGCCAACGCCATTATCTACACCGACGCGGCTCTCCGCCCTTCTTCCGACGCGCTGAGCCGCGGTTCGCTCGACCTCGGCGCTCTGTGGTCGCAGGGCATCTCCGGCGACCGGCCCATCGTGCTCGCGTTCATCGACGAAAGCGACGACATCGAAATCATCCGCCAGCTCCTGCGCGCCCACGAATACTGGCGAATGAAGAATCTCCCCGCCGACCTCGTGATCGTCAACGAAAAGGCCCACTCCTACGCGCAAGAGCTGCAGGGCGCTCTCGAAGCGCTTGTTCGAGGCAGCCAGCTGCGCGTTTCGCCCGAAAGCGGAGACGCCCTGGGCAAGATCTATCTGCTGAAAGCGGATTTGATCTCTCCGCAGTTACGCGCCATCCTGCAGGGAGTGGCGCGCGCCGTGATCTTCAGCCGCCGCGGCACCTTGTCCGAACAGGTGAACCGGTCGCAGCGTTCCGCGCCCGCCGTGGTTCCCACGGCACCCCAGCCATCGCCCGCCGCTCGCGAAAGAACAGCAAACGTGCCGTTTTCATTCGAGGACCTCGCTTTCGCCAACGGACTCGGCGGCTTCGACGACAACGGGCGCGAATATGTCGTCGTGCTCGGCGAGGGCGTCCGCACGCCCCAGCCCTGGATCAACGTGATCGCCAATCCCGCGTTCGGTTTTCTCGCGTCCGAATCCGGCTCGGGCTACACGTGGTCGGTCAACAGCCACGAAAACCAGCTCACGCCCTGGTCCAACGATCCCGTCAGCGATCCGCCCGGCGAAGCAATCTATATCCGCGATCAGGCCACGGGCGAACTATGGAGCCCCACGCCGCTGCCCATCCGCCAGGAGGCCGACACCTACATCTGCCGGCATGGCCAGGGCTACACGCGGTTTGAGCACTCCTCGCACGGAATCCGGCACGAATTGACGCAATTCGTTCCGCTCAACGACCCCGTCAAGATTTCACGCCTCAGGCTGCAGAACACATCCAATCGCACGCGATACCTTTCCATCGCCGCCTATGCCGAATGGGTGCTCGGGAGTTCGCGAAGCGCGACGGCACCCTATATAGTCACCGAAGCGGACACAAAGACCGGCGCGATCTTCGCGAGAAACGCGTGGGAAGGTGAATTCGGCGGACGAATCGCTTTCGCCGACCTCGCCGGGAAACAAGCCTCTTTTACCTGCGACCGCAAGGAATTTATCGGGCGCAACGGAACGCTGGCGCATCCCGTGGCACTGGCCCGGGGCGAACGCCTTTCCGGGAAAGTAGGCGCGGGACTTGACCCGTGCGCCGCGCTGCTGACTTCCGTCGAGCTGCGTCCCGGCGGCCGCGCTGAAATTGTCTTCTTTCTCGGTCAGACGGAAAACCGCGAAAAAGCGCAGGAGTTGATCGGGCGTTATCGCGCGGCCAGCCTGGACGAAATTCTCAGGGAAGTGATCGCGGCCTGGGACGACGTGCTCGGCGCCGTCCACGTCACCACTCCCGAGCCGGCCATGGACGTAATGCTCAATCGCTGGCTCCTCTACCAGACCCTGTCGTGCCGCATCTGGGGACGCGCCGCTTTCTACCAGGTCAGCGGCGCCTACGGATTCCGCGATCAGCTGCAGGACATTATCGCCTTGTGCATCGCCAAACGCGAGGTGGCGCGCGAGCACCTGCTGAGGGCCGCATCGCGGCAGTTTGTCGAAGGGGATGTTCAGCACTGGTGGCATCCGCCCTCGGGGCGAGGCGTGCGCACACGGATCTCGGATGATCTGCTGTGGCTGCCCTACGCCGTGAGCCGCTTCATCGATGTCACCGGGGATATGCCCGTCCTCGACGAGTCTGTGGCCTTTCTCGAGGGCGACACGCTGGCCGAGGGTCAGGAATCCTCCTACTTCCAGCCGCGCGTCTCCGAAACGAAGGCCACTTTATTCGAGCACTGCGCGCGCGCGCTCGATCGCAGCCTCGCCGTAGGCACGCATGGCCTGCCGTTGATGGGCACCGGCGATTGGAACGACGGCATGAATCTGGTGGGCCAGCAGGGCAAAGGCGAAAGCGTCTGGCTAGCCTGGTTCCTCCATCTGGTGCTTTCCGACTTCGCCCCGATTGCCGATGCGCGCGGCGAAAGCGCGCGGGCGGAAACCTGGCGCCTGCACGGCACTGCCCTCAAAGCCGCCCTGGAACGCGAAGCCTGGGACGGCGATTGGTATCGCCGTGCGTACTTCGACGACGGCACGCCGCTTGGCTCCGCGCAGAACGAAGAGTGCAGGATCGATTCCATCGCGCAAACCTGGGGCGTCATCAGCGGCGCCGCGGAACCAGGACGCGGCCAGCGCGCCATGGCCGCAGTCGACCAGCATCTGGTGCGCCGACGCAACAGCCTGATCCTTTTGCTAGCGCCGCCCTTCGATCACGCCGAGCCCAATCCGGGGTACATCAGAGGCTACCTGCCGGGAATCCGCGAAAACGGCGGCCAGTACACCCACGCAGCCACGTGGGCAGTTCTCGCCTTCGCCGCTCTGGGCGACGGTGAACGCGCCGGCGAGATGTTCCGCATGCTGAATCCCATCAATCACGCGCGCTCCCGCGCGGACGTACAGCGCTACAAGGTCGAGCCCTACGTAGTCGCAGGCGATATCTACTCCGAGCCGCCTCACGTGGCCCGCGGCGGCTGGACGTGGTATTCAGGCTCCGCCGGCTGGCTCTATCGCGTGGGGCTAGAATCCATCCTGGGATTCCGCCTGCAGGGCATGTCCCTAAGCATCGATCCCTGCGTCCCGCGCAACTGGTCGAATTTCTCGATCACCTTCCGCTACCACTCCTCCGTCTACAAAATAAAGGTTGAGAACCCCTCCAACGTTACCCACGGAATCGCGCTGACTCGCGTCGACGGAAGTCTCGTACCCGGCAAAGCGACGATCGGCCTGGTAAACGACGGCGCGGAACACGAAATTCTGGTAGTGATGGGTTAGTGGAAATCTGACACCAGCGGGAACCGAACACCGAAATAAAAAAACGCTCGCCAAGGCTGTTCACCCTGGCGAGCGTTTCTGTTTCTCCCGTCGATTGGTTATCGGTAGCTGGCGGCCTGCAGTTCGAACATCTGCGCGTAACGCCCGCTCTCGCGGACCAGGTCGTCGTGCTTGCCCTGCTCCGCAATCTTTCCGCCTTCCAGCACCAGAATGCGGTCCGCCATGCGCACCGTCGAGAACCGGTGCGAGATCAGCAGCGACATTTTGCCCTTCGTCAATTCCGCGAAGCGCTCGAACACCTCGTGCTCCGAGCGTGCATCAAGCGCCGCAGTAGGCTCGTCAAGAATCAGCACCTGCGCATCGCGCAGGTAAGCGCGAGCCAACGCCATCTTCTGCCACTCGCCGCCGGAGAGGTCGACCGCCCCTTCGAAGCGGCTTCCCAGAGTCTGATCGTAGCCCTTCGGCAGCTTGCGGATCGCCTTTTCCGCCAGGCTCTTATTGGCGGCGGAACGAATGCGGAACTGGTTGTTGCGCTCTTCGATCTGGCCCACGGCGATGTTCTCCGAGGCCGTCATTTCATACCGCGTGAAGTCCTGGAAGATCACGCCGATTTCCTTCCGCAGATCGTCCAGATCGTAGTCGCGAAGGTCCACGCCATCGAGCAGTATCTGCCCCGAAGTCGGGTCGTACAAGCGGGTCAGCAGCTTCACGATGGTCGTCTTCCCCTGCCCGTTTTCGCCCACCAGCGCGATGCGCGCGGAGGGCTCGAGCTTGAAACTCACGTTATTCAGAACCAGGCGAGGATTGCCGGGATAATGGAACGACACATTCTTGAATTCAAATCCCTGCCGGATCGGACGCGGCGCGGGCAGAGCATTGGGTTTCGAGAAAATCTTCGGCTGCACGGAGAAGAACTCCAGCAGGTCGCCCATGAAGAGCGCCTGGTCGGCGATGATCGAGAAGCTCGAGAAGAACGACTGTATATTGGTGCTAGCTCCGGCAATCGCTCCCACTAGCACGGTCATCATTCCCAGAGTCAGCGCCCCGGCCACCGTCCTGTAGATTACGAAAGTATAGGTTCCGTAGTAGCCGACTGTGCCGAGCATCGTCAAAAGCGCCCCGAAGAACAGCTTCTTCTTTTCCAGGCCCAGGTTCTGCCCGTGCAGCTGTTCGGAAAGCTCCGTGTAACGGTTGATCACGAACGGCGCCAGCCCGAAAAGTTTCACCTCTTTGACGTTTTCCCTGCTGCCGCCCAGAAATCGCAAATACTCCATCTGGCGGCGTGCCGTGGTCTGCTGAAAGTTCAGCGAATAGCCCATGAAAGCGAAATGCGTCTCCCCGAGGAACGCCGGCACCACGCACGCAACCAACGCCAGAAGCAACCACGGCGAAAACAGGAAAATGCTCGCCGCCAGGCTGGCCGCGGTGATCCCCTGCTGAAAAAAGCGCCCGGCGGTCTGAATCATGATCAGACGGTCGGTGCCCTGCACGCGGGCGCGCTCCATCTTGTCGTGAAAAACGGGATCTTCATACGACGTCAGATCGAGCTTCGCGGCGTGCTCCACAATTCGCGTGCTGATGTGCCGCGTGAACTTATCGGCCAGAACCGCGTCGAAGAAGTCGAGCACCCTCACCAGAACTGTCGAAAGAGCCGCGAGCACAAACTCCGCGGCAACCAGCCACCAGAAGAAGTGAGGCAGCGCCTTCTGATGCGAAGTGTACGCGTGAATGCCCTCGATGATCGTCCCGGTCACCGCCAACATCGACAGCGGGATCAGCGACGCGATCACCCGCGCACTCAGGCTGCCAACCACCACGCCCGGCGCGGATTCCCACACCATCTTGAAAAGCAGCGGACTGTTCTTGCGGAGTGCCTGCAGCCGCTCGCGCCACTTCGGGCTCAGCGCGGCGGCCTTGGGACTTGCTTCCTGCGACTCGTCTACGATAGCGGTATTCACTGACCTCGCTCCTGTTCCCTCTTAATTCGCCTTTCGCACATACGCAGATAGAGCATGCACACCGAGTACCAGAACTAAGCGCCCTCGTATGTGCCACTTAAGCGAGCCTGAGGCTATCAGCCCACGTGTTTTTTGCGGATTGCCAGCAACTTCTACCCGGTGGGACGGACAACTAAGTGATTGTAGCAGTTCGGAGTAGGACAAATCGGTGAAAACACGAACCTATAAATACCGGTGCGCTACGAAGAATTCCGCAGGGAATGCAGAGGACGGGCGTCCGTCTGCGCTTGCCGCTCGCGAAAGTCGTTGCGGTAAGCGTCCTGCCCTTCTCGTACAGCTTCCTGAATCTTTTCCTGGGCTTCCGCTACGGCCTGCTCAGCCCGCTGTTTCAGGCATTGGACGGTTTCTGCCGCGTTCACCACGGCTAGCTCCGCCTGCGACTTCAGCTCTTCGATCGCATCGGCGGCAACCGCCATCCCCTCTTTTGTACGCTCCACAATAATCTCGCGAGTTTCCTCGCCGGACTGGGGCGCAAACAGGAAGCCGAGGGCCAGACCGACACCCAACCCCATCAACAGGGCGCCAAAGCCGGAACCGTTGTCGTTGTCAGCCATAGCCTCACATTACTCTCGTGTATGAGACTCTGTCCATACTGCCAATTCCTTATAGCCAATAATCGCGCGCCAGCCCCGCCCTACTTGCCGTACTCCAGCAGCCGGAAAGTTCCAAAGACCGGGGCGGGCTGGGGATGTGGCCGCTGAGGTGTCGGCGCCGGAGGCGGCCCGAAATCCGCCGTGTCGACGAATACGTGGTGCGTTTTCAAATCGAGGCCGAGGGTCTTGGCGCCATATTCCGTTTTCACGGCTTCCACCACGCTGAACTGATCGGGAGAATCTTCATGGAATATGTGGAGCATTCCTTCGCGCGTTGAGACGAAAATCATGCCCGTGCCCGGATCGTAGGCGTCCGCATCGGCGCCCGCCGTGATGGGAAACGACTGGACCATTTTGCCGCTGTCCGCATCCAGCACCACCATCATTTGCGGATTTCGCCCCGCGACAAACAGCCTGCGGTGCTCGCGGTCCATGGCAATCGCGGTGGGGCCGCTGGCCGGCGCCACCGGATAGCGCGCTTTAATCTCGAACGTGCGCGCGTCGAGAGCCACCGTCTCGCCCTTGTCCTCCAGGTTGATGTAGACCATCCCTTTGCCGTCCGAAACCACAAACTCAGGCCCGCCGCCGAGGTCGACCGTCTTCACGACCGTGCCGGTTTTCGCGTCGATCACCGTGGCGGCCTTTGCTTCGCCGCTCATCACGAAAACGTGCTTGGTAGCCGGATCGTAAATCACGCCATCCGCATCGGGCGCCGTCTTTACGCCGCCGGTCACCTTCAGGGTCTTCAAGTCAAAAATTGCGACGTTGCCGTCGGCCCCGTCCGTGATGAACCCGCAGCCAAATTCTGTGGCGATCGCGATTCCGTGGTTGCGCTTGAAGCCCGTAACGTTCCCCACCACCGTGCCGTCGTCCGCGTTCACCACTTTGACCTCGGTCCCGTGCGACAGATAGACACGGCGCGCGCCCGAATCCACATAGATATAATCGAAATACTCGCCGGTGCTTTCCTCAGCCGAGGGCATCGCGTATTTCTTCAGCAGATGGTAGCCACCCTCCGCGGCGCGAGCAATCGCGCTCCCACCCACGAGAAACAGACACCCAAGCGCCAGCGTGCTACAAATCGTTCGCTTCATTCAGACCGCTCCTTCTCGCCGCGAACCGCCGCGCGAGTCCCCACTTGCGGATTTGTCACCGATGCCGCGCCCTAGCCTCTACCAAAACCGCATCAATTTCAAGTTTCGTCAGGGCACGGATTTATCCGTGCCGCAACTGCCGGCGCGCAGCGCCTACCGTTCGCGGTACCTTTACCGCGAGCCTTCCTCCTCTACCTCCTTTGCCTCCTCTGCCTCACCGAATGCCCGACACATCGAACACGGAACAGCTTCCGGCCGCCTGTCCCGGCCGGCCAATCACCGATTCCAAATACCGCGCCGCCACATCCTGCTCCGGAGAATCGAACACCACAATCGCGCTCGCGTTCAAATCGCGGAACGCCGCAGGCGCCGCTGCCTTGTCCGCATGCGCATTCACCGGCGTGTGAAATACGCCTTGCAGCGAAAGCAGCGAACGCAACACGGGATTGCGATAGTAATCGCTCCAAACGCGGTCGGCGCTGTACGACAAGTATCCGTCCACCAGTGCGTATCGCCCGCGATCGCTCACCTGCATCCACATGCTCTTCATGCTGTAAGGCTTGATAATCAACGGAAACGTGACCACGGTTCCCTTCTGCAACGCCGCCGGTATCACGCACGCGCGCGGTGGAACGCCCGAATCCTTGTCCCACGCGGGGTCAACAATCGACGATGACGGAAACGGAATCGTCAGCAGGTCGAGCAGCAACAGCGCGACGACGCCCCCCGCAAGTGAATACCGCTGCCGGGTCGTCCGTATCCGTTCCAGCAGGAACGCCGCTCCCAGCGACGCCAGAACCGCCAGACACAACGCCACGATCACCTGAAATCGCGCCGGAGCGGACACGAACCTCAACCACGGAATGCGATACACCAGCGCCGCCGGCCCGGGAATCGCGGTTTGCCGGCCGTAAATGCGCAGCGCCGGCCCGAGCGAGAGCAGATAGAAAATCGCCGCCAGCGCCGCCGCCTGCACCGCCCACCGCCGTTGAAATTCCCGCCCTTTCCAGAAACCCGGCAGCGCGAGCGCCAGAATTACCGGCCCCACGTACACGGTGCCTTCATATCCCGCGGCAAAAACATTCGGATCGAGCCCGCGCGCGAAATTCCCCAGCAGCAAGTGGTTCCAGCTGGGAATGAGGAATCCCAGGGCGTCCGCCGAGAATTCTTTAAGGTGCTCGAACGGTCGCGGCTGGGGCCTGTCCGCGGAATTGCCGATCAGCATCGCCAGCAGCGGCGAGAATGTGACCAGAAACGTCGCCGCCCCCCAGGCGAGCGCCTTCCAGACTTTCGTGAGCGACCGCGTCCCCATTTGAATCGCGTCCACTCCAATCGCCGCCAGCGTCGCCAGCAGACAAATCACCGTGTAGTTGAAATGTGCCAACGCCGTCAGCAGCAGGGCCAGGCCGAGCAGCACACCGTCTTTCCACGGCTCCCCGCGCCTCTCCAGCACGCGCGCCAGAGCCATAAAATACAGCGGCACGGGAAACGCAGTGACCAGGCTCAAATGCCCCAGCGCGTGCGCCATGAGAAATGGACTGAACCCGAAGCAGATCCCCCCGATGAAGGCCGCCGCCTCGTTCCGGCAAACACGCAGGCAAAGGAGCCTGCCGAAAAACGCCGCCAGAGCCAGTTGGAGAACCAGCGAAAGGTTGTAAGCCGCCGCGGGCCCAAGCAGCCAGCTCGCAGGCAGCGCCAGCACGCCGGCCAGCGGATCGGTGGTGCTCCACGTCAGGTTCACCGTGTTCGGGTAATACATCTGGTTTGTGTAAAAGGGATTCTGGAATTTCGCCACCGCGCGCGCGAAATGCCACAGAAACCACGCGTGCTGAAAGTTATCGCCGGAATAACCGAGCAGCGCGGAAGCAGGCGAGAGCGAACCCGGAAGCGTGAACAAAATTGCCAGCAGAAGGCAGCCCGCAAAAGCAAGCCAATGGCGCCGCGCGACGCCGGAATCACCGCCACTCGCAACTGCGGGACGGCTCCTTGGTAGCCTTTCTGCGATGGAGTCAGTTATCGGCAAAATCGTCCGGGATTTCCCTGGAATTGCGGATCGCGGCCGGGCAGTCGCCCACACAATGGCCGGACAATGATTTTAGCGCGTGGAAGGTCTTTCGCGGGAGTCGAAGCGTAGTGAAGGCACTTCTTGATCGCCAGCGAGCCGCTAATCGACCCTAATCGGGCGCTAGCAGTGCTTCAGCCAGCGAGCCACATCCTTCGCATGATACGTCAGCACGATCGAGGCGCCCGCCCGCTGAATGCCGGTCATGATCTCCAGCACGATGCGCTTCTCGTCGATCCAGCCATTGCGCGCCGCCGCCTTCACCATGGCGTACTCGCCGCTCACGTTGTACGCGCCCACCGGCACGTCGAATCGCTCGCGGACGCGCTGAATAATGTCGAGATACGCGAGCGCCGGCTTCACCATGATCATGTCCGCGCCCTCTTCGATATCGAGCGCCACCTCGCGCAGCGCCTCGCGCGCATTGGCCGGGTCCATCTGGTAGCTGCGGCGGTCGCCGGACTGCGGCGCCGACTGCGCCGCCTCGCGAAACGGGCCATAGAACGCCGAGCAGTATTTCGCCGCGTACGAAAAGATGGCGATATCGGCAAAGCCGTTCGCGTCGAGCTTGCGGCGAATCGCGCCCACGCGTCCGTCCATCATGTCCGAAGGCGCCACCATATCCGCGCCCGCCCGCGCGTGCGAGAGCGCGGCTTCCGCCAGCAGATCGAGCGTGGGATCGTTCAGCACGTCGCCGTCTTTGATCACGCCGCAATGGCCGTGGCTCGTGTATTCGCACAAACACACATCGGTGATCACCAGCAGATCGAGCTTCGCCTTGCGGATAGCTTCGATGGAGCGTTGCACCGCGCCTTGCGCAGAAGCCGCCTCCGAACCAGTCGCGTCTTTGTGTTCCGGCAGTCCGAATAAAATGACGCCCGGCACTCCGAGATCGGCGACCTCGCGGCACTCTTCGGCGATCTGATCCGGCGATTGCTGGAAAACGCCCGGCATCGAGCTGACTTCGGTGCGCACCTTCGTCCCGGGGCACGCGAACATGGGATACACCAGCCCGCAGGTGGTGATATTCGTCTCGCGGACGAATCCTCGCAGGGCCTCGCTGCGGCGCAAGCGTCGCGGACGCTGGACGGGAAACGTCACGCGCCCCTCGCAGAGGACGCCTGGCGCTGATAATGCTTGGCAATGGCGTCCGCAAGCGCCGCCGAAGACGATTCATTCGCTTCGATCTCCACGCGCACTCCGGATTCCCGCAACGCGCGCGCCGTCGTCGGGCCAATCGCCGCAAACTGCATCCGTTCCGAGAGGCCCGCCAGGTCCGCGGCAGGAATGAACTGCCGGAGATTGTGAAACGCCGAAGGGCTCGCAAAAACAATCACGTCCGCCTCGGCCCGCTGCAACCGGCAAAGATTGGTCGAGTCCACTTTTTGCGGCGCCGCGGTGCGGTACGCGACCACATCGGTAACCCGCGCGCCCGCCTCGCGCAGCGCATCGGGCAGCCGGTCGTCGGCGCGGTCGCTTCGCGGCAGCAGCACGTTGCAATTGCCGATCGATTCCGCGAGCTCCCGCGCGAGAGCTTCGCCGGTGTGATTCTGTGCGACGTAATCCACGCGAAAATCTTCCGCCTCGGCCGCGAGTTGCGTGGCCGGCCCCACCACCGCGATCCGATGCTTGCCGAAAGAGGGAGAATCGGGCGCAATCCCCAACTCGCTCTGCCGCACAGCAAAAAAGCGCACCGCGTTCTGGCTGGTGAAAAGAATCCAATCGAATTCCGCCAGCCGCCCGATGGCTCCATCGAGGCTGGCAAGGTCTTCCGGCACGGCGAATCGCACCATGGGCAAAAGGACAACCTCCGCGCCCAATCGCTCGAGCGAGCCGATCAGCTCGGCGGCTTGCTCCGGCGCGCGCGTGATCACGATGCTCTTCCCCGCCAGCGGACGTTGGTCTGTGCTCATATCCGTTCCGAACCTCTTGTCCAATTATCCAATGTATCCAGCCGACCTTCCCGCCAGGCGCAGGATTCTCTCCGCGCCCCCTTCTCTTAAAACCTTCCCGAGCAGCTTGCCAATGCGTTCCGCATCCGACGCATCGCCCGCTTCTTCGCCCCGCAGATATTCTTTCCCGTCGGGCGAAAGCAGACAAGCCTCGATTTTCAATCCGCCGTTTTGCAACCGCGCCCACGCCCCCAGCGGCACCTGGCAGCCACCCTCGAGTTCATGCAACAGCGCGCGTTCCGCCGTCACGCACGCATTCGTTTCCGCGTCGTTGAGCGCCGCAACCAGCGCAGACGTTTCTTGATCATCCTCGCGCGTTTCAATTCCCAGCGCGCCTTGCCCGACCGCCGGCAGCATCACCTCCGCCGGAATAATCTCGGTGATCTTATCGCACGCGCCCAGCCGGGTAACCCCCGCCGTTGCCAAAATAATCGCGTCGAATTCGCCCGCAGCCACTTTCTTCATCCGCGTATCGACGTTCCCGCGAAGATCGACCACTTCCAGGTCCGCGCGATAGTGCCGCAATTGCGCCTGCCGCCGCAGGCTGCTCGTCCCAAT
>CAZRKW010000055.1:0-19856 GCA_964600355.1 uncultured Acidobacteriaceae bacterium
CCAGCTCGAAAAAATCCCCTACATGCTAATAATCGGCGGCAAAGAAGCCGAAGCCGGCACAGTATCCGTCCGCCACCGCACCAAAGGCGACCAAGGCCCTCGCCCCCTCGACCAATTCGCAGCCGACCTCCGCGCCGAAGTAGATTCCAAGTCAATCACCTGACATGTCGGCGGAATGCCCTCGGCCCCGTCGTCTCGGGCTCGAAAGAAAGTACGAAACAAGACAGAGATCAACTATGCGAAGGCAGCATTGAGCCTGGGAGTAGAACTCGGCGAGGTTTGACTACCTGATATTACGCCCGAAACAGCGATTCCCGTTGATGTGCACGCGCGGGCTCATAGTCGTGACTTGATAGGAGACCGAAGAATGCTTGCGGAGAGCTAGCTGCATCATCGATCCAACGGTTCTTCAGCAAGGTCACCAGCAAAGCACAGGATCGTGCTTGGCAGTTCATGGAACGTTCAGGATTGAACTCTATATCCGTAAAACCGGCGTATTTCAGAATATTCCTTCGAAGCCAATCACGGTGTTTATAAAGTGCGGTGATATAAAGCCAGTCGTAGAAACCCGTCTTTGGCTGTAGCGGAAACCAGGCGTTCCCAAACTTGAAACCTTTTAACGGGCCCGACTCCCGCAACCTCGGGTCACGCTTGGCCTCCCGTGAATCCTTCGCGTAATAAAGGTCGGTGAAAGGACCGCCACCCTCAAAAACCTTGCTTCCCTGGAATGCCATTTCCAACGGCATTTCTCCAAGCTCGTCACCGCGCACCTTGAGATTAAATGCGCTCAGTCGTCGCCCGACCTCCTCTTCGGACTTCGTCGAGACTTCGAGCAGCGGCGCATACCCGGCCCGCGCGGCTGACTCGTGCAAAGCACCGATGTTTCTCTTCTTTTGAGAAGGGGCAAAACCGGGATGCCACGTCAGCCGCATAGATAATTCTTTAACGAGTTCTGGGCTTTCTGGAGCTGGGATAAAAATCGGTCTCTCAGCCATTCGGAAGATTCCTTATCAAGTCCAACGGTATCACCCTCGGAACAAGAATTTCATACTTCTCTGCGGCCTGCAATCGCTCCTGCACCTGCGGGTCACTCCAATTGGTGCGGGTGTAGAGCACTTCATAGTCGATCATGTGCCGCGCCTCATCAACCGTGTGGAAGGTGATTCCGTTTGTGTTCGCCATGCCAGGCACAAATAGAACTCCCTCCCAGTGGATCACGCTGGAATGTACCTGCAGAAAGATGCTGTCCCCAATCCGTCCCTGCTGTCGCGCCAAGTATTCCATCGGATGATTGCTCTTGAAACATAGATGCACGTACCGATGAAGGTCCCTCTGCCGATCCACGATTCGGCTGCCTTCGTCACTACCGGGGGCAGGTATTTCTATCCCCCGCTCCTCCAGCTCTGCCAAGGGAAAAAGTCCACCCAAACCGCGAATCAGCTCGAGATTGCGGCGGTCGGTGAAGTGGTACAACGACGGGACTCTGCTAAGGGGATCATTCTTCGGCATACGGATTTGACGGCACGTTCCTGAATACGCAGCTGCTATGCGCGGCAAGAGCAAAAATGAAACCTTAGCCGCGCAGGTGCAGGCCACGCACGGACTACGGTCATTAATCATACTAGCAGTTGGTCTCAGAAGGGATGGGGACCCGGAAAAGCAGCACCGAGGCGAACGAAATCCCCCGGGTGCCCCATCCTTGCGTTTTTGCAAGGGTGGGTCCTCTTTGATTTCGCGCAGCGTGACCACTCACAAGACTATCGGGTGGCGCACACGGACTCTGATTTTTTCCAACGACTTGCGATGAACTCCGTTCGTCTGAGTGTGTCGAGTCGTTTGTGCGCATTTTCGACGCTCTTTGCAAAATAAAAGCAAAGGGGGGTGTTGAACTTGAGATTTCCTCAAGTAACCGAGCCACAATATGTTGTGTTACGTTTTATTCTTATGGTATATGTGGGGTAATGACTTCCTGAGTTGTACGTCTCTGCCATCAGGGAAACCTGCGAGCTTGGGGCACAATGCAGCGGCGAGGCGAAAGTCTCGATTGAGCGGAACGGGCCGAACGGCACCTTCGCTGGGGACAGACCTAACGCGTCCGATACAACGCTAGCCGTAGCCTTCACCTTTCGGGGCACCTGTTGGACGGCTGGTAGCTTTAATATTTCGGGCGGGGAGGGGCCGGGGTCGCGGAACTTGCCCGACGGCCTAAAAAGTTTAGGCTTAACGGAGGGTACAGGTAATGCGAACCTCAAGCAAAAACGCGCCAAATTGGCGCGGCTACAGCGGGGTGGCCGAAAGGCAATCCTGCGGGTACTGACTCTTGTATTGTGCGTCTCTGCCATCAGGGAAACCTGCGAGCTTGGGGCACAATGCAGCGGCGAGGCGAAAGTCTCGATTGAGCGGAACGGGCCGAACGGCACCTTCGCTGGGGACAGATGAAATGTCGGACGGGTTAGGCTCACCAACAGGGCCCACTAGACAGATGAAACCAGGCCTTGCGCTTGAAGTCCGGAAGTGGCGCGTCATCGAGGCGGCGTGGCTCGCAATTAAGCGCAACGCGAGAACTTCAAAGTCTCAGGAAACCAAGAACGAGGTAGCGTCTTTTGAAGAGAACCTGACCACAAACCTCAGACGCCTTAGTCGCGAACTGCAGCAGAATAGGTTCGTCTTCCCCCCTGCGCGGGGAGTCAAGATCCCCAAAGACAAAAAAGGTAAGTTCAGTTTCCGTCCCCTCGTCGTCGCAAGGGTTGAGTCGCGTATCGTTCAACGCGCCGTCCATGACGTCCTGGTGTCGGTTCCCGCGATCCAGAAGTTTGTTCAGACTCCTTATAGCTTTGGGGGCATCAGGAAACGGAAAGAGGATGCCGTAGCGGCCGTACCAGCAGCTATCAAAGCGGTCCTCGAATCAGTCGGTAATGGCGGTAGATTCATCATTCGCTCGGACATCGCGAATTTCTTTACACGCATACCGAAATCTGTGGTTACGAACATTGTGGCGAGAGCAGTAGAGGACGACGACTTCGTTGAATTATTTACGCGTGCAATTGCGGTCGAATTGGAGAACATGCAGCAACTGCGGGAACATGCTAACGCTTTTCCAATAGAGGACATTGGAGTCGCCCAAGGAAATTCCCTTTCTCCTCTGTTGGGCAATCTATTCTTGTATGACTTTGATACGGAGTTAAATAAAAAGCCGGATGTTCGGTGCATCCGGTACATCGACGACTTCATTATCGTCTCTCCAAACAAAGAAATAGGGGAGAATACTTTCGCGAAAGCGCTGCACATGCTGGGGAAGTTAGGTCTCAGCGTGTCGTCTGATAAGACTCAGCGTGCGAAGGTTGATGATGGATTTGAGTTTCTGGGCATTGATCCTTCAAATGGATTTATTCGCCCAAGTAGGAAGGCTCAGAAAAGAGTGCTCGCATCGATAGAATCGACGCTGATCGAAAGCAGGATAGCCTTTCGAGAGCACACGAAAACTGGGGCAATCGCGAACGCCCAATCGCTGCTTGAGTCGCTGCGAAAAGTGGGCGGCGTCATGCAGGGTTGGGGTAAACACTATCGATTCTGCAACGATACGAAATGTTTCGAACATCTCGATCGACAAATCGAGAAGCTGATAAAGGCCTATCTCGCTATATACCGCGAGGAGTGGGAGAAAACTGACGGTCACGGCCGCTGGCGTCTTCTCGGGGTCGAAGCACTGGCTCAGATCGAACGCGAGCCTTTCATTTGGCCTAGAAGCAAAGCATGAGCAAGGGGGACGCTTTTAGCGAGAGGTTAGGAGCTTAGAGCGGTGCTCCGGGGTTGGACTTTCACCGAGGGTATTCCGGCGGCAGCGTGGGTGCCCATGCCTGCATCGAGGACGAGGAAGGCTTCGGGCGGTACTTCGAGGTGGGCAACGCTAGCCGCGACGGCAACCGCGAAGAGCGGTCCTTCGCTGCGCTAGGATGACAATGAAAGGCAATAACGCCGGCATTCGTCGTTACCGTTGCGAAGATGGCTGGCGCTGCCGGCGGGATTTTACGAAGGCGCGCAGGACGTTGTTCATTAGCGTTTGGTAGCCTTTGCCATGGGATTTGAACCACTGCAGAACGTCATGGTCGATCCGGATGTTGATGTGGTCCTTGGGCGCCGGGAGCCCCGCCACGGCCTGTGTCCAGTCGGGTTCGCCGGTTAGTTCGTCGGGATCGGATTTCATGGATCGTGGATGCTGTCCCAACTGTCATAACCGGAACGGCGACGCCCGCTGGTTTCAGTGGTGAGGTATGGTCAATTCATGATTTACTAGTTCACTAATGGAGCAGCAAAGAATAAACTATGCCGCCAATACCAAACATAAAGGTAATCAACGTCGCGTAGTCGATCAGATCAAGGTGGAAACGTGCTGGAGCTTCCAAAGGAACGTCATAAGGTAGCGCGGTTTGCCTTATTTCTGAATCTACTTGGTGGAGTTCTGCTGTTTTGGTCAATTCAGCTTACCTCCTCCCGAATATCGATTGTTACTTGAGGAGATGGTAGCACATGCTTGTGCTATGAAAATCAGTCTTTATCACTGCTGCTCCCAATGGTGCATTCTCCATAGCCGGGCCGTGCCCAAAAGCGGCACTACGACAGCCCGCCGCAGTCATCAGTACAGAACATCCAAACTTCATAAGATTAGGATTATTTTTCCTGTTCGTTGGTTTTCTCATACAGTATTGGCTTGAGCGACAGGAACCGCTCTTGCCAAGACCAGAGCGCAGACGGCAACTTCGGTTGGCGCTCAAACAAGAAAAGCGCCGTTTCAAATGACACCACTACCCAAGCGTCCTCGCTTTAGCAGGGATTCAATCTTGGTTTCGGTCGCTCGGGCACTGCTGGGCTAAACCACGCAAGATGCCGCCGTACGCCGTCGTGCTCCCTGGGCGCTCCCCAAAAACACCACGCGAAGTACACCGGACGACGCACCCCGCCGCGTGCTGCACCTAACGCCGGACACATGACGACGAACGACAAGACGCGCACCCGGACGACAGCGCATCCGGCTCGGCACTCTAGGTAGCGGCTTTCAGCCGCGAAAAAAAAAGCCGAGGCGCGCAGCGGCTTCCTCTCGCGGTGCCTTTCCCGCGAGCCTTCGCTTTTCCCTGTTTGGCACACCACCAGAATGTGCGTAGTTTTGCGTAGGCCATGCGTAGAATTCAGATACTTAAAGTTGATGATAATTTTGGAACCGCGAAATCGGTATCAACGCGTGCAGACTCAGTCGCTTACAAAGCTTTAGGCCATCGAGAGGATGCGTAGATCCCGCAAATGATTCCCGGTCGGGCCGGTAACTGCCGCATCGCTCAGCCGTTCAAAAAAATTGTAAGCGTCGCTGCGTCGCATAACATCATCCGATCAATGCCCTGCGCCCGCGCGCGCCACCGCCTCGACATCCCCAATTGTACCGGCTGCGGGACTTTTTCCGTCGATGCCGTCCGTTCCCGCGTCCGCAATTTTACGCACACACGCAAGCACGAACGCCGGGTTCCTCTCCCCGAGCGGCAAAGGGCGCGACGGCAACACCCAAGGCACACCGGCAGGAGTGCCGGTGCCACTTACGACGACTCCGCTTCCACGGGAAATGCGCTATTGCGGCGGGGCTGGCGGGGCGTGCTATACTTTTCGACCTGTTCCCTCTGGGCGGGCTTTTGTGCCGCACAAGGAGCCAACGCGGGTGGCGAACCCTGAGGGTCGCTGTACCCGGGAGGTGGGTTTATCGCAGAACGTGGTGGTGGTCCTGGCGGCGGTCTTCGGGTCAACGAGCGCATTCGCGCTCGCGAAGTGCGTGTGGTGGATGAGGTAGGCAACCAGCTTGGCGTGATGACGCTGTTCGACGCGATGAAGGCCGCTCGCGAGGCCGGCCTGGACGTCGTCGAGATTTCGCCCAACGCCGTGCCTCCGGTCTGCAAGCTCGTCGATTACGGAAAGTTCCTCTACGAGCAGAACAAGAAAGCCCACGAGCAGAAGAAGCATCAGAAGAGTTCGCACATCAAGGAAGTGAAGTTCCGGCCGTCGACCGCCGAGCACGATTACCAGGTGCGGAAGAACCAGATCATCCGCTTCCTGGGCGACGGCTACAAGGTGAAGGCCATGATCTTCCATCGCGGCCGCGAGATGGCCCACCAGGATGTGGGCCGCGCCAAGATGGACCGGCTGCTGAAGGACATCATGGACCACGCGCAGGTGGAATTCGGGCCGCGCATGGAGGCCAACATCCTGCTCGCTCTGCTCGCGCCGAAAAAGGGCGCGGTGGCGAGCGCGCCGGCGCGTCCAGCGCAGTCGGCCGCAGGGGGCCAGGCTTAGCAGGTTTAAGGCGCTCGGCAAGCTCGCTCGTTTCTAGGCGCTCGGCGGGCTCGCGATTTTTGCAGTAGCCGCACAAAAAGTTTCCAAGAGGGAATTGTGAAGAAGAACAAGAAAATGAAGCTGAAGACGCACCGAGGCGCCGCCAAGCGCTTCAAGATTACGTCCACGGGGAAAGTGATGCGCTGGCACTCCGGCAAGCGGCACCTGCTGGGCACCAAGTCGCCCCGGCGGCAACGGAAGCTCGCCAACAAGGTGATCGTGAACCCGGCGGATGTCCCGAACGTGCGCCTCGCGCTGCCTTACGGGCTGTAAGCTTTTGAAAAGTTTTCATCCGTAGAAATACGGACTTCCGAGCCAGGCAGCGCGTAACGGGTGCCTGCCGGCCGGATTCTCGCAATGCTACAAAGCTAGTTGATGCGAGAAAAGTAGAGCGGTTCACATCGAGACAAACCCGTCCGAGAGGCGCGCTGTCGCGCGTCCTCGCGGATCCTGTTTGTCTCCCTGACCAATTTATTTTTGTTGCGCTCAGAGTTTGACCCAGCTGAGTGCTGCGAAATTTTTCCGCGCCTGTGGGCGCCTAAGGAGACGTAACAAATGGCTCGAGTTAAACGCGGTACCAAGCGTCGCGCGCGGCGCAAAAAGCTGCTGAAACACGCGAAGGGATTTTTCCTTACCAAGGGAAAGCTGTACCGGTCGGCAAAAGAGGCGGTAAACCGCTCACTGCGCTACACCTACCGCGACCGGCGCACGCGCAAGCGCGATTACCGCACGCTGTGGATTCAGCGCATCGGCGCGGCCGCGCGGAACAACGGCATCACCTACAGCCAGCTGATTCACGGGCTCAAGGCGAGCGGCATCGAGCTCGACCGGAAGATCCTGGCCGACATCGCCGTGCGCGACGCGGAGGGATTTACCGCGCTGGTGGCGTCGGCGAAGCAGCATCTTGGCACCGCTCCCGCCAAGACCGTTCCGCCTGTCGCTTAGACGAACAGCAACTTGACCGTTACGGTGGCTTCCTTCCGACGACACAAGGAATCCCTTGTGAAAGCGGAAATCTTTTCACCTCGCAAAGAGTCCAGATCACATGCTGATAACAGAATCCGTCTCGCGAACTCTCCAAGAACGGGGAACCGATACTGCGGAAGCCGTGACAGCTCTGTTCGCAGAAGTGCATCGAGAGTTCGAGACGGTTATCGAGCGCGCGACTAAAGACCCCGGAATGGGTGCCGAGCAATGGCAGCTAATGCGACAGGTGTGGCTTGGGCGCAAGTCCGGAATTCTTTCGCTCGTCACCGACAACTGGCTGAAGCCGGCGCCGCCGGAATTGAAGCGCGTTGTGGGCCAGGAGCTGAACAAGCTCAAGGCGCACGTGGAAGCGGTGCTGGAAGAGCGGCGCGTCGCCATCGAAGCGGCCGCGGAACAAGCCGCGCAGGCTCGCGAGCAGATCGATCTTTCGCTTCCGGGTGTCGAGCGGGCTATCGGAACGCGGCACCTGATCCGGCAAACCTACGAAGAGCTGCAGCGTATTTTTCTTTCCATCGGGTTCAGCGTTGTGGAGGGGCCCGAGATCGAGACGCCTTACTACAATTTCGAGGCGCTCAACGTCCCCGAGCACCATCCCGCGCGCGACAACATGGACACGTTCTACATCGAGGGCGCTCGCGGCGGTCATTTGCTGCGCACGCACACTTCCCCGATGCAGATCCGCACGATGGAAAAGCAGGCGCCTCCGGTGCGGATCATCGTGCCGGGGAAAGTCTACCGGCGCGACAATCCCGACGCTACGCACGGGTACATGTTCCACCAGATCGAAGGGTTGGCCGTCGATACCGACATCACCTTTTGCGATTTCAAGGGAACGGTCGAATATTTCGTGCGCGAGTTTCTGGGGCCGCAGGCGAAGACGCGCCTTCGGCCGAGCTATTTTCCGTTTACCGAGCCTTCGGCGGAAGTCGATGCCACCTGCCACGTTTGCGGCGGGAGCGGATGCCGTGTCTGCAAATTTTCGGGCTGGATTGAATTGTTTGGCGCGGGGATGGTGGACCCGGCGGTGTACGGCTTCGTGAAATACGACGCGGAGCGGCTCTCCGGATTTGCGTTCGGCATGGGCGTCGACCGGCTGGCGATGATGAAATACGGAATAAGCGAGCTTCCGCTGCTGTATCAGAACGATGTGCGCTTCCTGAGCCAATTCCCATAGCCGATGCAATCGGAGGCGTGGGGAAGAAGCCAGAAGAAGCAGATTCCTCGTCGCTTCGCTCGCTCGGGATGACAACGAAAAGCAAAAGATGAAAGTCGTCTACAACTGGGTGAAAGAATTCGTAGCCGTGACGGCGCCGGCGGCGGAGCTGCGCTCGCGGCTTTCGCTGGCGGGCGTGGCGATCGATTCGATCGAGGAGACGGCGGCGGGGCCGGTGCTCGATGCGGAGATTACCGCGAACCGTCCTGATTGCCTGGGGCATTACGGGATGGCGCGGGAGATTGCGGCGATTTACCGGCTGCCGGTGAAGACAGTTGAGCCAAAGCTTAAGGAATCGGCGGATAAGGTCGCGGACGCTACGCTGGTGGAGATCGAAGCCCCGGAGATTTGCGGGCGGTACACGGCGCGGGTGATGCGCGGCGTGAAGGTGCAGCCTTCGCCCGACTGGCTGCGGCAGCGGCTGGAGGCGATTGGCGAAAAGTCGATCAACAACGTGGTGGATGTGACGAATTACGTGATGTTCGAGCTGGGGCAGCCGCTGCATGCCTTCGATCTGGACAAGCTGAATGAGAAGCGGATTGTGGTGCGGCGCGCGCGGGGCGGCGAAAAGATTCGCACGCTCGATGGCGTGGAGCGCACGCTTACGAAAGAGATGGGCGTGATCGCGGACGCTTCTCATGCCGTCGCGATTGCGGGCGTGATGGGAGGCGGGGACAGCGAGATCGGGTTCAGCAGCCGCAACATCCTGATCGAGGCTGGCTGGTTCGATCCGATTTCGGTGCGGCGGACCTCGAAGGCACTGGGGCTGCGAACCGAGGCTTCTTACCGATTCGAGCGCGGGGCCGATCCGGAAATGGCGGAGCTTGCGTCGCGGCGCGCAGCGGAACTGATCCAGCAGGTGGCGGGAGGGGAAATTCTGGCGGGAGTTGTGGACGTATACCCGCACCGGGAAGCGCCGCCCAAGATTCAGCTCAGCCGCGGCGATCTGTTGCGGGTGATGGGCGCGGACGTTCCCGACCGGGACATTGAGGAAATTCTCGGCGCTCTCGGATTCCGTCCCGCCCGCATCGATGCGAACCGCGGGAACACCAACGCGGCCGACGCCGTGTGGCAGTGCGAGCAACCGTCGTGGCGCCGGGACGTAGCGCGCGGAGTCGACCTGATCGAGGAAGTGGCGCGGCACTACGGCTACGACAAATTTCCGCCGAGGCTGCCGCCCGCTAAGCAACCGGCGCACCGGCTGCCCCATGCGGTGGAATTGGACCGGCTGCGCGAGAGAATCATCGCGCTCGGTTACCAGGAGATCGTCGAGATTCCGCTGGTGGATGCACGGCGGGACGAACTGTTCCGGGCCGAAGGCGCGGCCCCCGCGGTGATCGGCAACCCGCTCGCGGAAGATGCGTCGGTGATGCGATCGAACGGGATTGTGGGCATGATTGCGGCGCTGGAGTGGAATTTGAATCACGGGCAGCGCGATCTGCGGCTGTTTGAAATCGGCAGAAAGTACGAATTGCGCGATGGCGAGCCGGTGGAGACACCGGTGCTTACGCTTGGAGCGACCGGACTGGCGCGTGAGAAAACGGTGCATGAGAACGCTCGCGAGTTTGCGTTTGCGGATTTGAAAGGCGACCTGGATCGCATCGGCGAACTGGCGGGCGGCTTTGTTTGGGAGGCGGGCGGACCCGGCTGGTTGGCGGGCGGCCGAGCCGCACAGATCGCGCTCGGGGGAACCATAGGGCTGGGAGTAGCGGGGCAGCTGGCTCGCCGCATCGCCGACCAGCTTAAGCTGCGGCAAGATATCTTTGTGGCGGAGCTGCAGCTTGACCTGCTGCTGAGTGGAATTGAATCCGCGCGAGCTGCGCTGCGCTTTGCACCGATCCCGCGTTTTCCGGCAGTGGAACGCGACTTTTCGCTGGTGCTTTCCGATGGGATTTCCTTCGCGCAAGTCGCAGGGGTGATTCGCGGTCTGGGTATTCCGGAATTGCAGGGCATTGAGGCTGCGGACCTGTTTCGCGGCGGGCAGGTGCCGGCGGGGAAATTCTCGCTGATGATTCGCGTCACATTTCAGAGCGCGACGGCGACGTTGACGGATGCGCGGATTGGGGAATTTTCGTCGAGGATCGTGAGCGCGCTGGAAGGGCAGCTGGGCGCGACGCTGCGGACGGCTTGAGGCTGGAGGCAGAGGAAAGGCTCGCGGTAAAGCACCGCGAGCGGGAGGCGCTGCGCGCCGTGGTCTTTTTTGTCGCGGCTGAAGCCGCGACCTACAAACCTCCTCGTGCTGGGCTGAGGCTCCCAGCGAGTTTGAGGCCTACTCTTTCGAAGCGAAGAAGTGATTTGCAGAAAATCGCGATTTTTTCCGCGACCTGTTGAAGCCGCATGATTTTGAGGGGCAAAGAACGGAGAGGAAAGAAAAAGCAGGTCCCTCACCCATCCGCGCTTCGCGCGCATGGGCTCAGGATGACACGACAAGCGACTGCGAAAGGCAAAGGCCGAAGACCGACCCTTTAAGCCGAAGGGTCGCGCACCCGCACGGGCTTGAAGTTTTTCCGCGACCTGTGAGGCCGCGACCTACAGGGCTTCCGGCTCCTCAAGACGAACAAAACGCGAAGAGGGATGCTTCGTCGATTGCGCTCCTCGAGCATGACTACCGAAAACACAGGCGAGCGAAGAGCGTCGCCGGTGGAATTGCGAGCGGGCGGGCAGAAAGCTTGTGGGAGAGCGCGCGAGTTTTTGAGGCTCGCGGCGTGTGAGAGACCGACCCTCAACACCGGAGGGTCGGGCACCCGGAAAGGCTTAAGCAAGGCCGCTCAGGCTCCTGTGGTTCCTTTTTGGCTGTTGCGCCTGGGGTGGCAATCGCGGACAATGGCGGCTCGTTTGCGCTTACCGGGAGCGGGCTTGTGAAAATCGATATTTACGATCAGAGCTACAACGTCAACGCGGAAGGGAACGCCGAATACCTGACGGAGCTGGCGGCTTACGTGGATTTGCGGATGCGCGAGGTTGCCGAAGCGGCGCGAACCGTGGATTCGCTCAAGGTTGCCGTGCTGGCGGCGTTGAACATCGCCGACGAACTGTTCGCTATGCGGGAGCGGCAGAAGCAGATCGAAGGGCCGCTGCGCGAACGCGTCGAGAAGTGCGTGGGGCTGGTTGAAAGCGCCCTCGAACACACCCACTGACGCTTCGTTGCTTTTTCGGGTACATGGGGACGCAACTGTTTGGCCCTCCGGGGCGTCTACTATATGATTAAGGGGGATGTGGGGCCATCCTGTTTTCCATGCAACACCGCAAATCAATTCGTTACTTTTTTGTTCCGCTAGCAATCCTCGCGCTGCTGGTTGTAACGGCAACGTTTGGGGGCGTGCTGCACCATCACCAGAATTCCACGTCTGAGAACACCTGCCAGATCTGCCATCTGAATCACCAACCGATCGAACGTCCGCTGGCGAGCGATCGCGTTCCGGTGCTGGCGCCCGTAGGGGCACAGCCGGAACCCGAGGATTACGAGTTTTCGCCGGGACTGTCGGTCCGCCGACTGCCCGCCCGCGCACCTCCTGTAGCCTAGTTCTCCTGCTTGTCTCTTGTGCCGCGCTCCGGCACTCCGATTCATTCTCTGCGTCTATTGGAAGGTAGAAAGCCTATGCGTGAAAAGCGTGTTTGGATTCTGAGTCTTACGCTGGCGGTGTGCTTTGCAGGCGTCGCAAACGCTCAATCGACGACACCGGCCCCGCCAAGCGCGCCACAGGGGGGCGGGCCACCGTCGACTCCGCCCGCTTCGCCGGCGCAGGTGCTGGCCCAGAGCCCGGGGTCGGTGAAGATATCGCTCGACGACGCGGTGCAGATGGCTCTGCAGCACAACCACAACCTGCTGGCCGCCCGGACCACGATTCAGCAGAGCGAGGCGGAGGAGACTACGGCGAACCTGCGGCCGAATCCCGTACTCCTGGGCGACGCGCAGTTCCTGCCGTTCTTTCAGCCCAGCCAATTCAGCGGCGATTACCTGGACTATTCGGCGCAGTTCGACCTAGGGGTCAGCTACCTTTTCGAGCGGGGCAAGAAGCGCCAGCACCGGCTGCAGGCCGCGAAAGACGCGACGGCGGTGACGCGTTCGCAGGTGGCGGACAACGAGCGCAGTCTTACGTTCAATGTGGCGCAGCAGTTCGTCAATGTGGAACTGGCCGAATCGACGCTCGAACTCTCCCGGGAAGACCTCAAAAGCTTTCAGAACACGGTGGAGATCAGCGAAGCGCGGTATAAAGCGGGCGACATCAGCGAGGACGACCTGCTGAAGATCAAGCTCCAGATGCTCCAGTTCCAGACGGATGTTTCGCAGGCGATGCTGGCGCGGGTGCAGGGGCTATCCGACCTTCGGCAGCTGCTGGGCTACGAGTCGGTGCCGGCCGACTATGACGTGGCCGGGCAATTCGATTATCAGAAACTGACCGGAAATCTGGAAGACTTCCAGATGAAGGCATTGCAGAACCGGCCGGACCTGCGGGCGGCAGAACAGGGCATCACCGCGGCCAACAGCCAATTTGAACTGCAGAAGGCAATCGGCAAGCGGGACGTGACCGCGCAGGCCAACTACACGCACATCGCGGACCTGAACACGGCTTCGCTTTTCGGGCAGATTCAATTGCCCATTTTCGACCGGAATCAGGGCGAAATCGCGCGCACGCGCTTTGCGATCGGCCAGGCCCAGGAACAGGACAAATTTACGAACGGGCAGGTGCTGACCGACGTGCGCGATGCGTACGAAAACCTGCGCACGAACGACGAGATCGTCACGCTCTATCGCTCCGGGTATCTGGATGAAGCGCAGCAGGACCGCGACATCAGCGAATACGCCTATCAGCGGGGCGCGGCGAGCCTGCTGGATTTTCTCGATGCGGAACGCAGCTACCGCGCGACGCAGCTGGCCTACCGGCAGTCACTCGCGTCGTATCTGCTTGCCGTGGAACAGGTGCGCCAGGCAGTGGGAACGAGAAGCGTGCAATGAGCAGGATCAGGATGAGGAGCGCCATGAACACTAGACAGAAGGCACGTGGCACCAGCGGGCGCAGAGGGGAGATCGGCGCAGCGCTCCTGCTGGCGTGCGCGCTTACGGCGTGCAGTCCGGGCGAGAAGGCGAACCAGATTACGTCCTTTTCGACGCAAGGCTCGAAGTCCCAGACGCCGGAGCTGTTCACGATCCCGCAGGACCAGATGTCGCACGTGCAGGTGGTAACAGTTGCGCCTACAAAACTCGCTCGCACGCTGCGCCTGACGGGCGCGGTGGCTTACAACGCGTTCAAGACTACGCCGGTGATCACGCAGGTGGGCGGGCCGGTGAGCCGAATTCTGCTGGTGCCGGGACAACAGGTGAAACAAGGGCAGCCGATGCTCGAAGTGAGCAGCCCGGATTATTCGCAGCTGCTCGATGCGTATCTGAAAGCGGCCGATTCGTTTCGCCTTGCCGACAAGAACTATGTTCGCGCCAAGGATTTGTACGAGCACCACGCGATTGCCGAGCGCGATTTGCAGCAGGCGGAATCCGACCGCACGCAAGCCGACGCGGACCGGAATGCGGCCGAGCAGGGAATGAAAATCCTGGGAATCAAGAACCCGGAGGATCTGGCCAAGGCGCCCTCTTCGGCGCAGATTCCGGTGCTGGCGCCGATCAGCGGAGAAGTGGTGGAGCGGCTGGTGTCGCCGGGGCAGGTGATGCAGGCGGGGACAACGCAGGCGTTCACGATCTCCGATATGAGCACGGTGTGGGTGCTGGCGAATGTCTACCAGAGCGACCTTGCCTACGTACACGACGGCGACGATGTGTCGGTGCAGACGGACGCGTATCCGGACGTATTCCACGGGAAGATTTCGTATGTGTCACCGGCGCTCGATCCGAACACGCGGACATTGCAGGCGCGCATCGTGGTGGATAACAAAGGGGAGAAGCTGAAACGAGACATGTATTGCACGGTGACCGTGACGGCGGGAACTGTGTCGAACGCGATTGCCGTGCCGGACGCGGCCGTGCTGCGCGACGACGAAAACCAGCCGTTCGTGTACGCGGAAGTGGGCGCTACGCAGTTCGGGAGGCGTCCCGTGGATATCGCGGAAAGCCAGAACGGGCAGACGCAGATTACCAAGGGGCTTTCGGCGGGGGACAAAATCGTGGGGAACGGCAGTTTGTTCATTCAGTTCGCCAATTCGTTTCAGCAGTGAGGGCGGCATTGAGAGACAACATTGGAGAATAACTTGACGCGCAACATGAGGCGCAACTGGGCATGATCCATCATCTGGTTCAATTCGCGCTGCGGCAGAGATTTCTCATCCTGATGCTGATGGTGTTTCTGGTGGTGGGCGGGGCGATCTCGTTCCAGCACATGCCGGTGGACGCGTACCCGGATCTTGCGCCGCCGATGGTGGAAATCATTACGCAGTGGCCGGGACACGCGGCGGAGGAAATCGAGCGGCTGGTCACGCTTCCCACCGAAGTGGAAATGAACGGCGTGCCAAAGATGTCGGTGATGCGGTCGATTTCGCTTTACGGGCTGTCGGATGTGATTTTGACGTTCGATGAAGATACCGACGATTATTTCGCGCGGCAGGTGGTGTTCCAGCGGCTGAGCGAGGTGACTTACCCGACCGGAGTGACGCCGTCTCTTGCGCCGCTCTCGAGCCCGTCGGGGCTCGTTTACCGCTATGTGATTCAAAGCCCGGACCGCTCGCCGCAAGAGCTGAAAACTTTTGAAGACTGGGTGATCGAGCGCGAGTACAAGCAGGTGCGGGGAGTGGCGGACGATTCCGGCTTTGGCGGCACGGTGATGCAGTATCAGGTGCTGCTCGATCCGGCGCGGCTGTATGGGTATCACATCACCGTTCCGACCATTCTGCAGCAGCTCGGAATCAACAACGCCAATGCGGGCGGCGGGTTTTATTCGCAGGGAGGGCAGTTCTACTACGTCCGGGGACTCGGGCTGATTCGCGACACGCGGGATGTCGGCGACGTGGTGATCGGTTCGCAGAACGGCGTGCCGGTGCGCGTGCGGGACGTGGGCGAAGTGACCATCGGCAGCGCGCCGCGCCTGGGCGAATTCGGGTTCAACAAGACGGATGACGCCGTGGAAGGCGTGATCATGATGCTGCGCGGGCAGCAGACGCAGAACGTGCTGAAGGGCGTCGAGGAGAAAACCAAGCAGCTGAACGAGCACATTCTGCCGCCGGATGTGAAGGTACAGCCCTATTACGACCGCAGCGATCTGGTGCGGCTGACGATCGATACCGTCGAACACAACCTGGTGCTGGGAATGGCGCTGGTGCTGATCGTGCTGATGTTTTTCCTGGTAAGCGTGCGAGCGGCGGTGATTGTGGCGCTGACGATTCCGCTGGCGCTGCTTTTTTCGTTTATTTTTCTGCACGCGCGGGGCGTGGCGGCGAACCTGCTTTCGATCGGCGCGATCGATTTCGGGATCATCATCGATGGAACGCTGGTGATGGTCGAGAACATTTTTCGCGAGCTGGGCCTGCGCGAGGGGCAGGAATACGATCTGCAGGAAGTGATTCTGTCGGCGGCTAAGGATGTGGACCGGCCCATCTTCTATTCGGTGGCAGTGATTATCGCGGGATACATTCCCATTTACGCGCTGGGCGGCCCTTCCGGGAAGCTGTTCCATCCTATGGCGGACACGATGTCGATCGCGCTGATCGGGGCGCTGATCCTGACGCTGACGTTCGTCCCGGTGATGTGCGCGTACTGGTTCAAGAGCGGCGTGCGCGAGCGGGAGAACAAGCCGTTCGAATGGGTGCGCCGGAAATATATGGGCGAACTCGACTGGTGCCTCGATCATCCGAAGACGACGATGTTCGTGGCGACCGTGATTTTCGGGCTGACGCTGCTGCTGATTCCCTTCATCGGAGGGGAGTTCATGCCGCACCTGGACGAGGGCGCTCTGTGGATTCGCGCCACGATGCCCTACACGATTTCTTTCGAGGAGGCCAGCAAGCTGTCTCCGCAGGTACGGACTTTTCTGCTGAAGTATCCGATGGTGACCGATGTGGGCTCCGAGCTCGGGAGGCCGGATGACGGCACCGATCCCACGGGATTCTTCAACGACGAATTTTATGTGGGGCTCAAGCCGTACGGCGACTCGATTTGGAAAACGGGATCGATTCACAATAAGGCTGAGCTGACGGAGGACATCCAGAAACAGCTGAAGTCCTTTCCGGGAATTATTTTCAATTACACGCAGCCCGCAGAGGACGCGGTGGATGAGGCGCTGACAGGACTCAAGAGCGCGCTGGCGGTGAAGATTTACGGGCCCGACCTCAACGTGCTGCAGGACAGGGCACTCGAGATCAAGAGGCGGCTTTCGCAGGTGCCGGGATTTACGGAGCTAACCGTGGTGCGCGAACTCGGTCAGCCGAGCCTGATCATTAACGTGGACCGCGACAAGATCGCGCGCTACGGAATCAACGTGGCGGACGTGGAAGGCATCGTGCAGGCGGCGGTGGGGGGACAGGCCGCAACGCAGGTGATCCAGGGCGAGAAGCTATTCGATCTCGTGGTGCGCATGAAACCGGAATTTCGCGAGAATGCCCAGCAGATCGGCAACCTGCTGGTGGGCACGCCCACGGGGCAGCAGATTCCGCTGAGCGAGCTTTCCGATATTCACGAGGCCAGCGGGGCTTCGTTTATCTACCGCGAGAACAATTCGCGCTATATCGGCGTGCAATACAGCATCGAGGGGCGCGATCTGCAAAGCGCGGTGGCCGATGGCGAAAGGTCCATTGCGGATGTTGCGAAATCGCTGCCCACCGGCTACCGGCTGGAATGGGGAGGCGAGTATGGCGAGTACCTCGAAGCGCGCCATCAAATGGAAATTATCGGGCCGCTGGCGGTGCTGCTGATTTTTGTGATTCTCTTCGCCCTGTATGGCAACTTCAAGTTTCCGGTGACGATTGCGCTGGGCGTGGTGATGACCGAGCCGGTGGGGGCGTTGATCGCACTCAAGCTCACGCACACGCCTTTCAGCGTGTCGTCTGTGCTGGGACTTCTGGCGCTGATGGGAGTTTCGGTGGAGACCGCCGTGATTCTGGTTTCCTACATCAATAAGCTGCGGCTCGAAAACAGGGACATCCGCACGGCCACGCGCGAGGCTTCGCTCTTGCGGTTGCGGCCGATCATGATGACTGCCCTCGTCGCGTGCCTGGGGCTGCTGCCGGCGGCTCTCTCCACGGGAATCGGTTCGGATACGCAGAAGCCGTTTGCGATTGTGATCGTGGCGGGGCTGCTGTCGCGATTGTTCCTGGGATTCTTCGTCAATCCCGTGCTGTACGAGATGGTGGCGCGGGAGGGCGACGTGCTGCAGGTCTGATCGGCCCGTTTGTGTAAGGATTATATTGTTTTTTCGTATGTGCGAATCGTGCATCGGCGGAAGAGATCAATTGCCGGTGGATAGATGCCCGGTTTAGGATATCCCTTTTAGGGGTTGGTTTTTGACTTGTTGAAGCGATTACCTCTCCGGCTGCTGGCCGTACCGCTGATGGTGGCGGTATTTGCGTTGAGCGTGCAGGTTGTCGCGCACTTCGACGGGAACTCCCATGATGAAGCGCACTGCACGTGCCAGGTCTGCCATATCGCGCACGCGGCCATCCCGCAGCCGGCCGCTCGAACGCAGACTCAGATTCCCCTGCAGGTTACGATTTTCGCGGTTTTCGAGCAGTCGCCCTCGACCGCGGATTCAGCGAATACTCCCAGCATTCCTCGCGCGCCTCCCGCTTAGCCTCCGCTCACCCAAATAAAAGCGTTCTCTCTTCACCCGCCGCAAACCGAACGGCGCGTGACTACTCCACTTTCATTCGCTGCTGGCGATTGCGATCGCCAGAGCCGTACTTCATACCGGGAGAATAACTACGATGCGACTTGCGCGAGCAATTTTGGCAATGACGTTGTGCTTTTTGATTTGGCTGGCCGTCGGGCCGGCGGCTCGGCCCCAGTCGGGAAATGCTTCTGCCATTTCAGGGACCGTCGCCGATCCTTCAGGGGCTGTCGTGACGAATGCGACGGTGACGATCCACAATGCGGTGAGCGGTTATGACCGGACCACCGTAACGGACGGCTCGGGGAACTTTAACTTTCCGAACGTGCCGTTCAATCCCTATCACTTGACGGTGGCGGCTCCGGGTTTTGCGTCCCATTCCGAGGACGTGGAGATTCGCTCCACTGTCCCGGTGAATCTGAAAATTGGACTGGAACTGGGCCAGGCGAACGCTTCGGTGACCGTAGAGGCCGCGGGAGACCTGGTGGAAACCGAGCCGACGGCGCATACCGACATCGACCGCCAATTGTTCAGCCAGATGCCGCTCGAGAGTTCGTCTTCTTCGGTGAGTTCGCTGGTGACGCTGGCATCGCCTGGCGTGGCGGCCGATTCCAACGGGCTGTTTCACGGGTTGGGAGACCACGCGGAAAATTCGTTTTCCGTGGATGGCCAGCCGATCACGGACCAGCAGAGCAAGGTGTTTTCGAATCAAATCCCGATGGAAGCGGTGCAGTCGATGGAAGTGATCGAGGGGGCGCCGCCCGCCGAATACGGGGACAAGACGAGCCTGGTGATCGACGTGACGACGCGGTCGGGACAGGGTGTTACGACGCCGCACGGCAGCGTGAGCACCGAGTACGGGAGCTTCGGATCGACGAATGCGGGGTTTGACGTGGCCTACGGCGGAGCAAAGTGGGGAAATTTCATCGCCGTAAACGGATTGGATTCGGGACGGTTTCTCGACGGGCCCGAGTTCGCGGTGATGCATGACAAAGGCAACCAGGAAAACTTCTGGGACCGGATCGACTACCAGCTTTCCGATGCGGACTCCGTCCACATGAACCTTAATTTCACGCGCTCGTGGTTTCAGACGCCGAATTCGTTCGACTCGCAGCTGGCGACGCCGTGGTCCGGCGTGGTTGTAAACAACAACGGGCTCGACCCGACCGGCAAGCGAGTAGGCCCGACAGATCAACGCTCGCAGATTCGCACGTTCAACCTGGCGCCCAGTTGGACGAAGGTGATCAGCTCGACGATGGTGTTTACGGCGGGGGCGTTCGTGCGGCATGACGAATACAACTACTACCCCAGCGGAAATCCCTTCGCGGACCTGGGTCCCACGTCGCTTCAGAGAGAGACCGTTAGCCAGCTGCGAATGCTTACGAACGCCGGAGGCAAAGCGAGTCTCTCTTACGTGAAGGGTGTCAACAATCTCAAGGCGGGCATCCAGTATTCGCGGACAAACCTTGTTGAGAACGATCACATCGGAATCGTGGACCCGACGTTCAATCCGGTGTGCGACACGG
>CAZRKW010000056.1:0-19431 GCA_964600355.1 uncultured Acidobacteriaceae bacterium
ATTTTCGACCAGACCAACGGCGTGGACGGCTGGGTGTCGCTCGAAGTGTCGCCCCTGCTAGCTTATAACACGGCCAACACGCTGGCGGCGGCCAGGACTCTCAACGCGCGCGGAGCACAGCCGAACCTGTTCATCAAGATTCCCGGAACGAAAGAAGGACTGCCGGCCATCGAGGAGGCGATCTTTGCCGGAGTGCCGATCAACGTGACCCTCCTGTTTTCGCGCGAGCAGTACGTGGCGGCGGCCGAGGCATTCCTGCGGGGCATCGAGCGGCGCATCGCCGCCGGGCTCAACCCCGTGGTTGGTTCGGTGGCTTCGGTATTTGTAAGCCGCTGGGATACCGCAGTAGCCGGCAAGGTGCCGGGCCCGCTGGTGAATCAGCTGGGCATTGCCATCGGTCAGCGGATCTACAAGGCCTACCGCGAACTGCTCGCATCCCCGCGCTGGCAGCGAACTTTCAATTTTGGCGCGCGTCCCCAGCGGCTGCTGTGGGCCAGCACCGGCACCAAGGATCCCAAGGCCTCGGACGTGCTCTACGTCAAGGCCCTCGCTTCGCCTTTCACGGTGAATACCATGCCGGAGGCTACCTTGAAGGCTTTCGCGGATCATGGCGAAGTGGGCGCGGTCCTGCCGCCGGATGGCGGAAATTGCGAGGAGGTGTTGGCTCAGTTTGCCAAAGCTGGCGTCGATGTGTACGCGCTTGCCGCCCAGCTTCAGGACGAGGGGGCCAAGTCGTTCGTCAAGTCCTGGGAAGAACTGATGGGCGTGATCGCTTCCAAGAGCGCAGCCCTGAAAGAGGCCGCAGCGCGTTAAAGGCTGTCAGCCAATCTTTTTCGCAAGCCGCGCGTCTCGACGACAGCGGACAGGAAAGGAGTGAAGACATGGCAACATCTGTTGTGACGGGTGCCAAAGGCGGTGGCGGCGTCGAGCCGCTGGTCCAACGCAAGGCCTGGAAGAGCCTCCAGACCCACTACGAGAATATTCGAGGATTGCATCTGCGAAAGCTGTTTGCCGATGACCCGCAGCGCGCGGAGCAAATGACCACCGAGGCTGCCGGCCTGGTCCTCGATTATTCGAAGAACCGCATCACCGGAGAAACGGTGAAGCTTCTCCTCGATCTGGCGGAAGAGTCAGGCTTGCGGTCGCGCATCGACGCCATGTTTCAAGGCGAGAAGATCAACACCACTGAGAAGCGCGCAGTCCTGCACGTGGCCTT
Source organism: uncultured Acidobacteriaceae bacterium (assembly GCA_964600355.1). Classification (GTDB taxonomy): domain Bacteria; phylum Acidobacteriota; class Terriglobia; order Acidiferrales; family UBA7541; genus Palsa-295. Next base: position 1,217 of record CAZRKW010000056.1, read on the forward strand.
GCGCGCGCCCAAAGGAACCTCCATCGTCGTCGACGGCGAGAACGTGGTTCCGCAGGTGCACGCGGTGCTCGACAAGATGGCCGCCTTCTCCAATCGCGTTCGCAGCGGAGAGTGGAAGGGTCACACCGGCAAGCGCATTCGCAACGTGATCAACGTCGGCATCGGCGGCTCCGACCTCGGTCCGGTAATGGCGTACGAGGCTCTCAAACACTACAGCGATCGCGCCATGACCTTCCGGTTCGTCTCGAATATCGACGGCACCGATTTCGCGGAAGCTGTAGAGGGCCTCGACCCGGCAGAGACTCTGTTTATCATTTCCTCGAAAACCTTCACCACGCTCGAGACGATGACCAATGCCCACACGGCGCGCGCCTGGCTGCTCCAGGCCCTGGGCGGCGACGAAAAGTCCATCGCCAAGCACTTTGTCGCGGTATCCACAAACGCAGCGGCGGTAGAAAAGTTCGGCATCGATACCGACAACATGTTTGTGTTTTGGGATTGGGTTGGCGGGCGCTACTCGATGGACTCGGCCATCGGCCTTTCGACGATGCTGGCCATCGGGCCGCAGAATTTCCAGGCCATGCTCGATGGTTTCCATGAGATGGACGAGCACTTCCGCACCGCTCCGTTTGCGCAGAACCTCCCGGTGCTGATGGGACTGTTCGGCGTCTGGTACAGCGATTTTTTCGCGGCGGCCACCGTAGCCGTGCTGCCCTACGAGCAATACTTGAAGCGGTTTCCCGCCTACCTTCAGCAGTTGACCATGGAGAGCAACGGCAAACACGTCACGCTCGATGGGAAAGAAGTCACCTATGCCACCGGTCCTATCTACTGGGGCGAGCCCGGAACCAACGGCCAGCACTCTTTCTACCAGCTGATTCACCAGGGCACCCGGCTCATCCCGTGCGACTTCATCGCCTTCGGCGAGCCGCTCAACCCGCTCGGCCGCCATCACGACATCCTGATGGCGAACGTCTTTGCGCAGGCGGAGGCGCTTGCGTTCGGCAAGACAGCCGACGAAGTGAAAGCGGAAGGCACGCCCGATTGGCTCGTGCCACACCGGGTCTTCGAGGGCAACCGCCCGTCCAACACGATTCTCGCCGCCCGGCTCACGCCGGAAGTCCTGGGCAAGCTGGTGGCGCTCTACGAACACAGCGTGTTCACGCAGGGCACGATCTGGCAGATCAACTCGTTCGATCAGTGGGGCGTGGAATTGGGCAAAGTCCTGGCGCAGCGCATCATCCCGGAACTGGAAAGCCCGAGCGAAACCAAACTCGCCCATGATAGTTCCACGAACAGCCTGATCCGCCGCTACCGGAAGCTCAAACAGGTTTCCTGAGCCTTCCGCTTTGTTTTTTTTGACGGAAACTGGAAATCAACTTCTCGATCGCAGCACGATGCCGCTAAAGGAGCGACTATGCAACTTGGAATGATTGGTCTTGGAAGAATGGGAGCGAACATGGTTCGCCGCCTCCTCAAGGGAGGGCATCAGTGCGTCGTGTTCGACAGGTCGCCAAAAGCGGTCGACGAGTTGGTGAAGGAGAAAGCGGCGGGAAGCTCCTCTCTTCCGGATCTGGTTGCCAAGCTTCAAAAGCCCCGGGCGCTGTGGCTGATGGTCCCGGCGGCCGCGGTGGATGAGACCATCTCCGACATTCTGCCGGCGCTTGAAGCCGGAGACATACTCATCGACGGCGGCAATTCCTACTACATCGACGACATCCGGCGAGCCAAGGAACTCAAGGCCAAGGGCATCCATTATGTAGACGTGGGGACAAGCGGCGGAGTCTGGGGACTCGAACGCGGCTATTGCATGATGATTGGCGGCGAGAAGGATATCGTCGCGCATCTCGATCCGATTTTTGCGACGCTCGCTCCCGGCGCGGGCGACGCGCCGCGAACCGCGGGGCGCGAGAAGTTGGGCGGGACCGCGGAGCAGGGTTACCTTCACTGCGGCCCCAACGGCGCCGGCCACTTCGTCAAGATGGTCCACAACGGCATCGAGTACGGCCTCATGGCTGCGTATGCCGAGGGGCTAAGCATTCTGCGCTCGGCCAACGTGGGCAAGCAGCAGCACGCGATTGACGCGGAAACCACGCCTCTGCGCGATCCCGAACATTACCAATACGACCTCGATTTGCGCGACATTTCGGAGGTGTGGCGCCGCGGCAGCGTGATCGCATCCTGGCTGCTCGATCTCACCGCGGCAAGCCTGGTGAAGGATCCGAGCCTCGCGCAATTCGAAGGCCGTGTCTCCGATTCCGGCGAGGGACGATGGACGATCAAGGCCGCCATCGACGAGGCCGTGCCGGTGCCGGTTCTCTCCACCGCGCTTTACCAGCGCTTCACCTCGCGCGGCGAGGCGGACTACCAGGATAAGTTGCTCTCGGCGATGCGGTTCGGCTTTGGCGGCCACCTCGAGAAAGCAGCCGGCAAGTAGGGTCTGGAAAAGGAGATTCCCGATGAGCGATTCGCACTCCGACGCACTGGTTTTCTTCGGCGCCACCGGCGACCTCGCCTACAAGAAGATCTTCCCGGCGTTGCAATCGATGATCAAGCGCGGCCACCTGGACGTGCCGGTGATCGGCGTCGCCAAAGCGGGCTGGAACCTCGAACAGTTTCGAGCGCGCGCCAAGGACAGCCTGGAGAAACACGGCGGCATCGACGCCGGGGCGTTCGACAAGCTCAGCCGCCTGTTGCATTACGTCGACGGCGACTATGCGGACCAGGCGACGTTTGAGGCCATCCGCAAAGAACTTGGCGGGGCGCAATGCCCGGCGCATTACCTGGCGATTCCGCCGCTGCTGTTCGGAAAGGTTGTCGAGCAATTGGGGAAAGCGGGCTGCTCCCATGGCGCTCGCGTGATTGTCGAAAAGCCTTTCGGCCACAGCCTGGCTTCCGCGCAGGAGCTCAACAGGACGCTGCATTCGGTTTTCCCCGAGCCGGCCATTTTTCGCATCGACCACTATCTCGGCAAGCGGCCGGTCAACAACATCGTCGTTTTCCGCTTCGCCAACGCCTTCATGGAGCCCTTCTGGAATCGCAACTATATCGAAAGCGTGCAGATCACCATGGCGGAAGACTTCGGCGTCGAGGGCCGCGGCGGCTTCTACGATCAGACCGGAACCATTCGCGACGTGGTTGAGAATCACCTGTTCCAGGTCCTCTCGAACCTCGCGATGGAGCCTCCTGTCCGCACCGACAGCGAGACCATTCGCGACGAGAAGGTGAAGGTGCTCAAGGCGATTAAGCCGATCGACGCGAACAATCTGGTCCGGGGACAATTCCGTGGTTACCTCGAGGAGAAGGGAGTCCGGCCGGATTCCAAGACGGAAACCTTTGCGGCCCTGCGGGTGGACATCGATTCGTGGCGCTGGAAGGGCGTGCCGTTCTATATCCGGGCGGGGAAAAATCTGCCGGTGACCGCGACCGAAGTCCTGGGCCGGTTTCGAAAGCCTCCCTCGGTCGTGCCGGACAGCGCGCTGTCCCAGAATCACCTGCGCTTTCGGATCAGCCCCGAAATGTCGATCGCTATCGGCGCCACGGTGCTGGCTCAGGGCGATGAAATGAAAGGCGAAAACGTGGAGATGGTCGCCAGCCGCCATCCCCGCCCGGAAGACATGGAAGCCTACGAACGCGTCCTCGGAGACGCGATGACGGGAGACTCCACGCTTTTTGCGCGCGAGGACTACGTGGAAGAAGCGTGGAGAATCGTCGACGCGGCGCTCAGTGCCGACACGCCCGTCTATCCGTACGACAAGGGGTCGTGGGGGCCAGGCGAGGTCGACCAGAGAGTCTCGCCCCCGGGGGGCTGGTACAGCCCGGCCGCTTGCGAAAAGGAAGATTTCCGCGTCGCGGCACAAGCCGCCCGTTGAGGTTGCCCGATGAGGACGCCCGATAAGGCTAGCAGGCGAACCGATAAGGCTATCGCTGTAAGGGGGGAAGGCCGATGAAGTTGGAAGTGTTCGATGATGCCGATTCCGTAGCGCGAGCCGCGGCTAAGACCATAGCCGCGGAGGCTCGGGCTGCGATTGCCTCCCGAAAGCGCTTCAGCCTGGCTGTCAGCGGCGGTCACACTCCCTGGGTCATGCTGCGCGCGCTGGCGGACGAAGACGTCCCCTGGGCTGGTGTGCACTTGTTTCAGGTCGACGAGCGAATCGCTCCTGCCGGAGATCCGGACCGGAACCTCACCCACCTGCGCGAAAGTTTTCTGCAACACGTTCCGCTGGGCCCGGAGCAAATCCACGCGATGCCGGTGGAAGCTACCGACCTGCCAGCGGCGGCGGCCGCATACTCCCGGGAGCTTGAAGCGATCACTGGATCTCCAGCCGTGCTCGATCTGGTCCATCTCGGCCTCGGACCCGACGGTCACACAGCCTCTCTCCTGCCCGGTGATCCCGGGCTCGATGTGACCGACAAGGATGTGGCTCTGACCGGCGTCTATCAGGGCAGGCGTCGCATGACGCTCACCTACCCGGTGCTCAATCGCGCCCAGCGCATTCTTTGGGTTGTCACCGGCGGCGAAAAGCTCGAAATGCTTCGTCGCTTGCGCAAAGGCGATACCTCGATTCCCGCCGGGCGGGTCAGCCCCGGCCAGGCGCTGGTGCTGGCGGACCGCGCTACGGCGGGCGAGCGGACCATCGGATTCAAGCAGGCAGGATGATACCGGCGGAACCCGAACCCTCTCAGTCGGGATCCGTCACAGCCGGTGTGGCCCGGAGTCAAACCGCGCCGAAAACAATTCCACCACTGAGGAGAAGAATATGAATACGACGACGCAAGCCGCCCCACCCATCACCGAGGCGCAACTCGATCAGCTCTGCATCAATACGATCCGCACTCTCTCGATGGACGCCGTGCAGCAGGCCAAGTCCGGCCATCCCGGCACGCCGATGGCGCTGGCTCCGCTGGTCTACACCATCTGGAATCAGGTGATGCACTTTGATCCGGCCGATCCCATCTGGCCCAATCGCGACCGCTTCGTCCTCTCCAACGGCCATGCCTCCATGCTGCAATGGTCGATCCTCCATTTGACCAAGACGCAGGCGGTGAATGCCGAGTACGAGACGCTGGGAAAGCCGTCGGTAACCTTGGACGACATCCGCCGATTCCGCCAGCTTGGCTCCAAAGCTCCGGGTCACGCCGAGTATCACTGGGTCTCGGGAGTCGAAACCACCACCGGCCCGCTGGGACAGGGAGTCGCCACCAGCGTGGGGATGGCCATCGGAGAGAAGTGGCTGGCGGCTCGTTACAACCGGCCCGATTTTGAGATCTTCAATTACAGAATCTATGCCGTTTGCGGAGACGGCTGCATGATGGAGGGCATCGCGTCGGAAGCGGCCTCGCTCGCCGGCCATCTGGGCCTCGACAACCTTTGCTGGATCTACGATAACAATCACATCAGCATCGAAGGCGACACGCGCATCACCTTCACCGAAGATATCGCGGCCCGGTTCATGGGTTACGGATGGAACGTACTGCGGGTAGGCGATGCCAATGACCTCGATCGCATCGGCCAAGCCCTCGAGACTTTCCGGACCACCAAGGGCCGGCCAACCTTCATCATTCTCGACAGCCACATCGGCTACGGCTCGCCGCACAAACAGGACACTGCCGAAGCACACGGCGAACCGCTCGGCGACGAGGAAATCCGCCTGACCAAGCGCGCCTATGGATGGCCCGAGGACGCCAAGTTCCTGGTGCCCGACGGGGTTTACGAGCATTTCGCCGCAGGTGTGGGCGCGCGCGGCGCAAAAGCGCGGCAGGGATGGGAGGAGCTTTTCGAGGCTTACAGTGGCAAGTACCCCGAGCTTGGGACCGAAATCGGGCAGATGCTGCGGCGTGATCTTCCGGCCTCGTGGGACCGCAACTTGCCTGTCTTTCCAGCGGACGCGAAGGGAATCGCGGGCAGAGACGCCTCGAGCAAAGTGCTCAACGTTCTGGCGCAGAATATTCCCTGGTTCCTCGGCGGCTCGGCCGATCTGGCTCCCTCCAACAAGACTCGCTTGACCTTTGAAGGAGCAGGAGATTTCCAGGCCGCCACTCCTTCCGGAAGGAACCTGCACTTCGGAATCCGTGAGCACTCGATGGGCGCCATCGTAAACGGACTCTCTCTTTCCAAGATACGCGCGTTCGGCGCCACATTTTTCATCTTCAGCGATTACATGCGCCCGGCGATTCGGCTCTCCGCGCTCATGGAGATTCCCAGTATTTTCGTCTTCACCCATGACGCCATGGGCGACGGAGAAGACGGTCCCACGCACCAGCCGGTGGAACATCTGGCGTCGTTGCGCGCAATTCCAGGGCTTGTCACGTTGCGCCCGGGCGATGCCAACGAAGCTGTCGAGGCCTATCGCTGCATTCTGCAATTGCGGCACAAGCCCGCGGTGCTGGTGCTCTCGCGCCAGCCCCTGCCCACCTTGGACCGAAGCAAATACGCCCCCGCCTCTGGAGTAGCTCGCGGCGCCTACGTCCTGGCCGATGCTCCCGGAGGCAATCCCGAAGTGATCCTGATCGCTTCGGGAAGCGAAGTGAGTCTCGCAGTGGATGCGCATGAAGTGCTTCTCGCCGGAGGCATTCGTTCGCGAGTGGTGTCGATGCCGTCTTGGGACATTTTCGAAGATCAGAGTCAGGACTACCGGGACACCGTGCTGCCGCCTGCGGTAAAGGCGCGAGTCGCCATCGAGCAGGCCTCCACGTTCGGATGGGAACGCTACGTGGGCAATACCGGCCGAGTGATCGGGATGAAAACTTTCGGTGCCTCGGCGCCGCTCAAGGAACTCCAGAAGGAATTCGGTTTCGAGCCCGAAACCGTCGTCGCCGCGGCGAAGCAGGTTTTGTCCCAGGCATAGACCATGCCGTCCTCCTGGAATACAGCCGCTGCCGAAAACGCAACGGCCGCAGCGATAAGTGTCGAGGGCGACGGGCGAAGCGCGCCGCTCGGCGCCACCCTCGTCCCCGGGGGCGCGAATTTCAGCCTGTATTCGCGCAACGCTTCCGCCGTGGAGTTGCTGTTGTTCGAGCGGGAAGACGATTCCCGTCCCTCGCGCGTCATCACCATCGACCTGATCTGCAACCGCACCTACCATTATTGGCATGTATTCGTGCCCGGCGTGCAGGCGGGCCAGCTTTACGGCTACCGCGTCCACGGGCCGTTCGATCCCGTCAACGGCATGCGATTCGACCCCTCGAAGGTATTGCTTGATCCATACGGGCGCGCCGTAGCCGTCCCGGGCAATTACAGCCGTGATGCCGCGCGCCTCGAAGGCGACAACGCCGCGACGGCGATGAAGAGCGTCGTGGTCGATCCAGCCGCCTACGACTGGGAAGGCGACAAGCTGCTGCGTCGCCCGTCTTCCCGGACCATCATTTACGAGATGCACGTGCGGGGCTTCACAAGGCATCCCAGTTCCGGGATTTCCGAGAAAAGGCGCGGCACCTATGCCGGCTTGATCGAGAAGATTCCCTATCTTAAGCGCCTCGGCATCACAGCGGTTGAACTCCTCCCGGTGTTCCAGTTCGATACCCAAGATGCTCCCCCCGGACGGACCAACTACTGGGGATACGCGCCGGTATCCTTCTTTGCGCCGCACCGTGGCTATAGCTCCCGCCGTGATCCGCTTGGCCCGGTAAACGAATTTCGAGACATGGTAAAGGCGCTGCACCGTGCCGGCATCGAAGTCATTCTCGACGTTGTCTTCAACCACACCGCCGAGGGCGATCACAACGGGCCGACGTCGAGTTTTCGCGGCCTGGATAACAGCACCTATTACATGCTCGAGCTCGATCGTTCGCGCTACGCGAACTACAGCGGCACGGGAAACACGCTCAACGCCAACCATCCCATCGTGCGCCGCATGATTTTGGATAGCCTCCGCTACTGGGTCGAGCAGATGCACGTGGATGGCTTCCGTTTCGATCTGGCCTCCATTCTCGATCGCGACGAATCGGGCAATTTGATGCCGAACCCGCCGGTGCTCTGGGACATCGATTCCGATCCTGTCCTCGCTGGCGCCAAGCTCATCGCGGAGGCCTGGGATGCCGCCGGTTTATATCAGGTCGGCAACTTCATCGGAGATAGCTGGAGGGAATGGAACGGGAGGTTCCGCGACGACGTGCGCGGCTTCTTTCGAGGAGACGATGGGATGGTACCGCGCCTCGCGGACCGCCTGCTGGGGAGCCCCCAGATCTACGGTCACAAGGAACGCGAGGCCGAGGCCAGCGTGAATTTCGTCACCTGTCACGACGGCTTTACGCTCAACGACCTGGTCTCCTACAGCCAGAAACACAACGAGCTGAACGGCGAGGACAATCGCGACGGCGCGAACGACAACCTGAGCTGGAATTGGGGCGTCGAGGGACCCAGCGACGATCCCGCGATCGAGCGCGTGCGCAACCGGCTGGTAAAGAATTTTCTGGCCGTGACCATGCTCTCGCTCGGGTTGCCGATGATTTCGATGGGCGACGAAGTCCGGCGCACCCAGCAGGGCAACAACAACGCGTATTGCCACGATGACGAGACCTCCTGGTTCGACTGGACGCTGCTCGAAAAAAACGCCGACGTGCACCGCTTCGTATCGCTGCTCACCGAAAGACGCCTGTTGCGAGACCTCGAACCGGAACGCCGCAACGAAACCCTCAACCAGGTGCTCCGGCAGGCGTCGAAAGCCTGGCACGGTGTAAAGCTGAACCAGCCGGACTGGAGCGACCAGTCGCACAGCGTGGCGTTCAGCGCCGAAGCGCCCAACCGCAAGATGCGCTTTTGCATGATCCTGAATGCCTATTGGGAGCCGCTCGACTTCGAATTGCCCGCACCGGGAGAAAGCAGCGGCGATTCCTGGCGCCGCTGGATCGACACCACGCTGGAATTTCCCGACGACATAGTCGAATGGCCGTCCGCGCCGCCAGTATCAGGCGATACTTACCGTGCCGGCCCCCGGTCCATGGTAGTGCTTTTCGCCGGAGACATAGCCACAGCCCCCGGCTTCTGACCGCGATGTGAGGAGCCCACGTGGCCAAGTCGCTTTTCCATCAGGACACGGATGTATCCGTGGCGCAAAAACGACGGCGCGCAACGCCTGCCGCTCGCAGCGCCGTTTCCGCGAGCCTTTGCGGGTGCCTGACCCTTCGGTTTTAAGGGTCGGTCTTCGGGTCAAGTTGCAATACGCGCGCCGCCGCATCCAAGCGCGAAGCGGGCATCGTTGTCGCGGCCTAAGGGGGTCGGTTCCAGTTCCGATATAACGACGGCGCGTAGCGCCTACCGCTCGCGGCGCCGTTTCCGCGAGCCTTCTACCCGCTGACGCGTGATTGAGCCAGTCGCCACACAGACTCTGATACCCGTCTCTGCGAGAACGGAGCCTTCGTAAAATTGAGGAGGGAACACTTATGAAAGCCGCAATCGAGGAGTCGAATCGCCGGTGGGAGATTCCCGGTGCCGCCCAAATCGTAGAAGGAAACGGCGGCCTGCCCAAGGTGCGCGTCACCTCCGCCAGGGCCGAAGGGGAAATCTACCTGCACGGCGCGCATGTAACCTCCTGGAAGCCCGCAGGCAGAGAAGAAGTATTTTTCGTCAGCTCCCAATCGCGATGGGAGGACGGCCGCGCCATCCGCGGAGGCATCCCCATCTGCTTTCCGTGGTTCGGCAACAAGGCGGACGACCCCAAGGCTCCCGCACACGGTTTCGTACGCACGAAAGCCTGGCAGCTCGAGTCGATCGCGCGCGTGGAGGATGCGATCCGAGTCAGCATGTTCACCGAAAGCAGCGAAGACACGAAAAAATGGTGGCCCGCGGAATTTCGCGCGGTGTACAGCGTCACCTTCGATTCCGAGCTGAGCCTGGAGCTGGAGGTAACCAATCTGGGGCAAACCCCCGTGCGCTTCGAGGAAGCCCTGCATGCCTACCATCGCGTGGGCGAAATCGAAAAGGTGCGAGTGCGCGGCCTAAATGGCGTTCGCTATCTCGACAAAACCGAAGCGAACCGCCAAAAGCAGCAGCAAGGTGAAATAGCAATCGTCTCCGAAACCGATCGCGTCTACTTCGACACCACCAACGCCATCGAAATCGAAGATCCCGCCCTGAAGCGCCGCACGCGCGTCACCAAAGAGAATTCGCGCACAACCGTGGTCTGGAATCCCTGGGTCGAAAAGGCCCACGCGCTGTCAGATCTCGCCGACGACGAATGGAAGCGAATGCTCTGCATCGAAACCAGCAACGTCTCCGCCTATTCCGTAACTCTGCCCCCCGGCCAGCAAAGCAAAATGAAAGCCGTGATCAGCGTAGAGGATTTCTAGGCCAAGTAGGATTCGGGCGGAAGACGCCACCAAGGGTACGTCACGCCCGAGCAACCGGTTTTCCGGGTACCCGACCCTTTGACTTGTAAGGGTCGGTCTTTCTCTTCCTTCGGTGGGTGACGAACCCGTCCCCGATTTCTTATGGACATAAGATCGCGATGGGATGATACGAGTGGAGGTACATCAAACCAGAGTAGCAGGTGGTTTTTCGGGTGCCCGACCCTTTGACTTGTAAGGGTCGGTCTTTCTCTTCCTTCGGTGGGTGACGAACCCGTCCCCGATTTCTTATGGACATAAGATCGCGATGGGATGATACGAGTGGAGATACATCAAACCAGAGTAGCAGGTGTGGTTTTTCGGGTGCCCGACCCTTTGACTTGTAAGGGTCGGTCTTTGTAGCTTCTTCGTGCCATGACCCAAGGACCCATTCGCATCTACGAGCGGGGCCACCTCCATTTCGTCACGTTCAGCTGCTACCAGCGCCGGGCGCTGCTCGCTTCAGTTCCCGCCAGAAATATCTTCGTCCAAGTCCTCGACACGGTACGCGACCGCCACGGCTTCGCTCTGGTGGGCTACGTCGTCATGCCCGAACACGTACACCTGCTGATCGGCGGACCTCGACGCGGAACCCCTTCCACCGTCTTGCAGGTCCTCAAGCAGAGCGTCTCACGTCGGTTAAGCCAAAACCGCCGGGGGCTCAGGCAGCAAACGGAGGTGCATTTCGAGGATCGCACGGAGCCGTTGCCGCGCTTCTGGCAGCGCCGGTTCTACGATTTCAACGTGTGGAGTCTGAAGAAAAGAATCGAAAAGCTCGATTACATGCACATGAATCCCATGAAGCGCGGCCTCGTCGCTCACCCGCGCGACTGGCCCTGGAGCAGTTTCTCGTTCTACGCGAAATCCACCGAGCCCTTGATCCGCATCGACCCGGTTCGCTGAGAATAGAAGCACAGCCCTCCGACCCTCGAACCCGGAGGGTCGGGCACCCGCAAATTCAAAACCTGCATTCGACCCGCGCCACCCGCCGATTGGTAAGGTTTTCCGGGTGCCCGACCCTTTGAAGTGCAAGGGTCGGTCTTTCAAACTCTTAACCTAGTGGCCTTCGAAACCCAGGAGGGCCGGGCATTTGTAACATCAGTTAGGGCTGGTCTGGCTTGTGTTGGACTTGGATATATCGCGGCCAGGCTTGGCCATGCGCACCACGGGTAGATGGAGGCCGTTCGGCAACGGCGTTGTATAGCGCTCCATCACCTCAAATCCCTTGGTGCGATAAAAAGGCTCCCCGGTCAGCGTCGCTACCAGTTCAAATCTTTGAAAGCCGCAGGCTCGCGCGTCTGCCTCGCAAACCTCGAGGATACGGCTGCCGATCCCGCGCCGTGCCCAGCTGGGATCTACAAAAAAGGCTCGGATACGCGCGGCATCCTGTTCCGGGTTAAGCTCGCTGTCATTTTTGTCGGCAACGGCATCGCTGCCGAACAAAGTCTTTCTCCGGCTCCAGCCTCCGCAAGCAATGATCTCGGCTCCCGCTTCCACGGCATAGTAGGTGCCGTCATGGATCAATTGGCGGTCCACGCCAAAGACAGTGCCAAGAGCGCCTTGGCGTTGCTCGATTGTGTAATCCTGCCCCTGAAGCGCCATCACCGAAGGTATTGGCAAGGGATTCGCGGATCACTGGGCTGGGCGCGGGGTATGCACGACTTCGATGTGGATTGGTGCGGCCTCGAAAACAGGGGTTTCATCCTGTTCGAGCCGCAAATGAATGCTTATCATTCCTGGTTCGCCGATCGGAAAGCCAGCGATAGGTGACACAATCTGGGTGCTTCTTCGATCCGCGACCCTTACGAGTTCATCCCTCTTTTCTACCAACACAGTTCCGTTAGGCCAGCGTATTTCCAAGTGCTGGGAGAACCTTTTCCCTTGATCTTCGGGATCCCACTCCCACAGGCTGTATATAGTCCATTCCCTTGGGGTAACAGCATTGGGCGGCATTTCCAGGGCTTCTGGAGGCAAACTTATTGTTATCTTGCCGAACAGCGTAATCAAAGAGGCCACGCCTGCCTGATCGATTATGACCTTCTCGCAAGCAGCAAAGATAGAAAGGTGCGGCATGATTTTATGCTGCCGATAACTCCGTGTAGAGGCCAGTCATGACCAGTCGTGGTTCGACCTTTGTGGCAGCCTCTGATTTCAGATCGGTCCGGAAAGATGGAACCGCCTCACGATGATCGCCTTCAAACAGTTGCATCCAGGGGTTCCAGCGAGGCGGCGGATTTCCAAAGAACCAGAATGCTCCGTTACCGATCCACATTTCACGCAGCTGAATATGAGAGAACTCCGCGTCATCGTTTCCAAACTCTGTCGAACAACAGGGGCAGATATGGTAGTCGCGCGGCGGGTAAGGTAATCCCGGAAACATGCAGACGGGACAACGATATCTCATAAATCTCTTCTCCCACATTCATAAGCAAAAAATCTGACAGAGCCCCCGTGCCTGATAACCGTGTGAGAGGAAGCGGGGTAAAACGTCCTAATGAACGCTGGGGCCTGGGAAGCCACCCCAAAATGCCTGTTTATAATGTTGAAGCGGAGACGGTTCGCCATCGAAGGCTGAATGCATTCCCTCATGCTTATCGTCATTGCGCCAAACATGAACGTGTCAGCCATTCTTTCATATTCTACAGCGTTCGCGGCCTGAACCTGATGCCCATGTTTCTTGAAATGAATGTCACGTTGATATTGATCTATGAAAGGCATCGTCAGAGAGACGATTTTGTACCATAAGGTATATGTATCGGTCAAACAAGCACGCTATCGTACGGGGAAAAGTGGCGCACCCGGAGGGACTTGAACCCCCAACATCTTGGTTCGAAGCCAAGCGCTCTATCCAATTGAGCTACGGGTGCATCCGTTGGGAACCCCACTACCTTACTACGAATCCGCCGAATTGCTGCCACCTTGGAAAGCGCGCGCGGAAGGCCACCAAAAAGCAGAAGGCCCGCGTGAGCGGGCCTTCGAGGGGAGAAAGTTTCCGGCCATGCGCGGTAGGCCGAAGAACCCTTTCCTCGAACGCAGTCTAGTAGAACGACTTAAATGAAGTCAAGCGCGAATGCCGAAATGTGGCAGCGGCGTAAGTCTTTATATTTCAACGGAATATGCGCAGGGCTACCCGGTCCGGCAAATCCTTGTCCACCGTGATCTCGGGCGTGGGCATTCCGTCCGGCTGGTAGAAGTCCTCTGCGTTGATGATCTTACTGGAGAGCCCCAGCTGCAGCACCTGGATCTGGCTGCTGCGGTCGAACACTTTATTCGGCAGCGCCCGTTTCATCACCAGCCGGAAGCCGCCAAAAGCGATCCCGGCAATAAGCGTAAAGCCGCAGATCACTCCGGTTCCGATGATGCTTCCCACGATCATCATTTCGATGGTGGGTTCCTTGAACTGAAACGTAGGCTCGTTCCAGGTTACCTGCGTCCCGGACTCGATGCCGCCCAGCAACGGCGCCGCTTCGGCCTTGCTCGACGCGCCCATCACGATTCCCAGCATCGTCACCGTGCGCTTGGCAAAAAGCGGCGAGCCCGCGCCGGCGTTCGAGCCGTTGACGTTGAATTTCTGCCCGAGGCGCGAAAGCTCGTCGGCGGCGATCTGCGGGGTGGGGAAGTCGGCTAGCAGCAGCGTGACGGTCTTCCCGCCCAGCTGGTACTGCGCCGTCTCAGCCTCGGCGCCGTGCGAGAAGCCCAGCCAGTCGTCCTCGCCCAGCGGGAAAAAGCGATTGAGCGCCACGGGACCCAGGATGTAATGGTCGGAGCGCGGGATCAAGTCGTCGGTAGGCAGGCGGTTCTCGATCCAGGGCAGCGGGCCCTGCTGCGCGTTCTTGCCGACGGCCGCCGCCAGCGCCTTCAGGGCGGCTTCGTGCTTCGGCAGGTTGCTGCCGCGAATATCGAGGACGGTGTTGCCTTCGAGCACCAGCGCCCGCCCCGAGGAAATCGACGAATGATCGGCCAGGTCGGCGCGCGGCATGTCCGGCGTGCGCAGAAAGGAATATTCGCCGTACGCGCCGCTAGGGTCGGTCATCTTGTACAGCGTCACATCGAGCGTTTCGGAGGGCTGGTTCGGTTTTTGCGCACCCTCGTGCGCATAAGTGTCATGTTCGCCGGAGACAAAGTCGTATTCCTTCGCAGCCCGCGCGTCCGCACTATTTGCACCGCCCTGCGCAGGCGAAAAGCTGCCCGCCGAAGCCGCCGTCCAGTCCGCAAATGACTTGGGCAGAATGGTTTGCGCGGACGCAGACGCCGCCGTCAGCGCAAAAAACGCGGCCGCGCACAACATAGTAAAGTTACGGACCATAACGCTCCCGTCCAATTCAAACTTCAAGTGATTCGGGCGTCCTAAATCCCCGATCTCCGCACCCAAAAAAATAAAAACTTCGGACGCGCGAGGGGCGGAACATACCAAAACCGCCGCCGCAAGCACCCGGTTCCCGGCTCTTTTTTCGTCTCTTCTTAGATGCCGGAATTCTACTTGGGGTTCCCGTTTGACGCCACTGTTCCGGGGTCGGCGGGATTCGCGGAGAGGAGTTTCTGTTTGTTGTTCGAGAGGCTGTTGAGGCTTTCCAGATACGAGCTGACGCCGCGGAACAAGCCGTCGGCGATGCGTTGGCGCTGGTCCGTCTTGCGGAGCAGCTTTTCGTCGGCGGGATTCGACACGAAGGAAATTTCCGAAAGGATCGAGGGCATGTTCGCGCCGATCAGCACCACGAAAGGCGCTTTCTTCACGCCGCGATTTCGTTCGCCGTGGCTGACGACCTGAAGGCGCTGCGTGAGCGAATCCTGTACGTCGCTGGCGAGTTCCTTCGATTCCTCGATCTTGTCGTTGCGGGCGATTTTCTTGATGATGTCCTGCAGGTCGTGCAGGGATTCCTGAGAGAGCGCGTTCTCGCGCGACGCCACTTCCATCGATTCTTCGGTGGTGGCGAAATTCAGGTAGTAAGTCTCGACGCCGCGGGCCGAACCGTCGTGGCTGGAATTCGCGTGGATGGAAATGAACAGGTCAGCCTGCGCGCGATTCGCGATGGCGGTGCGTTCCTCGAGCGGAACAAACGTGTCGTCGTTGCGCGTGTAGACCACGTCGGCGCCGGGCAGTTTCTGTTCAATCAGCGCGCCAAGGCGCTGCGCCACGTCGAGGCAAAGATCCTTTTCCATCAGGCCGTGAGGACCGATGGTGCCGGTGTCGTGCCCGCCATGGCCCGCGTCAATTACGATGCGGTTGATCTTGAGTCCCAGGGCGCGCGTGAGAGAACGCTGGCCGTCGCGCGTGGGCCGGGGTTCCAAGGGGGGCTCGAGTAGCGCCGACGTTTTTCCGGCTTTCTTGGAAAGCGGGAGAACCGTTTTTTCTGCCACCTTGGCCGGCGTATCGTCAGGCCGCGTCGGCAGGGAAGCGGAAGTCTTGGCTGACGGCTCCTCGGCAGTCACGTTTGCTGGCTTCGAGTCGGGGGCCGGCGCAATCGAACTCGCAACGGATTTCTTCTCGGATTTTGTCTCGGGCTTTTTCTCGGTAGCTTTTGGAGCGACCGGCTCGGGAGCAGGAACCGTCGCGGCTAGCGACGGCGCCGTAACCGCCGGCATTGCCGGAGGAACAGCCGAGGCGCCAGACACAGACGCGGTCGCCGCAGGGGAGACGGGAGCATCGGGCGGCGCGGGCGAAGATTTCGCCGTGTTCACGGCGCGCGAGTGAATGTCGATCACCAGGCGGTAGGGATTAGCGAGCAGGAACGCTGAATAATCCTTTTCGCCGTTCACATTCAGGACGAGGCGCACGACGTCCGGCTTGTTCTGCGCCACGCGCACCGATTCCAGGAGCCCGTCGTTTACATCCAACTCCTGGCGGGAAAGCTTCGCGCCCACGTTCGCTTTATAAAGATTGAAATAGATGCGGTCGGGAGACGCGATGCGGGCGGACTCGTACTTGATCGTGTCATTCAGGGTGACGATCACCCGCGTGGAACCGGGCGAGTTCCAGGTCTGGACGCGAGTGACATCCGATCTCCGGTTGCCCACGCGAGGCTCGACGGCCTGGCCCTTCAGATCGGGTTGTCCAGCGCTGACATTCTCGACTTGCTGGTCACTCTTGCGCTTCTTTGTGTTGCTGCCGTCCTGCGCGTCGGCGGTAGACTGCGGCTTCGCATCGGGCTTGGAAGCGGCAGCCACGTCGGCCTTAGCGTCGGCCTTGACTTCAGCTTTGGCCGAAGTTGCCGCGTCAGGCGCGCGCGGGCCGGAATCCTTGGAAGCCGTTTTCTGCTGAGTTTCAGCCTGGGCGGAACGGTTCTGCGCGGTCGCTGCGGCCGCGGCTTGCTTTGAGTCAGGTTTCGGGTCTGGCTTTGGCTCGGGCTGGCGGGCGTCGGCAATTTCCTTCAGGGCTTGCTGCGCGTCGGCGGCTTTGTCCGCGTGCGGGTAGTGCTTGAGGAACTGTTTGAAAGTTTCCTGTGCGTCGTCCGGCTTCTTCAAATCGTCTTTCTGAATCTTGCCGATGGCCAACAGGGTATCGGCGCGAAAGCGCGTGCCGGGATATTGCTTGAGCAGGAAATTGTAGCGATCAATGGCTTCCTGAAAATATTTCGGATCGAAGAGGCGGCCCATGGCCTCGTAGAGTTCGGCCTCGGCGATGAGCGCCTGCGTGGCGTCGGGCGCGGTGGGCGTGATCAGGTAGACCTTGCGGTATGCGAGAACCGTCTGCTTGTAGTCGGACTCGCCGCGATCCCTCTCGAGATAGCCTTCGAGCATCGTGCGCATTTTGACGGCGCGCTCGAACTGCTTCTGGGAATCCGCTTTCGAGTCAGCGCGAACCGCGGGGGCGAGAATAGCCGGGAAGGCCAGCGCGAGACCCAGAACAGCCCGTAGAAAAGAGCCAGTGAAGCAGCTCGCGCGCTTTCGCGTAGGCAGATGGCTTGTGGTCATTCGTTCGTGAAGACTACCCGGCCATTCGTGTCGACTTCCCGCCGCACTGTGGGCCTGGGAGGGCTCCAGAGCGTGGAAGTGCGACCCGAGCCGGGCCGGAAGTAAGCGCTGGTTACCTTTTGCACGTACTGCTGCGTTTCGCGGTAGGCCGGAACGCCGCCGCTCAGATCCACGGCGCGCTCGCCGGCATTATAGGCCGCAAGCGACTTCGTCAAATCGCCGTTGTAGCGATCGAGCAGCGTTTTCAGGTACGTGGTGCCTCCCTCGACATTCTGGGCCGGGTCAAAAGGATTGCCTACGCCAAAGCGTTGTGCGGTGGAAGGGATAAGCTGCATCAATCCAACCGCTCCCTTTTGCGATATAGCCCGCGTGTTCCATCCCGACTCGGTAGTGATGACGGCTTTGACCAGCGCCGGATCGAGACTGTGCCGCTGCGCCGCTTCCTGCACGATGCGATCGAGGCGCGAGTCACTGGGATTCGAAACAAACGCGCGCGCGGAAACCGCGCTCGATTCGACCGAACCGGGCGAAGCTGCGGCGAACTCGTTCGATTTCGTGCCGGGCTGCGGCATGGAATTCACGGGCGATGCCTTTGCCGCTACGGGACTACTTATAGTACTCCCGTGACGGGCTTGCGGGGAATCTCCATTGACGAACACGAGCTTTCCTCGCTCGTCTACGTAGGATGCGATCTGGCCGCTGGCCGGTCTCGCAGAAGCAAAAGTCACGGCCAGCACCGCGAGCGCAACGAAGATCCTCCGGTTGCTGTACATAAGGGGCATAGGGGTAGGCAGAACGCTACACTCCCGAACGAACGACAGGCTTATGCAAACAGCGACAAGTGCCTGGGAAAGAAGAGTTTCCCGGCAGCGTTTCTGGCGAGCCGGATTATAACAACCGCTCTAAGAGGGGGTAAACGTTACCGAGGGTACTTTCTATGGCGGATGTGTCTTTTCCGCCAGCCTCCGCCAAATCGGGTC
>CAZRKW010000057.1:0-19357 GCA_964600355.1 uncultured Acidobacteriaceae bacterium
CCCACACGCGCGTTTTCACCCATCCGATGCCGCCCATCCTGGGTGCCACGGCTTGCGTGCTGGTGTAATAGAGCGTTTCGTCCTTATCGTTGCCGAAGGCCATATGTCCGGCGGAATAGCAGAGATCGATCAGCTCGATTTTGCCTGTCTTGGGATCGTAGTTATCCATGCCCCGGGGAACCCAGCCGTCCGGCATCGGAAAGGCTTCCGCGTAGGGATTTTCCGATCCCTTCTTGCAATAATCGGGCAGGTCAGGCCGGGTCTGCGCGTGGAACCAGATGCGCCCGGCGCTGTCCATGTGCGGCATGGCGATGAAGTTCGGATCGTCCCACACCATTTCATTGCCCCAATAGGGAGACGGCGCGGCTACCGCCCGCGGCGTGAACGGCTTCATGAGCGGGCGGTCGCTCTCTTTGCGCAGGGGAACCTGGACCATCGACTTCGTGTTGTCCTTCGGATTCAAAGCCCAGATCTGGGCGGAAGCAAAATCGGGCGCGTAGACCGGGCCGTAGGCATTGGCCCGGGGATTCCACTCGTCATTGGTGCTGATCACGTCGTGAATGAACGCTTTGTCGGTGTCGATTTCCCACAATGTTACGACGACGTTCCGTTTGACCCCTTGCGGCCGCGGCGGGGCCTCCGGCACTTCGCCCGCGGCAATACGGTTGCTCCAGTCCGCAAACATCGCCAGGCCGCGATCATGTCCGAATTTGTTGAGCGCGTCGGTCATTTGCGGTCCTACCTGACCGGACATGAGCCGCCGCTCCCAAGCGAGGGAAGGGGAGTCGAAGCTTCCGAGGCTGGGCTCGATCTCGCGCGTGGCCTTGTTGCCCGTCTGATGGCAAACGCTGCATCCGCGCTTGAGGTCGTATACGAATTCGGCCTGCGATTGAATGCCCGGATTCTTCATGGGGAAGGCGGTTTTCGGCGGCACCTTCAATAGCGTGTACCAGTAGTTGGCGGGATAATATTGCGCCGCAGCCTGGGCATCGGGAGCGATCACCGCCGTCAACGCCAGCGTGCTGCCCGGCTTGGCCGTGACGGTTTTCGAATCCACGAGGCCGTAGCCTCGCACCCAGATCTTGTAAGTGGCCTTCGGGAGTTCCGGCAGCAGGTAGCGACCGGCATCGTCGGTGACGACAATCTTTCTGAATTTTGTGGGCAGGTCGGTGGTCTCGGCGATTACCCATACCCCCGCTTCCGGACCTTTCGGGCTTGTTACGACGCCGCCAATGCTGGTCGAGTCCACGGCCACACTATTCGCCGCCGCTTGCGCTGCGGGCAGAGGAGTGCGCGGGGTCGCCTCGCTTCGCACCAGCGCGGAGGAGAAAGCCAAACCGGCGAAAATGCAGGCTAATGCCAGAATCTTGGAAAATGCCCGCTTTGCTCTCATTACACCCTCCTGTTCGGATTGCATCCGTGGTTTATCTATGATGAAGGCCGCTAACTTGGGCGATTTTTAGCATAAGGCTCCACGCGTAGCAACATTTGTTGGCAGACCCACGGAGCGAATTCTCACGGCAGAAGGACGGTGCGGTTGATCCACACGATATCGTCCCAGCTGAGTACCCTCTGCGTGCCATCGAAGAGCTTGGCATAGCCGCCGCCCGACGCTTTGAACGTGAATTTCTTTACGCGGTCCGGAGGCGTCGTTGTTACGTTGCGCAGGATATCGACGACCTGTTCTTGCCGCGATATTTGATAGAAGCCCGGATTTTTCGCTGAGTAGAATTTCACATCGGCGGGATTGGCTCTGTTCCCGGTGCCCTTTTCGAATTGGATGTGCAATTCAAGCCGCTCCCCGCTCGCCGCTGCGAACACCCAATCCTGCGATTGAAGCATGGCGCCGCCAGCGCCACTCGACACCGTTCGCCGCATCCGGTGAGTGGTAGCCACCTGGTAGACGCCGAAAGGGCCGGGCGCGTCCGAGGGATCTTCGGTGAGCCCTCCGATGACGAGCTGAACGCTCTCGCCGGCGGGATTCTTTACCGGAGCCACCAGATATGCGAGGCGATTCGATCCCGTGCTTCCGATGGGCTTGCCATCGGGCCCGTTGATCGTCAGGCGGTCGATAAAAACAGCGCGCAGATTCGCGTCTTTCGCCGGACCTTGCGTCGCCACGCTGGACGACCAACCCGCCGGCAGAAAGGCCGCAAGCGCCGCGTCGGGAACATGCAGATCAAGCTGGAAGCGAGTCTCCGCGCTGGACTCGACCATCTTTTGTGCGTCCGCGTGGCCTGCGAGCGCGAAAAGCGCGCACGCCGCTGTCAAGACTCGAATCACTCGGGCAAATGAATTGCTGAGCATCTCGTCCCGTCTCCTTTTGTGTTGCGCCCGTCCTCAAGCCTGGGTCAGGGCAGGGAACTTCGCCGCCATGCCGCGCCTATTTCGCGGGCGAATCTTAGCATTGGAAGGGCTGCCGGAAAACTCGCGCGAAACCATCTCTTATAGGGGAAATCGCCAGCCCGCCTCATCGGGAATAAACTGCGGAGTGTTCTGCACAGATGCTTTGGAAAACGCGTTCGGCCCTTCCGTGAAAGCTGCCCGATGCATATCCGCAGAGGATATTGACTTCATACGTCAAGGCTATCTGGCCCCACAGTTGTTCGAGGCGAATCGCGGCGTCCAGCTTGCCTTCCGCCCGCAACAGAGCTCCGCCTTCTCTACAAATTCCAACGCGGGGATGCTCTGGCTTCCCCGCGTTGGCGGCTGAGGTGATAAGACCACCCACAACCTCGAAAAAGCGAGTCGAGTCAGGCATGCCATTGACCATGAACGCGGAGAGCTCGTTGGCAACGTCTACTGGAATGTATGTCCCCTGTCGAGTGGCGGCATCGACATCCAAACCCTGTGCCTTCAATTTCTGGACGAGGCCATCCCGATGGAACTCGGTAGTGACAGCGATGGCCACATCACCGGCCCTCAAAGCATCAGCCACAAAGCCAGCAAAGCTACCGAGAAGAACTGCGTCATCCGAATAGAATTGAACCTCGTGGCGGTAAGGGGATCTCGATCCTGAGATCTCGGTAAACCGGTAGCCCCTCAGCATGCTGCTGACAAATTGTTTGCCGCCCAGGACCGCTTCGATAGCAGGCAGTAACTCACTTCCGGCGCGCGCCTTATAAACGTAGCCATAAGCTCCCGTGTTTAAAGCTACCTGTACCACCTCCAGGGAGTTATCCAGGCTAAAGAAAATGATTTTGGAATCGGGAGAGCGCTGCCGGATCTGCCGGGCGGCTTCAATTCCGTTCAGTTTCGGAAGACCGATGTCCAGCAAAACTACGTCCGGCTTTAATTCTTCGGTTTTCTCGATTGTTTCCAGTCCATCCGACGTTTCGTAGATCACTTGCCATTCCGGGCGCACTCGAAGCATCTGGCGGATCTGATGCCGCCAGTCTTGGTAATCATCTGCTACGAGAATGCGAACCCCCGAGACCATGCCCTCTATTCTCTTGTGCCTGCTGTGGTGAAAAGCAACACTTAGGACAATACAACCTTCTGCCGCTTCGCCCGCCGTCCTTTAGATCCGGGCCTTAGCAGCGTTTGCAGTGTTCATTTAGGTTCTGAGGAATTGGACCAGACTAGGACATCCCCAGGGCCTTAACCCTACTCTGCTCCGTTTGCGTCCCGGCCGCGATCGGAACGCAAACGCTCACCTCAGTGCCGGAATGCGGACTCGATGTTATCGAAAACTTGCCCTTCACTATATTAACTCGCTCCCGCATGCTGGTGAGCCCCAATCCTTGATTGTTCCTTGCCAGTTCGGGATCAAAACCCATCCCTGAATCCCGAACGCTGAGTTGAATCTCGTTGGCGGATCCTTGCACCGTGACCTTGAAATGCCGCGTCCCGCTATGCTTCGCGGCATTGTGCAAAGCTTCCTGCATCACTCGGAACAAGCAAAGTGAAATCTCTCGGGGCAAACCAGCGGGGATGCCTTCGTGGGTAAAATCGATATCCACCTTTTGCTTTTTGGCAAGCTCTGCGCAGAGGCTCTGCATGGCTGCGACCAAACCCACATATTCCAGTTTGGAAGAGTGCAACTCGTGCGATAAGGCTTGGAGGTCAGAGGATATTTCCGAGATCCGCGTCTCCAGTTCACTTGTTCGGCTTCGAAGTGCGGCGGCCGAATCGGGGAGAAAGTCTCTCATGCCTTGAAGTTCAACCGACAGCAGTGCGAGCCGTTGGCCGAAATCGTCGTGAAGTTCTCTCGCAATCCGAGTGCGTTCCTGCTCCTGCGCCTCAATCAGCCTGCGGCTCATGCCTGCAAGGGCTTCTTCCGCCTGCTTGCGTTCCGTGATGTCCGCTACCATACCACGAAGCCGCAGCATCCTGCCTTGTTCGTCGAAGTCGGCGCGACTGTTTCTTTCTACCCACATTACAGTGCCGTCGGAGCGTACCCTGCGATAGCTGATGCGAAGATAGGGCTCCTCGGGACTGAGCCCGGCAATCGCAGCAAGGAGTCTTCCCCGGTCTTCGGGCACAACATTAGCCAAAATTTCCTGACCAGTCGTGAGCAACCCGTGGCTCTCTCCAAGAACCTGGGTGACCCCTTCTGAGCGCACGATCCGATCCGTGGCGGCATCCCATTCATAGGCGAACATTTTCCCGGCCTGAACTGCCATGCGAAACCGCTCTTCGCTCTCCCGCAGGGCGGCTTCCGCGCGTTTGCGTTCGGTGATGTCAGTCACAATACCGCAAATTGCGTACGGCTTTCCTTGCGCGTCGCGCAGCGGAAACTTTTGCAGGATGCTGGTGTGTTTCCCGTCCTCCAGCTCGATACTTGCCTCCACCTCCAGCGCCCGGTTTTGCTCGATGACCTGGCGATCCTCGGCCTGGCAGGTGGCCGCCATTTCGGCCGGAAACAGTTCCTCGTCAGTCTTTCCAATAATCTGTTCGCGGGGAAGAGCCATCTCCTTTGAAAACAGCAGGTTGTGATCCACGAAGCGGCCTTGGAGGTCCTTAACGAATATGGTGGCGGGGCAATTGTCCCAAATCGCTTGAAACATTTCCCGGCTGGCGAGCAGTGCGTCCTCCGCCCGCTTCCGCTCGGTGATGTCCTTTACCGTACCTCGGAGAGATACGATGCGGCCCGCAGCATCCCGCTGCACTAGACCCCGAGCAATTAGCCATCTTGTTGTGCCATCGGGACGCACCATTTCCAGGTCGAGTTCGTACGCTTTTCCAGTGCGCAATGCTTCCTCGACGGCTTGCTGGAGCCGTTTCCAGCTTTCATCGGTATAGACCTGTGGATGCTCCTTATACGTGGGCGCCGGGGAATTGGGATCGCGGCCGGCCATTCTGTAAAGTTCTTCGGACCACGTGACCGTATCCGTGTTTGGGTCCCATTGCCAACTGCCCACCTGCGCCACCCTCTGGGCCTCTAACAGTTGGGCTCCTTCGTCGGTCAGTGCCTGTTTCGCCCGCTTCTGCTCCTCCACAAGTGCCGCGAGAAACATGAAAGGTATCGCCGCGAAAAATAAAAATAGCTGGAGCGATAAAGCATTATTGAGAGGCCCCTGGGCTGCGAACGGGCCCCGGCCACGAGACGCCCCCCAGATGGATAGAAGCGCAACAACGAGCATCGAAGTGGACACACCCTTTAATCCCACACGTAAAGCGGCCCATAGTAGAAGCGGCACTAGGGAATAGAGCAATGCTGGCTCTCCTTGCCCACTCCCCATGAACGCGAGGTATCCAGAAAAAAACAAGGATGCCATCAACGCGGCGAATTCTATTTTATTGCGGGATTCCCGCGCCCATACTCGCCCCTCACGGACCCAATTGAGTATCGCCGGCGCAACAGTGAGGAATGCCAGGGCGTCCGCAAAAAACCAGAGCCGCCATTGCAGCCAATAGCCACCAGGCGCACTGGCATTTGCGCCCACTAGCGCTGACGCAAAGGGCACAAGGATCACTGCAAACACAAAATACTTTAAAAAAGCCGTTATGCTGCTCAGATCGGGCACTCCTTTGAACAGCCGGCCAATCCCCCACACGGCAACGAGCAGCTCGCCTAGATTGCCAAGGGAGACCCAAATCTCGAAGCCAATCGGCACACCATTCCGGAGATCAGCAAGAGCCATCGCCCCCAGTCCTGCGACGATGAGCACTGGCTGTATGCTTCGGCGTACCAGTAGCAATACCGCTACCAGGAACGCCGTAGGGGGCCAAAAGGATGCGATGTGATCAGGAGGAATTCCCAGCACGTACACGAGTCTGTCGGACTGATAACACACGACGGCCACCACGCACGCGAGAATCGCTGCTTGGACAGGCGCGTCGAGACTCACGCCGTTCCACAAGTGCCGAGCACGGGCAGTGTCCATGGCAACGCCTCAGTTGCTGTTTTCTGTATGTGCAAGACTGTATATCACTGAGAGTATTTGCAGCACAACAGCTTTTGCGTGGTGCCGGTTGCGGTTCGCAATGATGCAGCGTAAACTGATCGGGAGCTAAGTAGCTAATTTCGGGGCGTAGCGCAGCCTGGCTAGCGCGCCTGGTTCGGGACCAGGAGGCCGGTGGTTCAAATCCACTCGCCCCGACCATTCTCTTCTTTTTGTTCTTCTGCAAGTTTTTCCGGCAGCGAATATGCCGTGAAGAATGGCTACGTGGAAACCTTTCCCAGGTAAGCCTTTTCGGGCTGACAAACGGGGCACCAGAACGTGGTGCGCGCGTCGACACCCTGCTTGCGCGACTCGATGGGAGTGCTGCAGCGCCGGCACGGTTCGCCTCGGCGCCTGTAGACCCACAGATTTTCCTCGCGATCCGCGCGGCCCGTGGTCCGTCGAATGCCTGTGTAGGTCACGATGCGGTCGCCTGAGGTGTCTGTCACATTGGCCTGCAGGAACTTTCGCGCGGTGGTTGCGAGACACGAAAGCTCGCCGATGCTGAGTGAGGCGATCGTGCGAAAGGGATTCACTCCGCAGGCGAAACAGATCTCCGATTTGAAAACGTTTCCGATCCCGGCCAGAAGCGATTGCGCCAGCAGCGCTTCACCCACGGCTGCTTCGGGACGGCTGCGCAGCCGCCGCAGAATTTCGCCGGCATCGTATTCCTCCGCCAGAACGGACGGACCCAGTTGATTGAACCCGCGGCGCCGCCGGAGCGAATCGGCCGTGTGAAACTCCGCAACGGGCACCGTGAACGCCACGGCATGAATTTGTTCCGTGCGAATGACGATCCGCATATCGCCGGCGCGGTGCTTCCACTTCTCGCCCGGGCGGTAGATGTGCCAGCTGCCGCTCATCAGCATGTGCGTAAGAAGAATCAGGCCGCCGGAAAAATAAATGAGCTGCCATTTTCCGCTGGCTTCCACTTTTTCCACGCGCCGGCCGGTCACCGGCGAATCCACTTCGACGCGTTCGAGTTTTGGCAGCACGCTCTCGAATCCCGTGACGGTGTGGCCTGCCAGCGCCCGGTGCAGCGTCCGCGCGGCGCGGAATATTGTGTCGCCCTCCGGCACTACGCGCTCTCCGAAAGATCGTGCTCCGTTTCATCGGAGGCGTCCTCGGCATCGCGCCGCGGCACGACCGGCATCACCGCGCGCATCTGGAATCCGAGGGTTGTATTCACGAAGCCGGCTTCCTCCAGAAAGCGCGCCAGGAAATGCTCGCGCGCCGGGGCATCGTTGATTTCGCCGATGAATAAACCGCTGCGGCGGCCCTGCCTACGCACGGCGAGTCCCGCCAGTTTCCTCGCCAGTTCACGGGAGACAAGCGTTCGTTCCGGCTCATTCTCGGGCAGAAAGACTCGCAGCGCGGGATTGCGGCGCCGCACAAACCCCGCCAGGGCGCCGTTGACGAGCACCACTCCCGCGCCGCTGGTGCGGGCCATGCCGTGGTGAGCGGCCCCACCGTCCGTGTTGTCGCCGCGAGGCCAGGGCAGCAGCGCTCCGTATGGATTGGCCGGATCGCTGGCCGCAAGGAAAAGCGTTTCCGGATTCGCAGGCTCGCTGCGCAGGCTCCGCAGCATGTCGACGGCGGACGGCGCCGCGAATTGTGCCGCTCCCATCCCGGCCACAAACATTCCCCGGCGCACCCATCCGCTTTCTTCCATGGTTTTCAATGCCGGATAAACCATGTTGTAGCCGCGCGGGATGTCTTCGGCGGAGGCCGTCTCGCGCATCACGATTCCGTGGCGTGTGAGAAGTTGTTGCGCAATGTTGGCGCTCCATTGCGTCGCGGGCAGAGGCGCCGCGGCTACCAGCGACCATCGCCCCTGCGCGGGGCCGCCCGCTGCCTTTCGTGAACGAAGCCGCCGCAGAAATTCCGGCGAACCCGGAGGCCCGTCACCCGCGGAAGGCCGTTCGCGCTTTGCGTCGTGAGGGCGCAGCAAATCGCGCAGCGGATAGAACGTGTCGTTGGTCACGCGCCTGGCCCACACCAGTTCCCAGAGCGCATCGCGCGTGTCTCCGGGAAATCCACCGCCTATCGCGACGTGGATGCTGCCAAAGAACGAAGCGCCCAGCCTGGCGAGAGCGTCCAGAATCTGCTGCGCTTTCTCGGAGAGTGGTACCTGTTCCTTCCGCAATTCCACGGGCGGCAAAAGCGCGGGCAGCGATTCGGTGAGATATAAAGCCACGCGTCCATCGCGATCGCCCACCTGCTCCAATCCTACCCAGACCACCTCGCCAGCGGCCATTACGGCGTCGAGATCGCCAGAGCGGTAGTCGGCGAGGCGAGCGGGAAGAATCTCGCGCTCCACCTCGGACGCAAGCAGCGCCGCGCCCTGAATATTCTCCACGGCGTCCAGCAACGCATCCACGCCGCGCCTTCGCGTGGAGACACCCTGCCACCGCGCCGCGAATCGCGCGAACGTGCGCTGCTCCACCGGTTCGACTTCACGGCGAAGCCGCGCCAGGCTCTTGCGCCGGATCTGCTGAAGAATTTCGGGGTCGCACCACTCCTGGTGAATCCCGCGCGGCCGGAATTCCCCCTCCAGAAGCTTGCCGCGCGCGTGGAGACCGCGCAAAGCGGAATCCACGGCGGAAGGCTGCAGGCCGTAGCGTTCGGCAAATTCCTGCGTGGTGAAAGGCACATGCGTGCGGGCGTAGCGGCGCGCGATTTCCCGCAGCGGGTCATCACCCGCCGCGAGAAATATTTCGGGGAGTCCGGGCGGCAGGGGCGTGCCGAGCGCATCCCGGTAACGGGATGCGTATTCCACCGGCACGAAGCGAAATTCTCCGGCAATTCGCACGCGCACCGCGCGCCGCGCGTCCACCAGCTCATTGATTGTGGCGGCGGCCTCAGGGCTTGCCGACCGCAAGGCGATTTCGGACAGGGAAAGATCGCCCAACGAAAGCAGCAGATCGTGGACGCCATCCGCGTGACGCGCCTGGTACTCCTCGTCCAGAAACTGCAGGCGACTTTCCACCTCGTCGATCGCGGCATGGTCCAGCAAATCGCGAAGGTCGGTATCGCCAAGAATTTCCTGCAATTGCGATTGGTCGATCGAAAGCGCCTGCGCCCGCCGTTCCGCGAGCGGTGCGTCGCCTTCATAGATGTAGTTGGCCACGTACGAAAAGAGCAACGAGGATGCAAACGGCGAGGGCCGGTCGGAGGCCACGCTGGTAACGCGAATCGCTCCCCGTTGGATCTCGGAAAGCAGCTTCACCGTAGCGGGAAGATCGAAGACATCGCGAATACACTCGCGGTACGTCTCGAGAATTATGGGAAAGGACGAGAACCGCGCGGCCACGGCCAGCAGGTCCGAGGCGCGTTTGCGCTGCTGCCACAGCGGAGCGCGCATTCCAGCGCGCCGCTTGGGAAGAAGCAGGGCGCGCGCGGCGGCCTCGCGGAATTTCGCCGCGAAGAGGGAAGTGGAGCCAAGCTGCTTCAGCACCAGCTGTTGAAACTCGGCGGGATCGGGAAGCAGATGCTCGGAAAGAATTTCTTCGTCGCTGTCTGGAATTCGCAGGACGAATCCGTCGTCCGACCACATGGACTCCACGTCCAGCTCGCGTTCCGCCCGTAGCTTGGCGCTCACCGCCATGCACCACGGCGCATGCACGCGGCTTCCAAAGGGTGTGAGCACGCAGACGCGCCGGTCGCCGAGTTCGTCGCGGCAGGTTTCGATCACAATGTCCTGGTCGCTCGGAACCCGTACGGTGGCTAAAGACTGATCTTCCAGATAGCGCAGCAGATTCGTCGCGGCACTCGCGTCCAGGCTGTGCGCTTCCACCAGCTTGGTAAAGGCCGCGGGGCGGGGCATCGCCAGCAATTGGCGGGTCATCTCGCCAATTCTTCGGCCAAATTCAGCGGGGCGTCCCGCAGTGTCGCCGTGCCAGAAAGGCATCTTGCCGGGTTCGCCGGGAGCCGGTGAGACGGTCACGCGATCGTTCGAGATTTCCTCGATGCGCCAGGTGGTGGCGCCCAGGATGATGGTGTCGCCCGCGCGGCTCTCGAAAACCATCTCTTCGTCGAGTTCTCCCACGCGAGATCCCTTCGCAGCACCCGCGAGAAAGACGCCGTACAGTCCGCGATCGGGAATGGTGCCACCATTGATCACGGCGACGTTGCGCGCGCTTTGGCGGGGCGTGAGGCGGTTGGTCACGCGGTCCCACGTAAGGCGCGGGCGCAATTCGGCGAATTCATCGCTGGGATAGCGGCCCGCCAGCATGTCCAGCACGCTATCGAACACCGCGCGCGTGAGCGAGGCATACGGAGCGGCGGACCTCACCAGTTGAAAAAGCTGCTCCACCGTCCACGAATCGAACGCCACGGTCGCGACAATCTGCTGCGCCAGCACATCCAGCGGATTGCGCGGATAGTGGACAGATTCCACCTGCCCGTCATACATCGCGCGTGTGATCGCGGCGCAGGCCACCAGATCGGAGCGGTACTTCGGATAAATGACGGCGTTGCTCACCGCGCCGACTCGGTGGCTTGCCCGCCCGACGCGCTGCATGCCGCTCGCCACAGAGGGCGGCGATTCCACCTGCACCACCAGATCCACCGCGCCCATATCGATTCCCAGTTCGAGCGACGAAGTGGCCACCAGTCCGCGCAGCGCGCCAAGTTTCAGGCGATCCTCGATTTCCTTCCGTTGTGCGACGGCCACGCTTCCGTGATGAGCGCGCACCAGGGTTTCGCCCGCGAGGTCGTTGATAGCGCCGGAAATGCGCTCTGCGAGGCGGCGGTTATTCACAAAGATCAGCGTGGACCGGTGCGCGCGGACCAACTCCAGCAGTTTGGGATGAATCGCGCTCCAGATGGATGGCCGCGCAGGGCCTTGAGAAGCGGAACCGCTCGGAAGCGGCTCGATTTTATCGAGCTGCGTCATGTCCTCGACGGGCACCTCCACGCGCAGATCGAGGCGTTTGGGCTCACTCGCGTCTACGATTGCGACCGGGCGATACACGGGCGCGGTGATGGGAGACTCGAATTCCGCGAGAGGCGAGTCTGCAGCAGCCGCCGCCACCGCATTTTGCGCTGATGCGGAAATCTCCGCGCCGCCGAGGAAACGGGCTACCTCTTCCAGCGGCCGTTGCGTGGCCGACAGCCCGATGCGCTGAAGGCGCCTTCCCGCGAGATGTTCCAGGCGCTCGAGCGAAAGCGCGAGATGCGATCCGCGCTTGGTGGGCACGATGGCGTGGATTTCGTCCACGATGACGGCTTCTACCGACCGCAGCAGTTCGCGCGGCTGCGAAGTCAGCATCAGGTAGAGCGATTCGGGCGTCGTGATGAGAATGTCCGAAGGATGCCGCAAAAAGCGGGCGCGCTCGCTGGGCGGCGTGTCGCCGGTTCGAATGAAAATGGTCGGCTCATGGAATGGCAATCCGAGCCGCTGCGCGGCCTGCGCGATGCCCACAAGCGGGGCGCGAAGGTTGCGTTCCACATCCACGGCCAGCGCCTTGATCGGTGAAACGTAAACCACGCGGCAGCGCTCCGCTTCAGCCGGAGCGGGGCTGAACATCAGGCGGTCGATGCACCAGAGAAATGCTGCGAGCGTCTTGCCGGTGCCCGTAGGAGCGAGAATCAGCGTGGAATCGCCGCGGGCGATGGCGGGCCATCCGAGAACCTGCGGACGTGTCGGCTTCTCAAAAACCGCCGAAAACCAGTCCGGGACCGGCGCGTGGAAAAGGTCGAGCCCACTCGGCTCTGACAACTGGCTGCCGGCGAAGGGCTGATCCGATTTAGGCGTGGTTTTACGGGTCATGTGCTTGCTCTGGCTGTCAAATCGTTGGATGCCATCCGCACGAGTTTGTATTCACGGAGCGCCCGTAAATACTGCCATGGCTTCAGAACATCGAGATTGCATGGCGTTCGGCGGGCGGGTACAGACGCGGCTTACGGTATCGTGGAACGGGATAGAAGCTCAAGCGAACCGTCAGTCGAATTCGACGAGGTCCGGATGCTCACGTCTGTCCTTGGGGCTGTGATCCTCGGACAGAATCGCCTTCAACTCCACCGCCTGCCCGGCCGCAATCGTGGGGCTGGCGCGCAGCTTCCGTTTGTGGCTGATCACGTACTCCGCATCGCACTTATCGCACGCGACGGTCACGATCTGGTGGAATTTGCCGGGACCCTTCTGGCGCTCCTGCCCCGTTCGAACTGCAATCGATTTCATAGAGAGTCAGCCTGCTGCCGGGAAGACCAACATCTGCCTGATCGGGAAGGACTGGGAGTCCGCGAGCACGCTGGGTTTCGTCAAGAGACCGGCGAAAGAATCCAGTTGAAAGGCAGTATCCGGAGAAGCCTTGCGTTCGAGGCCTTGCCGTGCCAGCCGCACTTGAGTTTGTCGCACGAAACTTCGATTTCGCCGAAAAGCTCTAGCGCTTCGGATTCGGAAAGCGATTCTTTGGTGCACTTCCGTTGGAGGTTGATGTTGTGTCCATTGGGGCATTCAAAAACGAATCGGTAGGCGTTGCTCATATTGCATTCTAGCATCCCTCGCCTCTCGCTCCTATTTCTATCGGGCTGCGGTCAATCGCTGCCCGACGGTGCGAGTTCCGCTATGGGATTGGAATCAGCCTCAGAGCGGTCTGTGACTCAAAATAACACTTTCGCTTTATGTTCGCCTTGTGCTAAGATGCTCCTCCAGAAATGCCGAGGCCGGGCAATTTGCACTCTGGTAGAATCAGGCCGCCCGCCGAGGCGGGACCTAAACGAAAGCCTTCGAGGTGGCATCGATGAACGACGAAAAGTCTAAAAATCTGGATTTGGCGATATCGCAGATTGAAAAGCAGCACGGCAAAGGCTCGATCATCCGGTTGGGCAACAGGGATGTGCTCGTCCCAGTAAGTGTGATTCCCACCGGCTCCATTTCGATTGACGCGGCCCTGGGTATTGGCGGATTTCCGCGCGGCCGTGTGATCGAAGTCTATGGCCCGGAATCGGGCGGCAAGACAACCTTGACCCTGCACGTGATCGCCGAGGCGCAGAAACTCGGCGGACAGGCCGCTTTCATCGACGCGGAACACGCGCTCGACCCGGTCTACGCGCGCAAGCTTGGCGTGGATGTCGACAATCTCCTGGTGTCGCAGCCGGACAACGGCGAGCAAGCCCTGGAGATCGCCGAAGCCCTGATTCGCTCGAATGCCGTGGATGTGGTCGTGGTGGACTCGGTAGCCGCCCTGGTGCCCAAGGCCGAGCTCGAAGGCGAAATGGGCGACCCGCAGATGGGCCTGCAGGCCCGCCTGATGTCGCAGGCGCTACGTAAACTGACCGGAATCGTCTCTAAGTCGAAGACCTGCTTGATCTTCATCAACCAGATCCGCGAAAAGATCGGCGTGATGTTCGGCAATCCGGAAACCACCACGGGCGGCCGCGCGCTCAAGTTTTACGCTTCCATCCGCGTCGATATCCGCCGGATTCAAGCCATTAAGGAAGGCGACCGGGTGGTCGGCTCGCGCACTCGCGCCAAAGTGGTGAAAAACAAGGTGGCGGCGCCCTTCCGCGAAGCGGAATTTGACATTATTTACGGCGAAGGCGTCTCCCGCGAAGGCGATCTACTGGATTTGGGCGTCATGAAGAATGTACTCGAAAAATCCGGCACATGGATCTCCTATAAGGGTGAACGCCTCGGCCAGGGCCGCGAAAATGCCCGTATCTTCCTCAAAGAGCACGAGGATATCCGCGGGAAGATAGAAAACGAGCTGCGTAAGGCGCTGGGCCTTGTCTCCCTCAATGGGCATCACGAGGAAGCCAAGAAGCCGGCGGCTGAACCGGAGAAGCCCGCGGCGATGGCGGCTGCGGCTGCCGCCGCGTCGAAGGGACGCCCAGCCGGTAAGTAGTTCTACGGGGTGGCGAAAGCCTGGCTCGGTTGTGTCGCCAACTCCGTACTGTTGCGGAGAGACGCTGCGTCATCCCAGGCGCAGCGTCTACGTTTTCACCTGACGTCCCTGAAACGCCGTATGCCGCTTACGAACCATCGCGCAATTTTTTTGGCGGCGATTTCCATTCATGATGTAACGTAACGCCCGAGTGCGTCCTCCGCACTCTCACCGCTGCGCCAGCGGCAACCCCCACGAAACGGGGGCAGACAGGGCATGGGCCCGTGAGCATTCCGCAGCCTGCCCTTAACACCTTCGCGAATTTTCGCCGCAGGATACACGCTCTCGAATTTCGCGCGGGCCTTTTTCACTGGCATTCCATCAAAAAATTTTCGCGGACGCACTGCGTCCCGCTCACGACACAGGAGGATTCAAATGAAGAGCTTTACGAGTATTTTCGCCGCGGCGCTGCTGGCGCTGTTTGCGGCATCTTCGGTCAATGCGCAGGCTACGCAGAACGTGATTCCAGGAACCCAGGTGCGGGTCACCCTTTCGAACGGCCTCACCACGACCGTCGCTCACAACGGCGATCCCTTCACGGCCGTCGTCGCCGAACCCGTTTTCAGCGGCAACACGATCATCCTGCCCGCCGGCGCCAAGATTCACGGCACGGTCAGCAGCGTCCAGCGGCCCAAGTGGATTTCGATGTTTCGCGGCGGCGCGTCGATGAACCTGGTGTTCAATTCCGTGGAAGTGGGGAGCCGCATCTTTCCGGCGCGCATGAGCATTCTCTCGATCTACGATGCAGGCATGGACACCGGCAAGCAGCGCAAGGATATTTCCACAGTGGAAGGCGTCGTGGTGCAGGAACGCCATGACGTGAAGACGGACGTGGAAGATATCGCCATCGGAACCGCCGGCGGCTCGGTGGCCGGAGCGATCTTCAGCCGCATCATGCGCGGCACGATCATCGGCCTGGTAGGCGGCTCCGCTTATGTGATTGCGAAGAAGGGCAAAGATGTGGAACTCCCGGCGGAGACGAGAATGCTCGTGCGCATGGACTCCAACGTGTCGTTGCCGGCGTCTTTGCTGCATAACGCTTCTTACACGACCGGCAGCGGAAACTAGCCGGCATCGTAGTTTGCCGGTTGCGCTCCCCTTTAAAACGTTTCGTTTGGCGGATGGAGGGCAGCGCGCGGCTCGTTCGGTCGAGCCGCGTGCTGTGTCAGGCTGATTGTGCGGGAACTCAGGAGACCGCTCGCTCGATATTCGAGATATCCTGACCGCTCTGGGATCTCCGCGGCTGCAGCCGGATGGTTGCGACAATCCATTCCTCGCCGTCCTTCTCGATTCGCGCTACTTGGAAAAGCACCGGCCTTGAATCGAGCACGTTGTGGTTCTGCCAGTGGAACGAGCGAATCGCGACTACCGCGTCTTCTTCCATATCCGCACGAAGCCGGAAGGCGCAGCTGGCTTCGCCCACATCCGAACAGGAACTCTGCTCGGTGAAGAAGTGCCCGGCCCGGTCGAGCCCGGAAACCTCGATGGGAAACGTCAACGGCAGCCGCGGCTCACGCCGGCGGTTGGACGGGCCAAATAAATTCGGATCTTCCCCCTCGAGTTTCATTCTCTGCATCGCGCTCTCCAGCATTCTCCAGTGCATTCAGACGCCCAGTTGCCGTGCGGGCAAGCGCCTCAGGCGGGGGAGATTACGCGGGTCCGTCCCATTGCGGGGTGCCGCGAAATGGAACGGGGTGCGCGATTGAAACATCGCGGTGCCGCTCTAAGCGGCCCCCTTTGCGTTCGCGGACGACTGCTTTCGAGAGCGTTTGAGAAAACGGTAGAGACTGGTGCGTCCGATACCGAGCGTATGAGCGGCGCGCACGCGGTTACCGTTGCACATCGCAAGAACGCGCTCGATGTGTTCGCGGCGGACCTCGTCCAGCGGAACGGCGCGCCAATCGTGGTCCGCCATCGAGACGCGATGCCGGGGTTTCTGCAGATGGTCGGGGAGATCGCAGACGTCGATGAACTCGGCGGTCGCCGTGATGGCCGCACTCGAAATCACATTTTCCAGTTCGCGAACGTTCCCCGGCCAGTCATGCTGCATGAGCACGATCTGGGCGCGCCGCGAAAGCCCCCGGAAGGTTTTTCCGTACGCCTCGCTGTATTTTTTCAGGAAGTGCTGGATGAGCATGGGAATGTCCTGCGAATGCTCGACAAGCCCCGGAACGCGAATTTCGATGCTGTTCAGCCGGTAGAATAGATCCTCGCGGAAGCGGCCTGCCAGTACCTCGGCGCGCAGATCGCGGTTGGTCGCCGCGATCACGCGCACGTCCACTTTCCTCAGCTCCGGCGAGCCAATCCGCTGGATTTCCCGGTTCTGGACCACGCGCAGGAGCTTGGCCTGCATCTGCGGCGACGTTTCGCCGATCTCGTCGAGAAACACGGTGCCGCCATTGGCGTATTCAAACAGGCCGGGGCGCGTATCGGTGGCTCCGGTAAACGAGCCGCGGACATGCCCGAAGAGCTGGCTCTCCAGAAGCGTGTCCACCAGCGCCGAACAATTACAGACGGCGAACCGCTCCTGCGAGACGGGGCTTAACTCATGCAGCGCGCGCGCCACCAGTTCTTTTCCCGAGCCGGTGGGGCCGCTGATGAGCACGTTGGTGAAATGGCGGGCCACTTTTCTCGCCAGATCGAACACTTCCAGCATGGCCGGGCTTTTCCCGACGATGCCCTGAAACTGCGAGTTCTTGAACAGGCGTTCTTCAAGCTCGCGGACCTCCGATCGCTGCGTGAAGATTGCAGCCAGATCGTCGAGAGTTCTCTCCAGGCGGGCATAGTCGAGGGGCTTGCAGAGAAAATCGTAGGCCCCGCCCTTGATGGCTTCGATCGCGGTTTCGACGTCGTAGAATCCACTCATCAGAATGACGTAAATGCCCGGGTCGTATTGCAGCGTCTTCTTGAGAAAAACGAGCCCGTCCATGGACGGCATTCGAAAATCGGCCAGCACGGCGCGGCAGCCGCCGAGGCGAATTTTGTGAAGAGCGTCCTGTGGATTGGTGGTTCCCACGACGGGGAAGCCGTCTCGGTCGAGCCGGCTGGATGTTATTTCCACCTGGTCCGGATCGTCATCGAGGACGCAGATGGGAAGATTCCTGCGAGCAAGGTTGATTGCGGTGTCTTGAAGAGCAGTAGCCATAGTGCAGGGGCATAAGGCACGGCCAGGGCCACAGTTCCTGCGGGGGACACGTGTGCCATTCAAGCATTGGTTCGACAATCGATTGAGACGCCGATTGTGCGTAAATGTTCTGAATTGTTTCGATTATTCGCCCGGGTGTTCTGGGCCTGCGACGAGGCTTGAATTGATTTACCTCTTCGTTCTCGCCGAAATGCCAAGACGGGAGTGCCGGAGTGGTATCGAAGTCCCAAACCGGCACGGAAGGCGGAGTCGCTACTTTGAGAGAAGGAAGCTGAACGGTTCAGCCGGGGTCAGGCCGTCTCTTGCATTGCTTCGCCTTGCCAGATCTCCGCTGCCGCGCCCCTGTCCTTCGGGCGGAGCTGAGCCAGGCTCACGCGCGTGCGGCCCTTGGCATCTCTTTTCATCACCTTCGCCGCCTGATAGGCGATCGGAATATTGTTCACGAGCGCGATCGGCTGCAGCAGGCGCACAAACAGGACGCATCCTTCGCGCAGGCCCGCACGGAGGCTGATTTCCTTCTGGTCCCCGCCGCGCCAATTGAGCGTAGTCTTCTCCACAAAGAACGCTTCCGACGCGTCCCACCCTGAAACCTCAACACGATAGCTGGTCTGCAATTTGTCGATCGAATCCATCGCTACCTCCGAGGGTGGGAATGCATGGGGATTGCCAAGGCGCAGGATTCGCAGGCGCTCAAAAGTCAGGACTTAGGCGTGGGCTAAAGTTGTTTCTAGGCGCCAGCGAATCGCATCCGCTACATCTGTTTGCATTTGGATCAGATCGACTCGGTACGGCGGGGCCGAAATCATCCCCAGTGGGCGCCGGGATAGAGTGCCGCCAGAGCTACGCGAAAGATGGAGCCAAAGATTCGATCGTAGAGCACCCAGGCCAGCAGCAATCCCGCCATGCCGAAGCCCTGGCTGCGCGTCCAGGAGACGAATCGCAAAGCGGCCCGATCGCTCATGAACACGGTGATGGCGGTGTTTCCGTCGAGCGGCGGCACCGGCAGGAGGTTGAACGTGCCGAGCAGCAGGTTCAGCACGAAGAGGATGCTCAGAAAAGTGGCCAGAAAGCCGGCGATACCGGGCGCGGCCGCCTCGGTGATATGCGTGAACCCTACCGAATCCGGCATGCGAAAAAATCCCAGCGCCATGCCGATGCGAATCGACGCAGCCGACAAAATCACCAGCACAAAGTTTGCGCCCGGCCCGGCC
This sequence comes from uncultured Acidobacteriaceae bacterium, assembly GCA_964600355.1. Taxonomy (GTDB): domain Bacteria; phylum Acidobacteriota; class Terriglobia; order Acidiferrales; family UBA7541; genus Palsa-295. The sequence continues at coordinate 18,632 of CAZRKW010000057.1, forward strand.
AGCGCCATCCACGCCGCGCGACGCGGGTAGCGCTGCTGCCACGCGGGGTTGAAAGGCGCGCTGGCCCAGCCGATCATCCAGTGCGCCGCCAGGTAGGAAATGATGGGGACAACCAGAAGCCCGATGGGCTCGCGCCGGATGTGAGGGATCGGGTTGAGCGACACCTGGCCCGCCTGAAAAGCGGTGGGATCGCCGCCGAGGTGCGCGACAAGGGAATGCGCCCCTTCATGGCACGTGGTCGAAAAAAGAAAAACGATATACCAGATAAGGCCCAGCGCAAGGAAATCAGGAGTCATCGGGCGATAGACTACTTTCCGGCGGCTGGTTCAGCAAGTGAAAGCATTGAATTTTGGGGGTTTGCTTGTGGTCGCAGTTGCTTGCAAGACCGAGCAGCCGGCATAACAAATAGCTGGCTGGACGGATGACGCTAAACTCACTTCCGGCAGCGACGTCTATCTCGCTAAGCGGACGTTTCGGAGGACTGGTATGCAATGCAACTCGTGTGGATCAGTCAACCAGCAAGAGTTCATCGGGGAGATGGGCATCCGTCGCCCCGGACTTCAGTACATTGGCGATCCCGTTGTCTGGGTACTCCACGAGCTTATTGTTTGCCAGGATTGTGGCAGGGCGGAATTCGTCGTGCCCGAAACCGAATTGGAACTACTTGCAAAAAAGGCGAGGCAGTTGCAGCGGGATGACTTGCGATTCAGTTCTTAAAGCATTCAT
>CAZRKW010000058.1:0-19334 GCA_964600355.1 uncultured Acidobacteriaceae bacterium
CCCGGGGGAAAAGATCGCGATGGCATTTTTCTCTCTGGGGTTCCTGATGGGCGTCCGTCCGTGGAAGGTCAGCGATTCACGGTCTACGGTTTACGCGGGGGTGGGCGCGTTCCAGCTGATCCGGCGCGGCGCGTACGAGAAGATCGGGACGCACCGGCGGCTGGCGATGGAAGTGGTCGACGACATGAAGCTGGGGAAGCTGGTGAAGGAGGCCGGGATTCCGTCTGGACTTGCGACGGCCGGGGATGCCGTGAGCGTTCACTGGCACGCGGGGATCGGCAACATGATTCTGGGGACTACGAAGAATTTCTTCGCGACCACGGGGTTTCGCGTATGGGTTGCCGGGCTGCAGATTCTGGGTTTGCTTGTGGCGTTTATCTTCCCTGTGGTGGCGCTGCCTTTTACGCATGGCTTGGGGCGGTGGTTCGATCTGGTGGCGATTGGTGTGCCGGTGATTGCGATGGGAGGCGTGTGCCGGGAATTCGGAATTTCGCTGTCGTATGCGCTGACGTTTCCAGTGGGGGCGTTGATATTTATATGCATGCTGGCGCGCTCGACGATCGTGACGCTGTGGAGGGGGGGAATCGACTGGCGCGGGACGTTTTACCCGCTGGAGGAATTGAAACGCGGGGCCGTGTGAGCGGGTCGCGGGATGGCGGAGGAAGGCGCGCGAAGGGTGCGTAACGCGCGCAACTTGCTCTATAGCAAATCCACGAATTGCCCGGGTGTAAGGCCAGCTTGTTCGATAATCGATGAAAGAGTTTTGCGTTTCAGATCTTTGTTGTGGAAAGGCACCGTGACGCGCAGGTGCGGCTTGTTTGGATGCTTGAGAACATAGTGGCTTCCCGAAGTGTGGTGAATGACAAAGCCCGCTCTAGCCAGAGCCCTCAAGACTTCCTTGGGCTTGGCTGCGGGCAGGCGCCCGCTCATGCCGGAATCGCGACTTTGATCTTCTCTTTCACGGGAACCGAGGTGAGCCTCGGATCGCGCGGTATGGACTCGCCGTCCTTACGAAGGCTTTCCAGGTAGACGCGAATGGCGTCCCGTGCCATCCGCCTCGCCTCCGCCAGAGTGTCGCCTTCGGTGACAAGACCGGGCAAAGCGGGACAAGTAACGACATAGCCGCCTTCCACGGCAGGCTCGAAGAACACCGTGAAGTTATACTCGATCGTCGCTTCCGGCTTCGATGCGGTGTGCTTTTGCCGTTTGGTCATTTTTCTCTTCTCAAAAGCCTACCATCGGAACACGACATGTCAAGAAGGCAGGCGCGAACGGCGAATGGCAACAGCAACAGGCAGCAGCAAACTGCAAACGGCAACAGCGACGCCAACGGGTAGGAGCTTGGCTAGAGCCTGGCTAGCGGCGGTGGCGCGGCCTGGATGCGGGCGCTGATGCGGCGATTTTCTCCGGGTTTGCTGCGGGGATGGCGGGCGGTTGCGGCTGCTGGTTTGCGGCTGGCAATTCTGTGGTGAGGATTACGCCTAGGTCGCGCTGCTTGAGGGAGCGGATTTTGTCGCGGAGGGTGGCGGCGCGCTCGAATTCGAAATTTTTGGCGGCTTCGCGCATTTGCGATTCGAGCTGGGTGATGGCTTGCAGCAATTGCGCTTCGGTGGAGATATCGCCGATGGCGGAGTCTTCGGCGGGCACGGTGATGTAATCGGCCTCGACGATGGCTGCCAATTGCATATCGACCGATTTGCGGATCGACTGGGGCGTGATGTTGTTCTGGATGTTGTAGGCTTCCTGCTTGGCGCGGCGGCGATTGGTTTCGCCCATGGCCTGGCGCATGGAATCGGTGATGCGGTCGGCGTAGAGGATGGCGCGGCCTTCGATGTGGCGGGCGCAGCGGCCCATCGACTGAATCAGGGACGTGGTGCTGCGCAGAAAGCCTTCCTTATCGGCGTCGAGGATAGCAACCAGCGATACTTCCGGCAGGTCGAGACCTTCGCGCAACAGGTTGATGCCAATGAGCGCGTCGAACTCGCCGCGGCGCAGATCACGCAGAATGCGCACGCGCTCGAGGGTTTCGATTTCCGAGTGCAGATAGCGGCAGCGGACTCCCACCTCGGCGAAGTATTCGGCGAGGTCCTCGGACATGCGCTTGGTGAGCGTGGTTACCAGAACGCGTTCGTTGCGTTCCGCGCGCACGCGGATTTCTTCGAGTAAATCGTCGACCTGGCCCTTTACCGGGCGCACTTCCACTTGCGGATCGACCAGTCCCGTGGGACGGATCACCTGTTCGATCACCGTGCCGCCGGATTTTGTGAGTTCGTAGGGGCCGGGTGTGGCCGAGACGTAGACCACCTGGTTCATACGATGCTCGAATTCCTCGAAGGTGAGCGGGCGGTTGTCGAGGGCCGACGGCATGCGGAAGCCGTAGTCGACCAGGGTTTCCTTGCGGGAGCGGTCGCCCGCGTACATGCCGCGAAGCTGCGGGACGGTCTGGTGGGACTCGTCGACGAAGAGCAGGAAATCCGCGGGCACGTAATCGAGGAGCGTGGGCGGCGCTTCTCCGGGCAGGCGGCCGGAAAGATGGCGCGAGTAATTTTCAATTCCGTGGCAGAAGCCTATGGTGCGCATCATTTCGATGTCGAACAGCGTGCGCTGCACCACGCGCTGAGCCTCGACGATCTTTCCCTTGCGCTCAAGCTCGCTCTTCCACCAGTCGAGCTCTTCGTAGATGGTCTGAATGGCGCGTTCTTTCTGCTCGGCGGGCAGTACGTAGTGCGTCTTCGGGTAAATGGCCAGGCGGTCTACGTCGCTATTGCGCGAACGAATTTCGCCGGTGAGCGGGTCGATCTTGCGGATGGCTTCGATCTGGCTGCCCCACATTTCGACGCGCACGGCGAAATCGTCGTAGGGGGGATAGATCTCGATCATGTCGCCGCGGACGCGGAACGTGCCGCGGCGCAGGTCTTCGGCGCGGTCGTACTGAATCTCGACGAGCTTGCGCAGCATGGCTTCGCGCGCGATGGACTGCCCTTTTTCGAGCATCAGCATCATGCCGTAGTAGGCCTCCGGCGAGCCGATACCGTAAATGCAGGATACCGATGCCACGATGATCACGTCGCGCCGCTCGAAGAGGGAGCGCGTGGCGCTCATGCGGAGCTTGTCCAGTTCGTCGTTGATCGTGGATTCTTTTTCGATGAAGGTGTCGCTGGCCGGGACGTAGGCCTCCGGCTGGTAGTAATCGTAATAGCTGACGAAGTATTCCACCGCGTTCTGCGGGAAGAAGGATTTGAACTCGTGGAAAAGTTGCGCGGCGAGAGTCTTGTTGTGGGCGAGGACGATGGCCGGGCGGTTGATCTGCTCGATCACCTTGGCCATGGTGAACGTCTTGCCCGAGCCGGTGACGCCCAGCAGCACCTGGTGGCGGTCACCGTCAGTGATGCCCCGGACGAGCTGGGAGATGGCTTCGGGCTGGTCGCCGCGGGGCTCGTAGTCACTGGCTAGCTTGAAGTTCATGGCGCGAGTGCCTCAGTACGGAAAATAGCGATCACGGAAACTTCCTATTATACCGCATCCTGCAAGCGGACGTTGGAGGCCGGCCCGTCGACGCTATTGGATGCTGCCGGCCGGGCCGGAAACGAGGCGGATCTCCGACTGGCTCTGCACCTGGCCCACGTGATGGATGCGCGAACCCGAGCTGGCGCTGGTGATCAGGTAATCCATGTTCTGGGTGCTGGTTTGGGTGGCGCTTTCGAGCAGGCCGGTGGCGAGCGAAATGGTGTTGAGGCTCTCGCCGGACCCGGTCCAGGTGCCGGAGGTGCGGAGGCCATTGCGGCGGTAATCGTCGGGAGTGGCATCGGCTTGGGCTGAGCCGCGATGAACGATCTCGAAGCGCGTCAGCAGGACGGCGCATGATCCTCGATCCCCTTTAGTTTCTCGCTGCTCGCCGGGGATCGCGCTGGCCGGTGCGCAAACGTCGTCCCGGAGATACGTGGATTCGGTGCGCCACGAGAGCCCCGTGAGGGGCCAGCCCTCGAGCGAGCGTTCGTCGCTCCATTTCTGGCCCAGGGCGATGCCGTTGCCGGGAATGCTGTTGCCGGTGGAAAGTGCCGATATCCAGGAAAGGATGGGATCGGTCTGGGAGCGGTTGGGAAAGAGGTCTTCGAGCCCGGTGATATTGGTCAAGTGGCCGTCCGGCATCAGGGTGAACTCGATGGAGCCTCCCTCGAGTTTCGCGTATTGGTCTTCGAGGGAAGGCGCGTCGGGGTTGAGCGCGTCGCTATCCGACTGCGCGCGGGACTTTTCATAGGTGGCGCGAAGGCGCGATTGCCCGGAAGCGAGAGTCCCCTGATTGACGGCACCGATTACATCCAGGCGAACGAGTAGGCTGATGGTTTGGGTTACCTTCGTTTCGCCCTCAGGGTTTGCGATCGGGGTGGTGGTGTTGCCGGTGGAAACCGTCCGCATGTCGATCTGGTAGCGAAGCGACTCGCCTTCCACGAATTTCGGGGCAAAGCGAACGCGCTGGCTGGGCGCGGCGGAAAGTACCGCGCAGACCACGGCGAGAACGAGTGGCACCGTGAGAATCATTGTCCAGCGAAGGGGATTCCGGTGTCTTGCGGAGCAAAGAATTTGCCACATCGAGAAAACGCTAGCATAGCGCATGAACTGTGGCAAACCGTGGAGATCGAAGTGGCGAAGAATCTTGGCGATCCGAGGGGTATCGCGACGAATCTGCGGATTAGTTAAAGAAAACGCCGTTGATGACGGCGCTCGTGCCATTGGTGGCTGTATTGATGAGCTTCACTTTCACGTGGCCGGTAATGCTCCACTTGTAGTAAACGCCGCCCATGAAGTTGGTGAACGGCCCGGAGTCGTAGAGAACGGCATCTGTGTTTCCATCGAGAACCTGAAGCTGCTCGCTTCTCAGCAGAGAACCCCCGTTTTGATCGTCGACCACATAGACTTCGAAATTGTGGGTGCTGTTCCCGAAACTGAATTCCAGGTAATACGACGTGATACCCGAGCACGTATACCAGTTACTGATCTCCCGTGTGTCGCTTGTGGGGCGCCACGCCACCATGGGAGCCCAGGGAACGGCCGGATTGGAGAACGTGTAATTGCATTGAAAAAAGCCGGTATTGGAGGAGTTTTGAGGCTCTGCGCCCATCACTCCCGACGCACCCTGCACCAATTCGACATAGGCGTGCGTGCTGTAGGGTTTGCTGCCTATGTTCCCGGGCGTCGAAGAGTTCACGCATTGAGGTCCGAACGAAACGTAGCTGGGAAAGGGATTGCACGACTGATCGCAGCTTTCGGTATCGGGGAGTATGTCGCCGTCCTTCCCGTAAACGAGAGAGCTGCTGGCCGGAGGGGCATTGAAATTGCCCGCACCTTTCCAGGCTCCCTGGGTTGTTGTGTCGATCCCGCTAAAGGAGACCGCATTGATCGTGGCAGGACAATTCTGGTTGGAACTTGATCCGGAACTTCCCGAGCCGGGGCTCGACGCTATCGATGTGCCGCCGGTGCCGAAGAAAACGCCGCTGATCACGCCGTTGGGGCCCGCGGAATTAGTGATGTTGATTTGGACCTGGCCGGTGATCGACCAGATGAGGTAATCGCCGTTGGAGAAGTTCGACAGCACCTGCGTGTTTAAAACATTGTTTGTCGAAGGATCTACGATCTGAATTGTTTCCACTCTTCCGGCATGGTCCCAATCCAGAGCATACAGGGCAACGGTGTGTGCGTTTCCATCGTTGAAGCTGATATTCAGAGTGAATGACGAGTTGTACCACGTGGCAGCGATGGCGCCGCCTCCGGGAACCGAGAGGGCCCGCGCATCACTGGTATTGGCCGCCCACGTGTATACGCTGGAGTTCGATTGGCTGAAGCTCGCATAACTCGGCAAGTTCTGTGCGGAACCCGCCAGCGAATAACCATCTGCGCCGTAGGCACTCGGCCAATTGCCTTGTGTGGCCAGGTCGTCCTTCACAAACTGGGCGCTGTTTCCCGGAGTACTTGACGAACTGGATGAGGACCCTGAGGAGCCGGATGATCCTGAGCTCGTTGAGCCTGATCCCGACGACCCGGATGTTGAGCCCGATCCTGACGAGCTGGACGATGATCCTGAAGAGGAACCCGAAGACGATCCTGAACCTGTTGAGCCTGAAGATCCGGTTGTGGAACCAGAGCCAGAGGTCGAGCCAGACCCCGATGAGGACGACGAACCTGATGACCCGGATCCAGACGATCCGGATGCACCGGACGACGAACCTGAACCTGAGGAGCCTGACGAGGAACTCGATCCGGACGATCCCGACGAAGAGTTTGAATTGGCGCTCGATGCGGAAACACTCTTCCCGACCTGACCGCAGGCGGCCAATAGCAATACGCTCGCTGAAAGTGCCGCCAAAAAGATCGGTTTCGATCGAGCCGTCAAAGGTCGCAGTCCAGTCAGACAGTTTTGCGGGCAGGTTCGTGAGTTGTTTGCGTGCCCTGTTTCGGTTCATTGTGAGTGGGTGGCAAGCAGGAGACTACTGTACGGCGGGACAAAGTTAGGGCAGCCGGAGTTAACCTGTACGAATCGGAGGGGATACGGACTCAGCTCAGCCCATCAGCGGACGGCTCTGCCCAGGCGAATCGAATTCATCCCCGAGAGACGTATCAGCGGGCGCGATGCGGCGAGGATAAAATACGCGTGAGCTGCGGCGAGGAGAGCGGGCCGCTAAGCTCATAGGAGACTGCGCTCGGTGTGGCGGCGGGTGCGTCTTCTTGCGTGCCTGGCGGCGCCGACAAGGCGGAATCCCGCACCACGCTGAGGCGAAAGTCGAGGATGCGGCTGAAATCGATGCTGCCGGCGCCGTCGATTTCTTCGGCGGGATCGATCAGGGCGAAGTCGTGGAACTGGATTTTTCCGTTCGCGCAGGTAAAGGCCGCGGAAGCGTCATGGAAAAGGCTGGTTCCCGGGCGGATGGCGACATCGCGGAGCGAGTCCGCCAGAGCTATGCTTTGCAGGCGCGGCGCATCCACGTCAGCCGAGCCCCGGCACTGCAGCGACGAAACAATGTCCGAACGCGAAGCGCCGTGAGCCATGAAAAAGATTTGTCCGGTGGCTGTGCCGTCGAACAGATCGGCGGTGCTCGGGGAAGCGGCGGACAACGCAGATAAATCCACCTTTGCGAAGTCGGCGTTCACCTGATACGAGGGGACTGCCTTCATATCCGTGATGAACATTCCGCTTACCGTGCCGCCATAGAACTGCCCGCTTGCGCCGGTGAATTCGAAATGGCGTCCATCGAGAGCGGCGTCCCCCTGCAGGTGCCGCACGGTTACCGGTGCGAGAGTGAGTTGATCGACGCTGAGATGCCCGCTGGCCCGCAGATTTTCCGGGACCGCATCCACCGCGGCGCGCGTGTTCAAAAATGGCAGCATGCGATCGATAAAACTTTCACGCCAGCGGGGATTCAGCCAGCGGTCCACGTCCGAGGTAGCGAGGTGGTCGGCTGAAAGAACGAAATGCCAGCGGTCGTCGGTGTCGCGGCGGTCGAATGTACCGCTCCAGCGAGCGCCCAAGGCCTGCGCCGAAGAGAGAGAGATGTGGCGCACACCCGGCTTCCAGTCGGCGCGAACCTTGATCTGCTCGACAGGGCGGTTCAGGAAGGCCGAGCGGAGGGACGCGCCGTCTGTTCCGTCCGTGCCGCCCAACCCGACGGTGCCCGTCGAAGGTATGCTCCACGGCAACTGCGGCTCTTGCCAGCGAACATCGCATTGAAATGGCCCGGCCAGATCCCAGCCTCGCGAAAGGTTCCATCCGAGCGAGCCTGCGGCGGCGATCAGGTCGCGCACCTGCTCCATACTTCCCACCAGACGCCACGCGGCGGCTTTCGAGTGCGTCCTGGCGGATTTATCGAGCCGGAAAGCGCCCGAAAATGGGCCCGCGAGCGGACCGAAGGAAATCTTCACCGGCGACAACGAAACCTTATCCAGGGCGTAATCGATTTCGGCGTTTGCCAGATGCACGGGGACGCGCAGGCCGGGGCCCTTCAGGTCAGCGCCATCGGTTAGGACGGTTGCCGAGTCAATTCGCGGCGGCCAGCCGACTATCACGGCGCTCGCACTCGCCTCACCTTTCATTGCAACGGTATCCGCGACACCGGGGTGGAAGGCGCGGACCCAGGCGAGAATGTCGTTTGCATCCACGTTGAGATCGAAAAGCTTCAGTGTAAGAGGGGAGGGCGCGATTTTGGGCGAGCGTTCGACATCGTTCCAAAGGATCTGGCCGGAGGCATGGGCGTTCGAACGAGGAGCTTCCAGCCGCGCTTCGGTCAATTCCAGCTGTGAGGCGTTCGCGCCGACTTTCATCTTCGCGATCAGGTTCAGCGCGGGATTGTCAGGGCGCAGCGAAAGGTCCCAGCGGTGCAGTTGCCGCATTTCGGCGCGAGTCTGGAGGTTCCAGCCATCGTCGCCGGCGCGCGCGGAAAGCACTACGGCGAGCGCGCCGCGCACGCCGTAATCGTCTCCCCCGATAAGGCGCAACGCGTCGGAGATGGAAGCGTCGGTCCAGGAGAAATCGAGGACGGCGGGGAGCAGGCGGGAAGACGTGCCGCCAACGTGTCCCGCCACGTAGATCGATCCTGCCTGTTGAGTGACGATCGAAGCGCGCCACGGAGAGGCTGCGATGTTCATTTGCCACCGCCCAGGACCATCGGCGTGCACCGTTCCTCCTACGTCGACAAACGCGAAGGGAAGCTTTTCGTCGGCGCGTTTGAAGTTCACGCGGCCGCCTTCAATGTCGATGCGCTCAAAACGCAAGGTGGATGCGGGCACCGGCGGACCCACGGCGCTTCGCGAAGCAGGGCGGGGAAGCCACTCCGCGAGGTTCCAGTCGCCGTCGGTGTTGCGGACGATATTCAGGCTGGGCTGCGTGAGCAAAAGGCCGCCCAGTTCGAGACGTCCTCGAAGAAGGCTTCGCCAGCGCGGACGAACGCGAAGCGATTCGGCTCGCAAGAAATACTCCTGGCCGAAACGGGGGTCTTCGCTGACGGTGACCGATTGCGCTTCCAGGGTTGGCCCCGTCCAGATGCTGACTTCATAGCGGCCGACTTCGACGGGCCTGCCGAACGCCGCCGAAAGCCGGGCCGTCAGCTTCTTTTGAAGAACGGTATGGTGAATCAGCAGGGAGATTCCCGTGTCGGCTGCCCACAGCAAAATGACGAGCAGCAGAAGCCACTGGATCGAGCGCTGCCAACGGCCACGTTTGGAGGGGTGGTCGGCGGCCACGTCAGCCGAAGCGATCGCTGCGGGGTCTTCGTCGACGATCAGCGGCAAGGGTGGTTCAGCCAATTCAAATGTCTCCCAGCGTGTAAGCGTATGCGCGATGTGTATCTGCTGCAAGATGAAAGGAGAAGCGCCGGGCACGAACGGAGACCTGCGTTCCCCTTGCTGAGGAATCGAATTAATGGACCTCGCGAAGCATGCGGTGCCAGCGCGTGCGGCTGGGCAGGTGAGCGACCGTGCCTTCAATGCCGTGGACGGTGCCGGAAACGCTGCGGTCGCCGTAGTCTCCGGAAGTGGCGTCCACCGACCAGTAAATCAACATGGGGCGCCCGATGATGGCGTTGCGGTCCACGAAGCCCCAGTAGCGGCTGTCCCAGCTGCGGTCGCGATTATCGCCCATCACAAAGTAGTGCGCGGGCGGGACGATGAGTTCGTCGCGCTGGACGTAGTTCATGATTTGGCCCGCCCACTCGGGGCGCAGCCCGTATTGCATGAAGCGGCGGTCGGTCGGGGGGTAATTCGCGACCACGGGATCCTCGGCCGTAGGGTCATGAACCACGTAAGGCTCCGGCACGCGAGAGCCGTTTACGTAGACTCTGTCGCTTACGATGCGGATGCGGTCGCCGGGCAGGCCGATGACGCGCTTCACGTAGTGCGGATGATCGTCGAAAGGAAACTTGAAGACGACGATGTCGCCGTGGTGGACCGGCCGGTAGGGCAGCAGATGCTCGTACCAGGCGCCGCTGCCTTCGAAGATAAATTTGTTCACGAGAAGGTGATCGCCCACCAGAAGCGTCGGCTCCATCGATTCGGAAGGAATCTTGAACGCCTGAACGATGAACGTGGTGCCGAACAAGGCGAGCAGAACGGTGACGAGCAGGGAATCGATGAAGTCGACAATTCCGCCTACCGAGGATTCTGCTCTCGGCATCGAGGGGAGTGCGACGGCCTGCTGTACGATTTCCGGTGTGGACGCCCCCGCTTCGAGTGGTGTCATCAGACGGGGCCGCGCGAAGATGGGAGGGGGGATTCGAGGGCCGATTCGAGAACCCGCAAGGCCTGCTCCGCGGCAGCTTGCTCCGCCGCTTTCTTGCTCGAACCCTCCGAGGAGGAAAGCCTGCGGCCGCCGTGCCACACTTCCACTTCGAAGAGCTTTTGATGATCCGGGCCGGACTCTTTGTGGATGCGGTACTCGACCATCCCCAGCGCGCGCTGCTGGAGCCATTCCTGCAGCGCCGATTTGTAGTCCGAACGTTCCAATGCGAAGGACTCGCCGAGGAGCGCCGGATCGATCAGGGTGCGCCTTAGAAAGGCAGCGGCGGCGGGGAGGCCCGCATCGAGATAGATCGCGCCGACGATGGCCTCGTAGGCATCCGCGAGAAGCTTCTTTTTCTCGCGGCCGCCCGTCTTTTCTTCGCCGGGACCGAGGCGAAGGTGGCTCCCCAGATTGAGGCGCCGCGCCGCCAAGTGAATCGACGAAGTGTTCACGATGCGCGCCAGGCCCTTCGAGAGCTGGCCCGCATCCCAGTCCGGGAAGGAGTGAAAGAGATGTTCGCTCGCGACCAGACCCAGGACGCGGTCACCGAGAAATTCCAGGCGCTCGTTATCGACGTCCGCCACGCTCTGGCGGTGGGAGCGATGGGTGAGCGCCCGTTCCAACCTGTCGGAATGCTCGAAACGGTGGCCCAGAGCGGCTTCGAGTTGTCCGCGTTCATCCACCGTCATGGGAGCGAGTCCCCATACTACTTCGCGCTCTTTGCCGTGGCCGCCGATTGTTTGCAGCGGTCCTGCAACACGCCGGGAATCTGCGCGCACTTGTTGAACGCGTCGGCCGCCTCCGGGTTCTTGTTCGATTGCTGCAGGCTCACGCCCAGCACGTAGAGATCGGTCGCGTCCGGCATGGGATTATCGTTGGTGGCCAACTGGAGTTCTTTGGTTGCGTTGTCGAAATCCTGCTGCCGGAAATAGACCAGGCCCAGGCCGCTGTGCGCTTCGATCAGCTTCTGCGACCTTGCTTCCGCGAATTGCTGGTCAGTAAGATTGGCGGGCTTTTGAATGTTCGCAAGAAGCTCGATCGCGTGCTTCTCGTAGCCCTCGGCCTTGCTGAGCTTTTTGTCCTTGTCCGGGTCGTCCCCGTTATAGAGGTGCGGGATCACCCAGCCGACGACGGTCAGCGCGTCCACGTCATCGGGGTCCTTCTCGATGACTCTGGCGGACACAGCATCAAAGCTGTTCCAGTCCTGCGTGGTGTAATAGGCGTCGACCAGTTGGTTTTCGACCGCCTCTTCGTAGCGGGTGCCGGGATAATTCTGGAGAAACTGCTGGCCCAGCTGGATCTTCTTGGAGGCGTCGGAAGGCGCCACGGCCGTGAAGGCTTTGTAATCGGCTTCTTCCTTGGGATTCAACTTGGGAGGCGGCGCCGGGGCGGTCTTGTCTTGAGCGCCAGGCTGCGCAGCGGGTGCGGGAGCTTGCTGCGAGGGAGCGGCCTGCACAACGGAACTGGCTGCGGCGGCGAAGGCAAGAGAAGCGGCGGCTAGAAATATCGCCGCATTGCGAGTTGAAAAGAACTTCATATTTTCCCCCTTCCAGATTTTAGAACTGGTCGTCCTGTTCAGGGCGACTCATGGCTTTTGTGTTGCGGTACCCGTAGGGGCCGGTTGCGCGCTGTAGGCCGCATCCATTCCCCGCTGGGCGGCAAGACGCGCCGACTCAGGAGCACCATCTACCCCAAGTGCCGCTTTGTATTCACCCACGGCTGAGCTTCGGTCTCCTTCGAGATCGTGTATCCGTCCGAGATAAATGTGCGACCACGATACCAGAGTGGGGTCTACAGGATTACTCGGAGGATCGGAGCCCGCAGAAGGTGGTGACGATACCAGCTTCTCGAAGAGATCCTTGGCTCGCGGGGCGTCTCCAGTGAGCACAGACGCGATCGCCAGACCGTAGATCGCCCTCGGCTGATCGGGACTCTGCTCGAGGACCTTTTCGAATGTCGCGCGGGCGGCCGTGGCATTCTGGACAGCGATCTCGCGGTCTCCCTGATCCAGCATGCGGTCGATATCGGCTTTGCCACCGGCACTGGACGCTTTCTCTTGATTCGTTGCGACCGTCGTTGGTGCCGCGGCGAAAGTGATTCCGTGCAAGCGCTTTTGCTCGGCGGCCACATCGACCCCGCCGATGAGGTCCCCGAAGTAGTAGGACATGGACGGATCGGACTTTTCGAACACTTTCAGTTGCGCGACGAGCGGGCGAACCAGGATGTATCCGGCCAGATCGTCCTCGACGAGCGCCGCTTCTAGCTGATCCGGAGAGATGCGGCGGAGGCGCAACTCGACGGCTTTGATGAAGCACTCGTCGGCGAGAGCCACGAAGTCATCGCGGTATTCCGGTGGCAGATTCGGCGCCCGCGCGGCGATATTGAGAAGCACTCCTTTCGTTTCGATTGCCTGGCGGTTGCGGAGAGCGATGGGGTCGAGCAGAAAGTGCAGATAGGCGTGCTGAATGTCATCGGCCGGGACCTCTGACGTGGTTCCCGCTACGATGGCGTAGCGGTCGCCGGTGTTGCTGGCGATGGTGCGGTTGCCGACGAGCGGCTCCACGAACACCGAAAAAGTAAGCGCGCCGGAGGGCCTGACCACTTCCCGGAGATAGCCGTTGGAAACCGACACGATGCGCGCGACCACCGCCTGATACCGGGACATCACGGCCTGGTGTTCCGGGTTCAGCTGGCGCCAGCGGGCGGCGAGATTGGCTTCCCGGTAGAAATCGGCGAGCACGTCTTCAAAGCCGTCGATGGAAAGCACGGCAGGGGGCAGCAGGTCGCGGTCCACCACAAAAGCGAACTTGGGCGGGGGGCCCGCAACCACGGCAAAGGCGATGTAGCGCGAAAGATTCTCGCCGGAATCGGCGAGCGCATGGCTGCGATAGAACTCCCGCAGCGCGACCGTGGCGGGACCCTTCAATTTCAGCAGGTCCGCGCGCAATGCCAGACGTCCGGGCATCTGGCCGAGGGTGCTCTCGTCCGCGTCAAATCCCGCGGCATCGAGCGCGCACATAGTGTCGAAAATCTGCTCGTTCGGCTCGACGCTTACGCCGGAATAGCTGGCGGATCCGGGAGACTGAGCCGGCGGAATCTGGCCGAAAGCAAGCGGCGAACCGAGGGCCGTGAAAACAGCCAGGGTCAACACCAAACCACGCATGCGAGGAGCTTTTTGTATGGCGAGTCCCTTAATCCTCAAAAGTTTTCTGGGAGTTCACTGCCGGGCGCCGCATATAAGCAGACTTTAACGGGACGTTCGAGCGGAGTCAAGAATCGCACCAGAGAACACGAGCGGGCAGAAGCGGAATTGTGCCGGTTCCCGGGCAATCTTGTCCGGAGCTTATCCGTGGACGTGAACTTCACTGAAGCTCAGGAAGACGTGGCCCCCGGCCATGGGCAGTCCGAAGCTCAGTTCCGGCCGGAACTTGGAAAACAGCAGCACCTGGTCGATCTGGTGCTGAACGGCGGAATTGTTAGGCCCCGAGAGAATTTTATAGAACACCACCTGCCCTTGCGCATTCACCGTCGCTTCGAGCAGCAGCGGGCCGGAATCGGGATGGCCTTCCGCGGAAACGATGCCGGGCATGGGGAACGGAGCGAGACTTTCCAGCTTGGCCGGCTGCACCAAGTCGAGCGGCAAATCGTTGGGGACCACTCCGGAGGTGGGAACACCAACGAGGATGTTCTGGACGACGAGCACAAAAACCGCCAGAGCCGTGAGGAATCCGCCCGTGGCGGGTACGGCGAGAGGCTCGAGGATATTCTTGAAGGTGAGCCGTGCGCTGGAAGCGAGGCGGCCCAGGCTCAGCCAGGCGGAATCGATGTGCGACGCCTGAACTCGTATACGCACGGCCAGATCGGCGGGAGGAATCGCCGGATCGACCGTAGCCATGCAGTTGCTCATCAGCCGATAGTTCTCCAGCTCGATCCGGCAATCGGCGCAAGACGACAAATGCTCACGAAGCGGCGCGTGCTTGCGCGCCGGGATTGCGCCATCCAGGTAGCCGGGTAGATATCGTCCCGCTTCGTCGCATTTCATTTATTCAACTCCCTGCAGTTTCGGAAAGGCAGTCCGAACTGGCTGAGGCAAGGGCAAACCGGATAGCTCCGAGCCCCGTCGAGGCGATTGCGCCGGTTGTGCATGAAGGATGGGGCCGAGAATTTCACGGAGCATTCGGCGGCCGCGGAGGATGCGCGATTTCACGGTTCCTACGGAAACTTCCAGGACTTCGGCGACCTCTTCGTACGCAAGCCCCTCGAGATCTCGCAAAATCACGGCGCTGCGGAACGCGGTGGGAACTCCGGCAAGGGCGCGGCGGACGGTGGCCTGCATTTCGTGCGTGGCACACTGCTCGAAGGGCGTCGCTTCCAGGTCCTGCAAGTGCAACGTCTCATGGCCGGCCGATTCTTCGGAGTCGATGGAAACCTGGTTGCGGTGATGCCGCCAGAACCAGCGGCGGTGGTTGAGCGCCTGGCGCACGGAGATGCGGTAGAGCCAAGTCTTAAGCGAGCTTCCGCGGCGGAATCCACGGATGCCCCGGAAAGCGTGGATGAAAACTTCCTGCGTGACGTCGGCTGCTTCGGATGGGTCGGATAGGATTCCGTAAACCAGGTTATAGACGTTCGCGTGATAGTAGGTGACGAGCCAGTCGAAAGCGGCGTCCGAGCCTTCCTGGAGCCTGGTAACCAGCTCGGATTCGTCCCGTCCCCAAGAAAGGCTTTGTGCCAGTTCAGACATTCCGCGCAACTCCCGAAAGGGCCTGTTCCTTACCGTATTTAGACACCGGGTCGCCCGAATTGTTACAAGGATACCAGAAATGTGCGCAAGCCGTATCAGGTGGAATGGGGGCTGAAGGGGGTGTTTAGAGATGCTGAGGCATCAGAAATAAACGGGTTATGTGTTCAGGGATTGTCGAATGAAAAGGCGAAATCTCAGGAGCGAAGTGAAAAACAACTAGCGACTCGAAACACAGGTGAATTCTGGAGCGGGCGATGGGAATCGAACCCACGTCCGAAGCTTGGGAAGCTTCTATACTGCCATTGTACGACGCCCGCTCATCTGCAGCGCGGCGATTATACCGCAACTGATCCGTTGCGCGAATACCCCTCGCCCCAATTTGACAAATGGCTGGTGCGGCTCGTTTTTAGTGGCGCAGGAACTCCTGGCTGCGTGGTTTTTTGCCGTCAGCACACCGCCAGGAGTGGCGGTGCCACTGGATTTGGTTGCGCGACTCGCCGCGGACGGTTACATTGAATTTCTCTGATTTCATGATTCATAACGGTGAGGAGTTATATGCTGGATGAGGGCGTCTGGGCGGAAATCAAGGTGGCCGGCGAGCACCTGCGGCTTTTTTCGGAGCACAACGCGCAGGGGGTGCAGACGTCGGTCTACGACGTGAACGCCAAGAAATGGATTGCGCCTTCCGAACCCGTGGAGGATATCGAGGAAGGGAAAGAAAAGGCTGCCGAATACGCCAAGGTATACCTGCAACGCGCCAATCTTCCGCTTCCGCCTCTGGTCTGGAAGAAGGCCCGCTCGCTATAGTTAATCCCGTCAGTCTTCATTTCAATTTCCAATCGGGAGTGCCCAGTTGCGCCAATTGCGCCCGTTGCGCCAGTTGGGAAGGATGCGATGGCGGATCCCGCCGGCAGTGCTGGCGGCGGTGGCTCTATGGCTGGCGCCAGTTGCGAGACCCGCTTCTCCACTGACGTCCGCAGCACAGCGGGACGATGAGCCGGCTCCTGCGTCCACGAGCTACACCCACACGCTCGGTCCTTTTTCCATCGACGGCGCGAATTTCACCGTGAAGCTCAGCGTGATCTGCTACAAGGCGGCGCGCCATCCGGGAGAATGCAACGAGGACGATGAGGAGACCGTGAAGTCCCTTAGGATCGACGACGCGGCCGGGAAGTCCTGCTTCCACACATCGTTCCCGGTGGCCTTCGCGCACCAGGTGGAGCGGCACGTTGTCGGGGTCATGCGCCTGGAAGGCTCCGAACATCAGGCCCTCGAACTCCAATACGAGCAATTGCCTTCCCATGTGAATACGGGCGTCTCGATTCAAGTGTTCGGGTTGCGCGATGGCAGGCTGCAAGCGTTCGACGATGAGCCGTTTGAATTCTACGGCGGGCTCGGAGCGCTGCCCGAAGGAACGTCGAAGGATTCCCGGCGGCTGCTGGCCGGCGATACGCTGCCCATTTATCTGTTGACGAATTATTTCTACATCGTGCAGCCGGTGCGCTTGAACTGGAAGGATGCTCGACTGGAGCCGCAGGAGAAGGGCGAATTCGAGGTCGCGCAGGAGTCCCCGTTCAGCCGGAAGCCCGAAGTTCAGGCCGATGGTTACGTCCACCTGTACGCTTCGCCTGACGAGAAAGCGGCTTCGACCGGCGTAGCGGTGACGCCGCAATCGAGCGTGCAAGTCCTGCGTGCGATCTTCCGTTCGACCCCCTCTGAGACGCACTCTCCCGCTGGCACCACTTGGCTCAAGATTTCAGTCGACGGCAAGGTCGGCTGGATTATCGGCGTCGACGACTACACTGCCGTCGGCCTCAGCTCCGCTCGCTAGTTCTCTCGTAATCTCCCGGCAAGGGTCTGGCAAGCAAGATGCTTTAGCAGCCGTGGAAACCTGTGCGCCTGCTGGCTCACTGATTCATTCCGGTGCAGGTGGGCAGCGGGAACGCCCTCGCTGTAAGGATGGTCCATGGCTGAGCGGACGACAATCGTAACGGGCTCCAAAGGCGGCGTAGGAACGACCACTGTCGCCTTAAATCTAGCGGTGCAACTGGCCTTACAGACGAAGAAGCGTACCGCGCTGATCGATCTGGCGCGCCCATTTGGACAAGTATCACTGATGCTCGATTTCGAGCCGCGCTTCACGGTCCTCGATGCGCTGGAGCGAATCGAACGAATCGATGAGAGCGTTCTCACGAGCCTGGCGACGCGGCACAAATCCGGCGTCGAAATACTCGCGGGGCCGCTGCAGGCGCCCATGAAGCCCGAGCAGCGCCAGAGCGTCACGATCCAGTCGATTGCGCGGCTCATCGCACTCGCCGGGCAGGCCTACGGCTTCGTGGTGGTCGATATCGGCGTGGTGAATGCCGCCGACTGGGCGTTGGCGCTGCAGCAGGCGCGAACCATTCTTCTCGTCTCCGAGCCGGGCGCCCTCTCGCTGGGAATGATCGAGCGGCACATGGCGGCGGCTGCGCGAGCCGGCGTGGAATGCGGGCGGATTCATCTCATTATGAACCGCTGGCGGCAGAATGACGACGATACCGTCGCAGCCTTCGAGAAGAGTTCCGGCCGCACGATCCTGGCCCGGCTTCCCAACGATTACCGGCAGCTCACCGAAGCCGTGCAGCTGGCCATGCCGCTGATGGGCAGCGGCAACAATCCGCTGATCGCGCGTTACCGCGACCTCGCGGCCCGTCTGTCTCTCGATCCGAGCGATCCCTCCGCCCCGGAAACAACCGTAGCCAAAAGCGGATTCTGACCCGCAGCCTCTCAACAGATCGCACCTTGGGTAGACTTGCAATCGGCAGTGACCATTCGTTCGAACTCTTTCCAATTGGTCGCTACCCGCGGCATCCTGATTTCTATCGTCTCGCCGCTCGGAGGGTACCTGTCTTCGTCGTTTGTACTCACACCCACACAGCCCCGGCGAACCAGGCAGATATGCGCGTGAGGGCTAATCCCCGGAGACGGGTGTCTCTCTATGGTTTTCTGGACCACCATGCTTACGATCAGACTGCTCGCTCCGAGTCCAGCCGTTTCCATCTGGATTAGTGACATCGGGTTCGACGAAAGTCCTGCAAGTGCCTCTTGGTACGGAGGCAAGGCGCTCCCGGACCCTATAGAGACGACTTCGCCCACAGGTGCGGTGGCTGGAACGAAGTCCGGTGACCTCAGGATATGCACTGAGCAGCGTGCGTATCCGGGGATGCCAAAGTCTTCGGTGGGATGTGCTCCCAGGAGCATCAGATGGGAATGTGAATCGCGTTCATCTGGCGGGAAGCTTTGAAAGATATCTTTCGCTAGAGGCGTAAAACAATTCGCGACCTCTTGAGGGAGGAACGCCTGGTCTGCCGGTGCATCTCGCAGTTGGAATGCTAACCCACCGAGCATCGCGAAACCGATTTTGACCGAACCGGCAAATCCCGCTGCTATGAAGCGTGCTATGGGATAAACCTTCTGCAAACAATCACGTTCGGATCCATCCGCAAACGTTACACGGATGTCCGAGATGCCTACCGCGTAGCCCATTACCGCTGCTGCGCCCACTATCCAGGTCATAACTTAGATTGTAACAATCGTTAGCCTGGTTTCGCGCTATAGTCTCCCCTCTCACGGGAGGGGTCGAAATGATAAAACTACTGGTCGCATTTGTGGCCTGCGTCTGTGTAATCGCAGCCTGTTACGCGCAAACCCCCAAACCCGATGTATCCGTGACACGGGATCAGCCTTGCGTAATCGTAAAACGCCATGTTCACAACTTCGGCGAGAACATGACGAGATTTCACGCCCACCGGCCCTTCGACTACGTAGAAGGCGATTACCCGTCAGGGTTCAAGTGGCGTTCCGAACTCGGTGACGGTGATGTTCGGCAACTTCAGGAAAAAGGCGGAAAGATGGTGGTTCTGAGACCTGACTACGAAGTATCCGATCTTGAAGACGCCCGGAAACAATGCCGATCTCATGATCCTGCGAAATAAATAGCGTCGAGCAAGCCTCCGCGTCCGTTCAGTAGTCGCGCCGCTGAACTTCGCGACGCGGGTATCGGGCGACGCTACTCACACAGAGCAGGACTGCCAGCCGAGTTCTGTCTCATGGGGTGATATTTTCACGTTGCCATTAATGGGTGACAGAATTATGAAGCTGAGACAAGTTTGTCCGGCATGGGCTGCCTGCGGCTCTCATGGTAGAGTGGGCGATCAAGTTCGCGCGTCGTGACCCTGCCAGGGAGGCCCAGTGGCTTATCGAGATTTGCACGATTTTGTGCGTACGTTGGAGAAAAAAGGAGAATTGAAGCGCGTTTCGGCGGAGGTGGATCCCGTCCTCGAAATCACCGAG
>CAZRKW010000059.1:0-18884 GCA_964600355.1 uncultured Acidobacteriaceae bacterium
TCACCCTGACAAGAACCTGTGGTTACGATGTAAAGGTGTAGTTGTGCGTCAGCACCGTCGCGGCGTGACGCCCGGCGAAGAACTCGTGCGACGGCTCGCAGCTCACCGTAACTTTTTGCGACTCCTCGGCGACAGCTTCGATGCGCTTCAGCGTGAGGTGTCCAAATCGGCCCACCAGAATATCGCTCAAGCACAGGCGTTCGGCGCGCATGGGCGAGCCGTCGGCGAGGGTGAAGATGTGGTGCGGCGTAACGTCGAGCGATTCGGCGTTCGAGAAGTAGAGGCGGACGAACGTGTCGGCTTTGCGCGCTTCGAGCAGTTTGATGCGCGTCCACGATTCGCCCGCGACCGCCGAGGGACATCGCAGATGCTCGCCCACACGACACGTCTCGATCGCGACGGTCCCGCGCTCTTTCGTCAGCACCATAGTCCCGGCGCGCAAGCAACTGCCGCTGCCGCCTCCCGAGCCGCCGCCGCTGCCCGAAGTAGTGGTCGCAGCGACAACAGCCCCCTGCGACAGCGGGATAAATCCCTGGAGCGACTGCTGCTGCGCCCCAAGATTCGTCTTGGCCGTCTGCGCATTGGCGGGTGCCCCGGTTCCTCCCGGCACACAGCCAATCGCGGACGCAGCATCGTTCCAGTAAGGATAAAAATAATAGGTAGTGCCAGGGGTAAGCCCGGTGACGGCGAGCGACCCGTTCGGCACCGCCGTGGTAGTGCCGTCCGCCCGATAGATCGTGAGTCCGCTCCAGCTCCAAGTGATGCTAGAGGTGGTCGAGGCATACGTGAACGCCCCCGACCACGTAGGCGGCACGCTGCCCTTCATCAGCACGCCCGCTTTCGAGGGGTCCACGTTCCCCGCCGTGAGCGCTCCGGTGACCACGCGCGCGTAGTCGGTGCCGTCGGTGATCTGGTTGTCGAGGCTCCAGCCCTGGTTCGGGCCCAGCGACGCCCCCGCCAGCCGCTTCAGCGATTCGTAAAGCTGCGGATTGGTCTGTCGCAGTGCCTCAATCTGGGGAACGGTAAGCATGGCAATTACCTCGGACAAATGTGGGATGAAATGTAGGACATTTAATCTACCTTTCTACACTTCTCTCCACTTCACTCCACTTTTGTGGTACTGTTAACCGATGGATGTAAAGGGGTTAAATAGTGGCTAGACGAAAAAAGCTCTCGACAACAATATCTCCGGAAGGTTACGCTTTTCTCCGCAGTTTAATCCGCTCCGGAAGAGCTTCCAGCCTCGCAGAAGCCATGGACTTGGTGCTGGAGGAAATCCGCCGCGCGGAAAACCGCCGAAAACTCGAGGAAGCGACGACGCGCTATTATGACGAAGCCTCCCAGGAAGCCATCGACGAAGAGAACACTCTGGCAGCAGCATTTTCCGCTACGTCCGGCGAGATAAAAGTCGATGACTGAGCCTCTTCCACGTCGGGGCGAGATCTGGATAGCGAATACGGGCGAGCCACCTCAGCGCCACTGGGTGGTGATCGTGTCGATTGATTCCCGCAATTTTAATCGTCGCGCCGATTCTGTTTTGATGGTTCCCTTTGGAAGCAAACCGGCGGTTGCGCCCACAATCATAGAATTCCCGGCCGGCGAAACCGGCCTGCCCGGTACGTCGTACCTGCGCTGCAGTTTGATTCAGCCCCTATTAAAGATTCGCCTGCTTGAGCGCCTGCATCGTCCTCTATCCGAACGACGAATGGAAGAAGTGTGCCTCGCGATTCGGCGATCATTCGATCCCAACGCCGATAATTAATCAATTGGTTCCACGCACAATCGCGAACGGATCAGCCTTGGCCCACGGGACCAGCTTGGTCAGCGAGAACCACGAGCCCGCCGCGTCAGTGCCGAACTCATACGACACCCGCTCAGCCAGCACGTTGGTGAACTGCTCCATGTCGCGCGAAGCGGGCGAGCCAAGCGTCCACGAGCCGAGCGAAAGCGATGAGGCGCTGCCGGGAGTGAGCGCGGTGAGCGTGAGCGACCCCGCCCCCTGCACGTATCCCGTGAGATAGCCGAACAGGTTTCGACCGCTCAAGCCCGTGGCGGCGAGAAACGCAGTCGCGTAATACGAATTGATCGCAACGCCATCGTCGGAGAACTGCCCGGGAGTGAGCGCGTAGATTTTCCCGCTCGAATTATTGGTGCCGAAGAAGACTTGCGCAACGCCCGTTGAACGTTCGATCAGCCCACAGGAATTCGCCGGAATCATCCACTGCGCCCATTTGCGCGAGCGCTCCGGAGCCGTGAGCATCGCCACCAGGGGATCGCCAAAGCCCTCCGTGTAATCAAGCATCAGTATCTGATTCGGCTGCGTGGACGAGCCCATCGGGACGCCCACGAGAATGCGCTTATGTTGCGTATCCACCTGCACCCACAGTTTCTGCCCCGCCTGCCAGTTGATCGCGTCCCACGTGGGCTGAATCTCCTGCGAAAGTTTCACCGGCGTGCCGCCGTCGAACAAATAAAGCCCCGAGCGCCCCGCGATCACGACCCATTGCTCGCCCACTCCCACTCCATGCGCCGAGGGCGTCCCCACCTGATTCGACGCCTCCTCCACGGCCCACAGCGCCGGCTCGTTCACGCCGTCGGTCGCGGTGACGTACAGGCTGCGCTCCTTCACAAAGTAGAGATTGTTGCGCAGCACGAATGCAGCGCGGATTCCCTGCCCGTTGTTTTCCGCGATGCTCATGATTCCGGTGACGCCGTCATAGGCCTCCGGCGTTTCCGTCCCGGACGCGCGCACGAGCGACGCATTCTGCGCCGCATTGGTCAGAAACACCTCGATGTTGTCGACGAGAAACGATTCGCCGCTCGGCGCGGGCACGCCGTCGACGTAAACGCGCAGCGTAAGATCGGCCGGAAGCGAAGTCTGCGCCGGCAGTAAATCCGCGGTGAATTCCTGATAGGTAGTGGTCGCCTGAGTGAAGCTCACCGCCAGGCCCGCGGCAAGCTGGCCCGCCGTGAGGCTGTAAGCATTGATGCGCAGCGTGCCGGCGGATAATCCCGCGCTCCGTTTCACCCGTACGCGAACAGAGTAATCGGTATTGTTCGCGAAAAGCGGATCGCCGTCGGCGTCCGTGATGGCGTTCTGCTCGATCATCCCGCGAGCGGCAGTGACGCCATCCGCGGTGATGCGGTAGGCGTCTCCCCAAACCACATCGCTACCTTCCCTGCTTCCGCCTGCGCCAAACGAGGAGTCCTGCACCCAGCCAAGCGGACGGCCGTCACCCGACGCGTCCCACCCGCCATCGAACGTGAGGTTGCGCCAGTTGTCCATCTGCGCGCGCTCGCCCCACCAGAAAAGCCGCTCTGCATACGCGGCCACGCCCAACTGCTCGGGTAGCTCGACCTGGCTGAACAGGTAATCCATGCTCGCGCCAGAGAGCAGGATCGTGTCGGTGAAGTCAATCGTGAGCGACGTAGTGGTGTTGTCATTAATCACCATGGTCGCCGGCACATGATAGAAATTCGCGCCGCCCGACGCCGTGAAGACCAGCAGGCGCTGCACCACGTTCGATGGACCGGTCGGAATATTCGTCACGGCAACCTGGTGGCCGCCCGCCGCAGTCCATGAAATAGGCGGCGAGGGCGCCGTCCAGTATCCCTGTCGCGTGACGAACACCACCGCGCACTGATGAACGCCGGGCGAAATATTCCCCGCCCCAGTCGAATCGGCCACCGCAGGGCCTTCCGCCGGCCCGATCTGGCTCACGCGATCGAAATAGGTGTCATCGAACTGGCGCGGCATGTCCTGGCCGGTGATGCCGTCGCCGAAGCCCATGTACTCGCGGCCGAACAGAGTCGTCGAAGCGAGGTAGAGGCTGGGCGTCACGCCGCCCGGAGTGATCAGCGCGAGTGTGCCGGGCGAGGTTTCCTTGTAGAGGTTGCCGTTCGAGTCGAGCGCCAGCATCCGCAGCACGCGGTTCGTAGTGATGTAGGTTTTCAGCCCGTTGATTTGCGGCGCGCCGCCGATCACCGGAAATTGCGACACGAGCCCCGGCCGCGTGCGCACTCCGCCCGGGAAGAAATCCACGTCGGCAAGATTCGGCGACATGCCCGGCGGCACGTCCGACGGATCGAGCAGTGTGATCCAGCTGCCAAACACGTTGAGCGGCAATGGCGAAAACGATTCGATGGACATCGATCTGGCTCGCAAAAGGCGGGAAGCATCAGGGCAGAAGAAATCCCAAGTTGCCTCGCTCGCAAGGGATGACAACCAAAGGCAAAGTCAAAACACCGACCCTCCGGCTTCGAGGGTCGGGTTTTTTTCAGCAAGTTCGCCCTACAGCAACTTCTTGAAAATCCCGTAGAACGTGATCGTGTCCGACGAAATCGCCCCCGGATATGCCCCGGCCGCCAACTCCGGAAAAGCGCCGGCACCCGAGCCTTGCTGGAAGATTTTCACCTTCCCGTTGTTCATTGCCGTGCCGGGATAGAAGACGTAGTCGTAACCCGAAAGGCCGTCCATCCAAGCCGTGCCCTGCACGGCAGCCTGCGTGGCGGCGATGATGGGCGATTGCGAAAGATCGAGTGTATCGCCGCTGGTGGCGTAGTTCCCCGAAGCCGTAACGGTGCCGGCCACGTGGATGCGCTTTCCGTCATCCCACGTGTCCACAAGCGTAAATGCGAGTGCCATGGTTCCTCCTGAAGTTCGAATTAGAGCTACTAAGTGCTGGTCACGAGTCGGCGGGCGCTGTTATGATTGGCGCTCTGCGACGCACAACCCGAACGCCTGCAAGTGAATCCAAACGCGTCGATCATCGATATTTCTGAGGAGAGCTGAGTGCGGCGACTGGCTGTTGTTTGCGCGGTGGCGGTAACGATCTTCGCGGCGTTCGTCGCAATCGGTAAAAATTCCGGGGCCTTCGCGGCGGGGCGGCAGAGCGGCGCTCCCTCCGGCTCTACCGGCATTGTTTCCAGCTACAAAGTGAGCGTTTTCGTCACGAATATAGCCGTGCGAGCGCTGGCCGTAGCCGCCTCCGGGTCCCCCGCTTCGCTCGATCTCACCAACGCATCGGCGCCCAACCAGATATTCACGCTGGGCAGCAACGCCACCCCATCAGCCCCGAGCGCGAGCGTGCGAATGGCAGCCCTTGCCGGAACCGGTGTTGCAGGCTCTCTCGGAGACGGCGGCGCCGCAACCGCCGCAGAGTTTGATCTCAACGTTTCTTCCCTTTTCGAGCGCAGCGGCATCGCCATCGCGCCCGACGGCACCATCTACGTTGCTGACACTGGCAACGCCACCATTCGCGCCATCGCGGGCCCATCGAGCACCGAGCCCGGCGTCATCCGCAGCGCTGCGGGCCGCTGGGCCGCGCGGCAGAATGTCGCGCTGGTGGAACCGCTGGGCCTGGCCGTGGATCGCGCAGGAAATCTCTACATCGCCGATCACGGCGCCGGAGCCATCGACGCGATGGCTGCCGGAAGCTCGCAGCTCCAAACGCTCGCGCAAGTCGCCGGTCCGGCCAGCATCGCTGTGTCTGCCAACGGCGGCACGGTCTTCGTAGCCTCGCCGGATAACGGAGCGGTTTTCGCAATCAATACGCAAACCCACGCGATCGCCGCAGTCAGCGGCTTCGCGCCTTCAGCGTCCGGCCAATCGGCGTGTGCGCCCGCAGCCGGATCAAGCGCCACTCAGATTTGTCCCGCAGGCCTCGCGGCGGATGCCGCCGGTAATCTTTTCGTCTCCGATGCCAACGGCGGGCGCATCCTTCGAGTCGACGCGCAAACATCCGCTACCACGGTGGTTGCAGCCGGTCTGAATCAGCCCGGCGAGCTCGCCTTCGACGCAAACGGAAATCTCTACGCGGCCGAGCAGCGTCTCAACCGCATCGTCGCCTTCGCGCAGGTGGGCACGTCCCAGGGCAGCATCTCGCTGTCGCCCAATTCCGGCACGTTCGGCAACGTAGCCACCGGCGGCACCGGCGCGGCCCAGACGTTCACGCTCACCAACACAACCTCCGCCGCCGTCAACGGCCTGAGCATTCCCAAAACGACGACCCCCGCCGACTTTACCGTCCTCACGAACAACTGCACCGCGACGCTAGCAGCCAATGCAAGCTGCACGCTGGGCGTGGCGTTCTCACCCACCGCCACCGGCGCGCGCTCCGCCACTCTCACCGTCACCGACGCAAACGCCGCAGACTCCGCCTCCACGGCGCTCGGCGGCACAGGAGACGATTACGAGTTGCAGTTGGCCACCGGCCAGCTGATGTCGGTTTCCGTGCAGGGCGGCGGGGCCATCACCATGAATCTTCAGGTCGTCCCGGACAACGTGTTCAGCGGCACGGTCACACTAGTGTGCCCGACAAACCTGCCCACCAACACCACCTGCACCTTCTCCACGCCCTCGGTGAACGTCACGCCCGGCACGGCCGCGCCGTTTCAGGTGACGTTCCAGACCACCGGGCTCATCAATCCCATCAACACGCGCCTGCTGACCTTGCCGCGCTTCCCGTCCGATTGGACCGGAACGCAGCGTTTCGCAACCGTGGCGCTAGGCGCAGTTTTCGCGGCCCTGTTCGCCTGGACTGTTTTCACATCGGCCATCCGCAATCGTTTTTCGCCCCCGTCGAACTCCAAGTCCGCCTCTCTGCCAAGCCGCTGGATGCGCAGAGCCGTACCCGCTTTCGCGCTACTAGCCCTGGCCCTCGCAATCCTGGCCGGGTGCAAGAAGAGCACAGTCGTCTTCGGCTCAACTCCCTCGGGTTCCACCAATATGAATATCGCCGGAACAGCGCAAAACACATCCCGCGCGGTGACGGTCACACTCAACGTCGTCACCGAATAATCACCGGATACCCGCACCGCAGCTTTCCGCAGCGGCAAGCGCTACAGGTAAATCAATCTGCGGTGATAGCTATAAGGCATCCGACGCCTTCCCTTCGTCTGCTCCGGGCGAACATACCGCTCGATAAGATTTTCCGTAGCCATCTGCGCCGTCCCCAGCAGATCCTGCGCGAGCGCTCGCGCCCCGCGAGACCGTGCCGCCAGCGCCGCCGTGGCAAACGCCAGCGGATCGGTCGCCGACCGAATCTGTATCGGGTCGGTGCCGAGTGTGAGCGCCGGAAGCACCTTTTCGTAGCGGATGCGGACCGTGATCGATTGCGTGGCGCCGATCAGATTCACCTTGTCCTCGCGCCATTCCCACAGCCGCAAATACGAGCTCGGCTGCAGATTCAGCATGCTGCCGCCGCTCATGAACTTCTCCATCGGCACAAACACGTCGCTGGTGTTGGGCGTCGCGCGTTCCCACAACATGTGCGGCGCCAGGCAATCGGTGGGAAGCTGCGGGCTGGAGACGTCGCTCAGCTCCGTGTTGGTGACGCCGGTGCCCGAGTTGACGTCCATTTCGATATCCTGCTGCTCGGTAAGCACGCTCACGCCGTTTTCGGCCAGCTCGCGCTGCAGCCCGCGATACGCCGAGTTGAGGAACGGCATCAGCAGCGTGTCGGTGAACACTGCCCCGGCGGAATCGTTCACGAGAGCGCGAACAAGGTTCAGCGCATCTTCTGCTTGCGAATACGCCGTTGTGGGAACGACAGGCATGGAATCCTCCTACGGAGATAAAACGAAGCCAGTCACTCGTACAAAAAACGCAGTCATTCTGAGCGCGACTCATGCGCGAAGAATCTCTCTCGGTTTTCGTAGCAAACAGAACAACGCCGACAATTCGCTTCACTGCTGCACAGCGGGAATTTCCTTCTGCAGAAACGGCACCTTCGCCGCAGCCCAGTCCACCATGCTGTCCCCCGACAGCCCGAACAGCGCAGCGGTGGCATGCCCTGGCTCCAGCGTAAGGTCCACCGGCAGCCCGATGCCTCCCATCGCGTGCGTGGCCGCCGTCGGATGCGCCAGCCAGTACGAAAATGCCGCCGCATTCACGAAGAACCGTATCGCCAGCGCCAGCGCATTCGTCCGCAGCCACTCGACCCTGTTCCGTATACCCGAGATTTTCGACTCCGCCGAAAGGCTAGCGCGCTTGAGCACATGCAACCCGTGCCCGGCCGCAAACAACCCCCACAGATGTGCATTTTCCGGAAGATGCATACACGGCTCCTCACTAAGCGGCGCGAATCATGCAGAATTCGTCGCGGGCACAAGGAGATGTCAGTTTTTAACTGGCCTTGCGATAAGGAGGGCTTTCCCGCTGTGCCGGCTCACTACGAAGCGCGGCTGTTTCCCAGAAGCTTGCCGATGGTCTTCTCGATTACGTCGATACCGCTGCTCTTCACGATATAAGCGTCAGCACCAGCGGCCTTCGCCTCGTGTTCCATGCGCGCGGAGTCGTGCATGGAAAACATCACGATCTTCGTCTTAGGGCTAAGCTTGCGGATTTCCCTGGCGGCCTCAAATCCATTCATCACCGGCATCGTAATATCGAGCACCACGACGTCCGGCGAAAGCTCCACGGCCTTCTCCACAGCGCTCTTCCCGTCTTCTGCCTCGCCGCAAACTTCCCACTCCGCATTCTCGCTCAGCAGGTTCCTGAGCCCGGTTCGCACCACTTCGAAATCGTCCGCCAGCAGGATTCGCATTCGTTTGCCCGGATTTGGCTGCGCCATCACCGCGAGAATATCGGGGCTTTTCCGTCGAAACCATAGGCAAGACCTTGTATTTTAGCTAGAGGTCAAACCCGTGCCGCCCTGAGCGGCGCCCCCTGGATCGTTCCGGTGCCACTCCTCCACCCAATGCTGGCGAGCCCGCAGCCCCAAGAGCACTCCGACATGGCCGCACTTGCAGGAATAGGACGCCGCATCCGCGTCCACCTCTTCGAGGTTCCGGCTCGCAGTCAGCCGCGCGAAAACCACCGGTTCTCCACATTGAGGGCACGCAAACAGCAATACGTGGACGTACTGGACAGCCGCCTGATCCTTTTCCTGCCCGTTTACCCGACCGCCTAATTGATCCATGTTTTGCCCCCTGTCTTCATACCGGGGCAAGGTTAGCCGCACTCAAGTTTTCATCCCATACCGAAAAAGCACGGTGCGATTAGGAAATTGACCTGAGGAAGGAATGCCCTTTCTAATGTCGTTTTTGCATCCCTCCAAAGGCTTCATACACAGAGAGATCCGTGGCTTACTTCGTTTCTAACGACTTTGAAGATAAACGCTCTAATTCGGAGTAAACGTCATCGTGATCGACATTCGCTTGGACGTCCCATCGGCCGAGCCGCCAATCGTCTCGATGAAGTCCCCAGCCGCAAGAGAAGTATTCGTGAGCGTAGAGCAAGTCACGCTGTTCCCCTCGATCGTAACTGCCGTGCCGCCGGCATTCGCGCACGCCACGTGGTCGGTGATCCCGGAAACGCTCGCGGGAGTAAGCGTGGGAGTAATCGCCGTCGTCGATCCGTTATGACGGTATCCCAGCTGCATCGTCGAAGTCCCCGCATCCACCAGCACAATCACCTGCGCCACCGTGGACGCAGCGTCCACATAGCAAAGCGAGCCTTGCGGCTGAATGTTGCCTGTCGTCAACACGCTTCCGCTTTGATCGCCCCGCACAATGCTGCAAGTGCGCGTCTTATTCGGCACCGCGAGAGATGCCGACGTAATTGGGCTCGCGAAGGTCTGCGGCTGCACCCAAGTATTCGGCTGATTGAACAGCGACGTAGTCGCGTTCCCGGGCGCCAGGCTGCCGCCCATCCAGTTCACCAGCGAGTCGTTGGCCGGCGTGCCGGTATTGTACATCGCGATTCCTGGCGCTCCCGAAGCGATGGCCGAATCGCTCACACTCATATCCACGCTGCCGTTGCGCAGCGCGATCAAATTGCTCCCCACGACATCGAGCTCGATCAAATCGTTTACCGCGCATCCCGACCCCGCCGTGGCCAGCGTCGTCGAAGAACCCGCCACCCTTTTCGAGATCGACCGCGTCGTCGTGTTGCAAAAATACAGATAGCCAGTATCCGTGGACGCAGCCGCCAGCCGCACCATCACTCCCACCCCGGCGGCGCTATCCACGCTCGCCACTTTTGCCCGCGACCACTGGTCGGCCATGAAGCTCTGCCCTATCCAGGACTCCTCCGCGTAGTCACCCGCTCCGGCCACCGCCGCGTTCGAAGCGATGTTCATCACCTGAAAATTGATCGCCCAGTTCGGCCCGAGCGTTGAAGCATTCGGTCGGGCAAACGAATCCGCAGTGAACGGGCTCAGCGGGAGATACCCCGCGCAAGTGGCGGCCGCCAGGCAGGCTGGCTGATAGGGCGGCGAACTGCCCCCGGCGGGCGTGGCGTTCCCGTTGAATATAGCGCCCGAAGGCGTGATGTGGTGCGCCGGCATCATCTGGTAAGTGATGGGATAACTCCCCGGCGCGAGCGACGTGGTCGTCACCGTCGCACTCGTCATGCTAGCGCCCGCAATCATGGTCGTGCACTGCGATGCGTAGTTGTACTGATTCGTGTTATTCACGAATACGCAGTAGCCCTGTATCGGCGTCGAGCCAGCCACCGCCGCGGTCCACGTGATGTTGAATTTCGCCGTCGTCACTCCGGACCCCACCGTCAGCGGTCCAAAGATGTTCGACCCCGCGGACATCGTGCTGGGGCTAACGCACGAACTCCCCGTCGTCGACACCACCCACACGTAATAAGTCCCCGTGGTGAACACGCCGCCTGTGTTGCTCACCGTCCCGGACACATTCGTCGGCGGAAAATTGGCTGCAAACGCGATATCGATATTGGGCGCCGTCGATTGGTAGATCTGCGCGTTCCATCCCGCCTGCGTGTTGCTGCCAAACATCCACCCGTTGGCCGGGTCGATTCCGTAAGACGCGAACCCGCTGCCGGACTGGAAGAATCGCGCCGACGGCCCGGTTCCGTCCTGGTTGTTCGAGGAAAGCGGCGAAGTAACCAAGCGCTCCGCGTTGGTCACGTCGTCCGAAATATCGAGCCCCCCGGTACTCTCGATCATCCCGCTTCCCGACGGATTCCCCGACGAATTCCACACCTGGCTAACGCATCCCGAGTCGCAGCCGGTAATAAAATAATGATCGAGCTTTCCCGCCGTCACCTTCACGGCCGGAGCGTTCACGCCTCCCGCGCCGGAGAACGAATTGTTGATGTAAAGCCCGCTCAGCCCGCCGCTGGCGACATTGAAATTGATCAGCGCCGAATGCCCATTGGCGTTGTCCGATTGCTGCACATCGTCGAGCGTGATCGGCCCCATGATTCCCGTCACGTAGCCTCCGGGATCGGTGATCTGGATCAGGTCCCCGTTCCCGCTTTCCTGTGTAATGTTACGGAACACCCAGTGCCCACTTGGCTCTCCGCTCAGGTTTCCCGTCTGCACGTAAGAGATGGGCCCGCCCGCCAGCAGCGCGTTTTGCACGTAAACATCCCCCACACCCGCATAGCATCCGCTGCACGGATATCCAGTCATCAAAAGCGTGGGCACAGACGTCGAGTTGCTGTTGAGCCCTCCATAGTCGAAGTACACCCAGAAGGTGTCCTGCAGCCAAAGCGTTGACCCGTTGGCCTGCCCGCCCGACGCGCTCAAATAGGTATTCCAGAACCGCGTCACATTCGAGGTCACCGCCACCGCGATGTTGCAGCCGGTGATCACCAGATTCTGAAACGTGATGTTCCCGTTCGGATAGTACGTCCCGAACATCGGCTGCGCGTTGGGGCTCGACCCGCAGTGGCCCAGAATCGACACCGACGGCGGCTGCACGAACGGCGTGCCGTTGTGCTGCCCGCTGTTCCCTCCCAGCAAATGCAGCCCACTGCACGCGATCAGGAACGGCATCGCATTCGGGTTCGCCGACTGATTCTGCGAAACAATGTAATTCCCCGGCGGAAAATAGATCGAGCCGCCGTTCGAGTTGGACGGCGCGGCGCAGTACGCGTTCAACGCGCCCTGGATCGCCAGCGTATCGTCATCCTGCACGCTGGCGCTGCTCACCGACATGCCCGCGTTGCGGTCCAACGTAAAAATGTTTCCGTTGATCGCGGTAATGTGCGCCAGCAGCACGTCGCCCGACGCGCCCGCTCCATCCACGTGCAGCCCCATCCCCACTTTCCACGTGCCGATCCCTGGCGCAATCGTCAGCTGATTCGAGCCGGACGCGATCGTTCCGCTGGCCTGTTCCGCGCCTCCGTCGGCAATAGCCCCGTAAACCGGCGCGGTCACGTCGATATAAGGCCGTGGTCCGGCCACCGTGGAATCGCCCGCCACGTTGAGCGACGAGGGAGAAAAATTGCCGGGACTGAAATTGGAAGTGGTAAGCGTTCCGCTGATGTTAGCGTTCCCCGCCACGCTCAGGTTTCCGCCCAGGCTCAATCCGAACGCAGAAATATTGGTGGGAGCGGAGAAATCCGGCGGCAGAATCACGTCCGGCTGCGTAATCGTCCCGCTGATCTGCGGGCTCGAAATCTGGATCTGGTAGCGTCCCGCCGGCGCATAAAAATGATAATTGCCGATGCCGTCGGTCTGAAACGGATTGGCAGCCGCCACACCGAGCGTAGCGTCGGTATAGATAGTCGCCAACGGCGTGCAGGGCGTGCCGGTAGCGGCGGGCTGACACACGCGCACGGTAGCGCCCGAAACGGGATGCCCTCCCGGCCCAAACACAATGTCATCTTTGCGCGAACCCTGAGCATGCAAAGCGGGCGCAAGCATCAGCAGTGCCGCAAAAGTCGCGGCAAGAGCAGCCGCCCCGACACAAGCCGAGCGAGCCGCCCGCGGAGCAGCCAGCCGCCGCAATCCAGTAATCATCCGAAGTATCGCCTGTGTGTTCATCGCGCTTCCCTTCCGCATAATGTCCGCCGAATATCCGGGCGTCGACTTTCCAGGTACCATCGCCGCAAAGTCACTTCTTGCGGTCGGCCTGCTTCGCGGTGGCACCTTCCCCGTTGCTATCCCCCGGCGCTTTCGCGCCGCTCTCTCGCGCGGCCGGGCCCAAGCCGTGCTTCGCCGCTTTCTCCGCATCGAGAATCGCGTGGCAATGTTTGCAGACAGCCACTCCCGCTTTAACCTTCTCGCCGCACGCCGGACACTCGCTCATCCTGAGCGGCACATAAGCCCATTCGCGCTCGATGCCCAGCGCAATCGCGGCGCGACGATGCAGGTCCGAAATCTCGCGATAAGAATGCCCGCGCGCCCACATCGTGTCACCCTCGCCAATCAACCGATGGTAGTAAGCGTCACGCCGCGCCCCTGCCGACGCCAGTTCCTCCGCCGAAGGCCGCGCCCCCGCGCAAACGAAAATCCCATGGTCGTGCAGGTCCTGCAGCAGATCGTCGGCGATCTCCCGCGCCGTAATCGTGAACGGAAACCTCCGGTTGTCGCCCAGGTCGATCACGTCCCCGCGCGAGGTCAGCAGAAGCAGCGCAAACGCATCTCCCTTAGCGCACGCGGGTATGTGATAAACGCCATGCGTCCGCGAAACGTACCAGTCCTGCTCCGAGATCGAAGCGATCGCCACCGTAGCCGCCGTGTCGCCCCTGGGCTGCGTGTCCACCACCATGTCGCGCCGGCCGCCCGCATACCCCGCCGCGTTTCGCGGCCCCTGCTCTGCCATAGCCATCATCGTATTGCTCAAGTGATTTTCCTTTCGTGTAAACCCCAGCGTGCCCCTTTCGGGCAGTTGCATTTGCTGTCGCCTTTGCGGGTGCCCCACCCTTCGTTTTTAAGGGTGGGTCTTTCTTTCGGGTTTTCTTTTGCTTTTGACTTCCGTCTTTCGTCGTCATCCCGAGCGAGCGAAGCGACGAGGGATCTCTCTTGTTGTTCGCTGCTCTCACCGTGTCCGCTACATCGAAGTAACAAACGCCTGCCCATGAAACGCGGGCACCGCATCGTCGAGCAGATCGTCCGCGTCGCGATCCCAGGATCGTTCCCTCCGCGCCTCGCGCGCCGCAATCGCCTGCCGCCCGTCACGCCGAGTCTGCCGTCGCGCCCACGCCACCGCCCGCACGATCCAATCGCAAGCCGCGGCGCTCAGCGGCAGAAATTCCCCACGCGGACCTTCCAGCGTAAAGCAGTGTTCGTACTCTCCGCGCGACGGATACGGCCCCAGCGCCGGAATCCGAATCCCATCTTCGGTTTCCACCGTCCGCGCAAACCATTCCTCCGGCGAGCCGTAAGCCTCCGGCGGCATCCACCGCTCGACATGCCACCGCTCCGCAGGTATATATTTCGGCTCCTGCCGCAATTCGACCACCTCGCGAACCACGTTGCCATGCGCATCGCGATCCACCCACCGGCCGCCAATCCACGCAAGCCGCGACCCTCCCCAAACCACGCGAAAGTTGGGCTCGCCATACCGGTTGCGCCCCCCAGCGCGAGCAATCCGCTCGCAAATCGCCGCCGGCGCCTCATGCGTCTCTCGTGTAACTCGAATCATGGATGAATTGATGGTCGCTTCCGCATAGGTACAAACGTACCTGTCAGGAAGCGAATGTTCGTTCCCTTGCGCACATCGATCCGCCCTGCCATAAAGCCAAGCGGTCAGGTGTGTTTCGGAGAGTGCTGCCAGTGAGGGTACTGGACATGCCCGACAAGCATTGGGGGTTGGGAACAGCCTCGGAGTTCGAGTCTCCCGCTCTCCGTCCGCCCTCCCAATGCGACTTGAAATGGCCCTTGGAAGCGCTATAATTAGTTTGCTTGTCGGGCATGTTCAGTGTATTTCAAAGGGGCGACCGTAAGGTCGCCCCTTTTGTTTTTGTCTTTGCTGTTCGTTTTTGCCCTTGCTTTTCGTTTTGCCTTTGCTTCTGGTTGTCGTTCTGAAGGAGCGAAGCGACTGAAGTACGGTTCTCCATCGCTCACATCTCGAGCGATGAATCTCTCTTCGATTGAGCGATCCACCGCCGCTCGAACAATGAGCTCCTCGAAACGCCCGCTGTCTTCTTAGTACCCCGTCGGGATCGCCAGGTTGCTGATGTAAGCCCCGCTCCGCGGCGACTCGTTCCAAACCTGAAACCCCGTAACGAAGTAGAAGATGTAAGCGCTAGCCAGCCCGCCGCTCGCCCCATAAATCGGGAAAACGGTTTGCCCGCCGACATCGTAGAAATCGATGTCCTGCATCACGGCGCGTCCCCAGTGCGAAAGGTCCAGAAAATCCACCCGCGACGCATTCGCATTGATGCTCGCCTTGATCGGCACGCCGGCCATCGTTTTCTCGCCGGTGAAGAGCAGGTCGAGATCGCTCGCGCGCCCGCCCGCTCCCTCCTTGATGATCTGCGAGATGGTGACGCCCAACTGCTCCCACTGGTGCTCCTGCTCGAGCGAAGTGTAAGCCACGAGCTTGCTCACCTGGTTCGTGCCGAGGGCCTTGCGCACCTTGTTGATCGCGAGACGCACCGCCCCCGGCGTCAGCGCCGAGTTGCTCGCGTTCACGTTGGGCGTGGCCAGTTCCACCGGGTACGTTGCGCGGTTCAGGTTGAGCCATGTGCCGGTAGTCGCGTTCGTCTGGTGATACAAAATCCCGAACAGCGATACGGGTGACGCGCCGGTGAGCCCGTCGTGGACGATCACATCGTTCGCGCTCGTGCCCGATGGAACCGAATCCACCGTGATCGTCGCGCCGAACGGGTCGACGGCCGTGACGTTGCACGATCCGCGGTTGGTCGTGAGCGTCGGGTCATACACCTGAATTGTCTGGTTGTAATAAACAAGCTGCGCCCCGGGCGGCTTGGCCATCGTGAACGTGCTCGACGAAATCGAGCTGATCGTGCCCAGCACGCCGTTGCCGTTGGTCTGCATCACCTTGTCGAGGAAAGCGCGAAATTGCGCCATCGCGTTTTTCACCTCGCGCTTGGCCGCGTTCTCGATCGCCTTCTCCGGCGCATTCGACGCGTACTCCACCAGCTTGGTGATTTCCACCGCGTGCCGGAAAAATACCGGAGTCACCTGCGCCACGTCGTACACGGTCCCCGACCCGCG
Source organism: uncultured Acidobacteriaceae bacterium (assembly GCA_964600355.1). Classification (GTDB taxonomy): domain Bacteria; phylum Acidobacteriota; class Terriglobia; order Acidiferrales; family UBA7541; genus Palsa-295. The sequence goes on from CAZRKW010000059.1 coordinate 15,888, forward strand.
CCCCAGGTCTCCGCCGTCCATATTCGCGAGGCCGGCCTTGCCTCCCGGACGGATCTGCAGCGGAAGCCGCATGTTCCGCGAGCTGACGCGTTCCACGTCGCCGCGCTGCTGGATCATCGTCAGCAGGATGTCGTTCCGCTCATACAGCAGCGGCAGCTTGTCCCGCACCTTCTCCAGTTGCAGCGCAACCGATTGCGAATTTTGCATTTGTGCCATGGTGTCTGATTCCCCTTTGAAATGGATTTCGTAGCCGCGCGAAAGCGCGGCCAATCTGCTGCAAGGTGTCCTTCACGGACGGGGTGAGGTAAGTGAGTAGGTGAGTGGCACCGGCACTCCTGCCGGTGCGCTTCAAGCATTCTGATCAAGTGAAAATATCGTCAAGCGCGGGCGCGCGCCGTGCCTTTCCGGGTGCCCGACCCTTTGGTGTGTAAGGGTCGGTCTTTCGCCACTCTCGAGCGCCCTACAAATTCAAAATATCCCCATCCGACATCCGCGCATAATCGATATCCCGCGGCCCCATCGAACGCCGCCCTTCTCCCCCGCCGCCCGATCCCGCAATATCCACCCGCCGCTCCGCCGCATGCTGCCGCGCCCGACGGTCCTGGTTCGCCGCCACAACGGTCGAGGTCCACTCGTTCATCACCCGCTTCGCAACTCCCGGCAGCGCCTGCCGCGCTCGCCCGGTAATCAGCGACACAATCGCGCGCTGATGATTCGCGTCAAGCCCCCCGGAACGAAACGCATCGCGTACCTGCTGCGAAAGTTGCCGATTCGCTCCCAGCGTCGCATCCAGCTCGCGGTAAATTTCTCCTACCACGCGGTTCCGAGCGCTCTTCGACGCCCCCTCCGGCAGCAACCGCTCCACCTGCGTCTCAATCGCGTCCATCACGCCCTGCACAGCCGCGGCATTCGCCGCCTGAAAAAATTCCGCCTGCGCCGGTGAAGGCCCCGAAGCGCCTGCCGCCTCCTGTGCTTGGCGTGAAGCAACTGGCGCAGCCGGTGTTGCCGCGTCGCGCCTCTGTTCTGCGTGTGACTGTTCTGCGTGTAACTGTTCCGCGCTGGACTGCCGCGCCGCCTGCGCCCCAATCGCCTTCGCGAGCGAAGCAAACGCCCCCGGATCGAGTTCCGCAATCGACCGCGCCAGCTCCGCATGATCCTCCGGACGCCGCGAGTAGAACAGCGCGTCCATCCGATTCAGGTCCGCCAGCAGATCCGTAGCGTTGCGAGCCTCCTCCGGGGTAGCAAATGTTTTACGGTAAGCCTTTGCGTCGTCCCAAGCCTGCCGCAATTCAGGATTCGCCTCGAATGCCTCCCGCAGCTTCTCGCGACCGCCATCAACTCCAGCCTTCTCCGCATCGGCGGCTTCACGCCGCCCGCCTTGTTCGCCACTCTCAGCGCCGCCGTCATCCGACTCAAACTCACGCTCCGAGCGCGCATCCCGCTCGTCGCCACTCAAACCATCCGCGCCCGCACCCGCGCCGTCGCCGGCAATCAATCCAAGAATCTCGTCATCGCTTGCATTCCTCTGGTGCTCTCGCGGCGCGTCTTGGCGGGCGCTCTCTGGCGCCGGACGTTGCACCGTGCTTTGTTTCCGCGACAGCGCCGTTTCAAGCGCCGGACTTGCTGTGCTCTGCATCATCTCGATCCTCTCCATCCTCGCAATGCTGAAGTGCTCCCACTTCGCCTCCGTACAGGTGCAATACACCTGTACCGAAACAGTACGCGCGTACTATTTGCTGCGTGTTCGCCCCATGCGACCCTCATCTTGCAGCGGAGGCTCGGCCACCCAGCCGCACCTCTCACAGCCGCCGCGCACGCATTTAAGGGGTTTCCATGGGGACAACCACGAGCATCCCGCCAGTGCCCGGCGCAAAGGCGTCCGCGCAGCCGGGACCGGGATCGCAGAGCGGCATCGATCGCCGCCGGCGCCGCCGCGCCAAGATTTCCGCGCAAGTGCATGTGCGCGCCGTCAACTCCCCCGAGCCCTTCGAAGAAGTCTGCATGAGCATCGACGTTTCCCGCGACGGCCTGCTCTTCGCCTCGAAATTTTCGGGCTACTGGAAGGGACAGATCCTCGAAGTCACCTTCCCCTACTCCAACATGGCCGGCGCCATGAATCAGGGCCAGCCCGCCGAAGTCGTTCGCATCGATCCGCAAACTGCGGGAAAGTTCGGAGTCGCCGTTCAATTCGTTGCCGCGAAGTCCGACGCCAAGGGCGAGCGAAAAGCCAGCTCGTCCAAGCCCGTAGCTCCGGTTACGCAGGCGGTCGCGAACACCTGCCAGTCGGTGGTCCTCGCGATCGAACCGGACGCACGCAGCGCGGAAGCCATGCGCCACATGCTCGAGCAGGATGGGTACACGGTCATCGCCGTCCCCACCGCGCAGGCCGCCCTGGAAATTCTGCGTACCACCGTTCCATCGGTCTTTATCGCGGAAGTCGAAGCCGAGGACATGTCCGGCCAGGATCTCTGCGTGATCATCAAGCAGAACGAGCGCCTGCAAAAAGTCCCCGTGATCCTGATGACGCGCGCCGCCCAGCCCGCCGACTACGCCACCAGCCACCAGCTCGGCGCAGTCGTCTGCATGGCCAAGCCATTCAAACCGGAGCGCCTCCAGCAGGTAGTGCGCCTGGTAGCGCCGCCCCCGGCCCTGCGCACCGCCTACGGCGCCCGCACCGGCGACCCGGTAGAACGCCCGGCCTAGCCAAAGCCGGAATAGCAGCCGTGGTGGGTGACACAGCCACTTCTGGCTGTGGGCCATAGACTTTTCGGGTGCCCTACCCTTGCGTTCTTCAAGGGTAGGTCTTGGTTTTCGCTGTGAGAATCGTAGTCACCATAGGCCGCCCCTCGGTTTCAGCTGTCACCCTGAGGAGCGAAGCGACGAAGAACGGTTCTCCATCGCTCGCTTTTCGAGCGATGAATCTCTCTTCGTTTTTCGCGGCCCATGATATAAAGTCCGCTCTCTCAAGCGGATCGTTTTGGCTGACCGGCCCTCGGG
>CAZRKW010000060.1:0-18668 GCA_964600355.1 uncultured Acidobacteriaceae bacterium
TCCCGTGTCCGGCGAATAGGCGGGGGAACTCAGAACCGCGGGCAGGTGAATGCCAAAGGAATCGAGCAGGCTGTTGATGTAGGCCGAGAATCCCACGGCTACGGCCATGTTCGAGACGGCGTATTCGAGGATCAGGTCCCAGCCGATGATCCAGGCGACTAGTTCGCCGAGGGTTGCGTAGGTGTAGGTGTAGGCGCTGCCGGCAATCGGGATCATCGATGCAAGTTCGGCGTAGCACAGCCCAGCCAGGCCGCAGATGACCGCGACCGCGAAAAACGAGACGGCAATCGCGGGACCGGCGCCGGGACGACCGGAAGCTCCCAGCGCGTGGCGACCGTGCATTAGCACGTCCAGAAGAGGAGCTTTCAGCAGAGAAGGGAACTGCACCGATTCGCCCGCGGCGGCTGTGCCGGTGAGCACGAAAATCCCGCTGCCGATGATGGCGCCCACGCCGAGCGCGGTGAGGCTGAGCCACCCGAGGGTTTTCTTCAGCCTTCGCTCAGGCTGGTCGGCGTCGGAGATGAGCTGATCGATACTCTTCGTCCGAAAAAGCTGTGGGTCCAAACGCCAACCTCCGCGAGCGGCCAACGAAAAACTCTACCCTGTGCGGACATTCCGCGCAACCGGGCTTTGCCGATCAGGCGAATTGGAGGTTGGCGTAGCGCTCCACCAATTTTTTCGCGCCGTAATCCTGAAAGCTTACGGTGAGCTTGCGGTCTTCGCCCTCGCCTTCGATGTCGATGATGGTGCCCACGCCGTATTTCGAGTGGCGAACGCGCGCGCCGATAAGCGGATTGCTCGACCCGCGGCGCGGGGCGGGCGTGGGAACGGATCGCGCCTGGCGCGGCGGATATCCGTAGGATGAGGACGACGACGGGCGGCGCTGCGGGTAGGACTGCGAAAATTCCGGATCGGGCTCGTAGCGGCGCGTCTGCCCGGGCTCGGAATAGGAGCCGGCCGCGGCCTCGATCAAGTCGCCGGGAATTTCCGACACGAATCGCGACGGAAGGGATGCGCGCAAGCGGTCTTCGCCGTAGCTACGACGATAAATCGCGCGCGATAGCAGCAGGGAACGCCGGGCGCGGGTCATGCCGACGTAGAACAGGCGGCGCTCTTCTTCGAGTTCGGCGTTGCTGTTCTGCGAGCGGCTGTGCGGAAGCAAGCCCTCTTCGAGGCCGGCTAGAAAGACGGCGTCAAATTCGAGGCCCTTGGCGCTGTGAAGCGTCATCAGGGAAACGGTGACGGACTCGTCGTATTGGTCGGCGTCGCTTGCTAGGGCGGCCTGGTCGAGCACGTCTTCGAGCGTTTGGCCCTGCTCGGCGGCTTCGGCCATGGCATTTGAGAGTTCGCGGAGGTTGTCCGCGCGCGAGGTGTGCTCGATGTTGTCCTGTTGCTCGACCCAGTCGAGATAGCCGGTTTTATCGAGCACGAGTTCGATCAACTTCTCCGGGGAAAGATTCAGCGAGGCGTGCTGCAGGCCTTCGAGCATCTCTCGGAAACTGTTCAGGGCGGCGGTGAGGCGTTTGCCCGTGCCAAGGTCGCCCGCTCGGATTACGTCCCAGAGGGACTGGTTCGTCTCCTTGGCGCGCGCGTCGAGCAGAGCAACGGTGGCGGCGCCGATGCCGCGCGGAGGCACGTTGAGAACGCGCAAGAGAGAGACATCGTCCTCGGGGTGAAAGAGCAGGCGCACGTAAGCCAGCGCGTTGCGGACCTCGGAGCGTTCATAAAAGCTGAAGCCGCCGACGACGCGGTGGCGGATGCCCAGGCGGCGCAGAATTTCCTCGAACGAACGCGATTGCGAGCCGGTGCGATAGAGGACGGCGACCTGTGCGTCGGGCTCGTTGCGGAGGAAGGTGGAAATCTCGCCGCAGATGAACTCCGCCTCGGTGACCGAATCCTGGGCTTCGTAGAAGCGCAGGCGGTCTCCCGCGCCGATCACGCCCTGGAGATTCTTGCCGAGTCGATTGGAATTGTTGCCCACTACGGCGCCAGCGGCATCGAGGATATTCTGCGTGGAGCGGTAATTTTCCTCGAGGCGGATGATTTTCGCGCCGGGAAAATCTTCCGTGAAGCGCTTCATATTGCCGGCGCGCGCGCCGCGCCAGCCGTAAATCGACTGGTCCTCGTCGCCAACTACGCAGACGTTCTTGCGCGTGCCGGCCAGCAGGCGGACGAGCTCTTCCTGTGAGGCGTTGGTGTCCTGAAACTCGTCGACCATGATGTATTGGAAGCGGGAACTCCACGCCGCGCGCACATCGGCGTGCTCGCGCAAGAGTTCGACGGAACGCAGAAGCAGGTCGTCGAAATCGAGGGCCGCCGCCTTGCGGAGGATCGAATTGTAGGTGGCGTAGACTTCGGATGTTTGCCGGCTCTGTTCGTCGCGCGCCTGATCGGCGTCGGCGCGCATTTCTTGGGGTGTGATGCCGTGATTCTTCGCGTGGCTGATTTGCGAGCGAACGGCGCGGGGAGGGTAGTCGTCGGTGGGCAGATCGAGCTGGAGCAGGGCGCGCTTTACCGCGGCGGTCTGATCGTCGTCATCAAAAATGGCGAAATCGCGAGGGAGTCCGAGATGGGTGGCCTCGCGCCGGAGCAGGCGCGCGCAGAAGGAGTGGAACGTGGAGACCCACACGTCGGAGGCGGTCTGCCCGCTGGCCTTGAGGACGCCGTCGATGCGATCGCGCATGACTTTGGCGGCCTTGTTGGTGAAGGTGACGGCGAGGATGGCGTTTCCCGGCACGTTTCGCTCGAGCAGATGGGCGATGCGGTAGGTGATTACGCGCGTCTTGCCCGTGCCGGCGCCCGCCAGTACGAGCACGGGGCCTCCGGTGGCCAGAACGGCTTCGCGCTGGCGTTCGTTGAGTCCGTCGAGAAGCGACATCGTGTGAGAAGAGTTCGTTGGGTTGGTCAAGAAAGAATTCTAACCGAGCGAATGCGATTGAGCAATTTTCGGATGAGAAGCAACGAGCGAAGTATCGCGGCAAACTTACGGCGAACGGATGGCTAGGTTGCTGGAATTGGGCCGGGAGGAGAGATCCCTCGTCGCTTCGCTCTGTCGGGATGACAACGAACGGCAAAACCGCGCCGGACGACGCATAAAGGCCGCGTGGAGACTCTGCTAGACTTCCAAAGATGAAACAGGTGAAGCTGCCGGGCTGGCTGCAGCATTTTGTGGCGGTGATGGGAGGCGGAGGAATTTTTGCCGTGGCGTTCCTCGATTCGTCGGTGCTGTCGTTTCCGTTTATCACCGATGCGCTGGTGATGAAGATGTGCATCGACCGGCCGGGGCGGATGCTCTACTACGTGGTCATGGCGACCCTGGGCTCTTTGCTGGGCTGCATCTGGATCTACTGGCTGGCGAAAAAAGGCGGCGAGGTTTATTTTCACCGGCATGGCGGGCGCTACGCCCTGAAGGCGAAGCGCTGGGTAGATAGCCACGCGTTCCTGAGTCTTTTTATTCCCGCGATACTGCCGCCGCCGATGCAGTTCAAGGTGTTCGTGCTTGCGGAGGGAGTGTTTCAGGTGCCGCTTCGTACTTTTATTCTGGCGCTGGTGCTCGGGCGCGGGCTGCGGTACCTCGCCGAAGGGATATTTGCCGTTCGATACGGGCAGGGGGCGCTCTTGTATCTGGTGAGTCACGCGGGGATGTTTATATTGATGGTCGCCGGGCTGCTGGTGCTGATTTACCTTGCGAACCGGCTTGTGCTGCACCCATCGCCTGCCGAAGAGTGATCGGGCTACCAACTACTTCATAAATGCTTCGACCGGCCTGGAGGCTGAGGAGACAGGCTCGCGGGAAAGGCACCGCGAGAGGTGGGAGCTGCGCGCCGGGCTTTTTTTTGGCGCGGCTGAAGCCGCGCCCTGACGAGTTCCATTTATTTGGATGGCTTGGCGGCTTTTAGGGATTCGACGAAGAGGCGTATCGGAATTGCTGGCGCGTTACCTGATAGCCTCCGTTGAGATCCACTCGAACCACAATATTTGCAGGACTTGCGTCACTATCCGGGAAGCGTGCGTCGCGGAGGTCGAAGCGGTAGCCGTCTTCGTGGCGGCTGACGCTCGCTAAGGGAAATTCTGCGTAATTGAGAAACGCCTGCGCTGCGGATGTTTTCTGGGCGGCGTCGAGCGCGGGCGATTCCTGCGGCTTGTAGCGGGTTAGGCTGGCTTCCGGCTGGAAATCCGCGCGGGGGCCCAGGGGTACGTCCACTTCCTCGACCGTGTTGTCGGTGGCTACTACTCCCCGCCAGTCGAGCGGATTCACCGAGGATGGAAACGCGCCTGCCGCTAGCGGCTCGCGTCCGTGATATTCGCTTGATAGCAAGAGTCCCGTGGCGCGGGAGTGCAGGTCTGCACGAGAGCCGAAGTAGAGAGCCAGCAGCAACAAGGTGAAAATCGCTGCGCCTGTGCCTTGTGCGCCCTTTTTGCGCGCGCCAATTTCGTCGCCGACCAGGCGGAACAATTGCGGAATCAGAAGCCCGGCTAACAACAGGACCAGAACCCAAAGGTCGAAATTGGCGACGAGGCCTCCGGCAGTCCAATGAACGCGGATGGGCCAGAGGAGTTGCATTCCTTCGCCGCTGGCGAGGTCGAGCAGGATGTGGCCTGCGGCGCCGACGGCGCACGCTGTGAAGGCGCTCGCGAATGTGAGTGGGATGGCCGCGGCGGGGGGATCTTTGGCGTCCTTCTTCTTGTTGGCCAGAAGCAGGAACGCGCCTGCAACGGCGCATGACAGGATGGCCGCGGCTGGGATGGAATGGAGCAGCGTGCGATGGAGGCGCAGGAATGCTCCCGCGCCCCCGAAATAGCTGGCGTAATCGAGATCGGGCGCCACGCCTGCGACGACCATCATTGCTGTGCCGAAACGCGGCAACGGCGCGGGACGAGCGCGCGCGAGTGTGAAGGACGCAAGTGCGTGTGTGACAGGGTCCAAGGCGGCTCCGCCTCCCCGTCCGCTACGCTTTCACTGGCGCGGGAGTGACCAGGGAGAGGGCATCGGGAACGATGCGAAAGGAAATCGGGGCGGGGCCGATGGGCTCGCCATCCACCTGGGCGTAGACGGGCTCGTTGCCCGCAGCCTGGCAGGTCGCCTCGGTGGCTTTCCAGGCCTCGATGCCTTTCATGCGGCGGAGCTTGCCGAAATAGAGCGCCGGCAGGCACACGAGGTAGCCGAAGCGGCTCTTCTTGGAGTTGGTGAGAATCTCGAAGGAGTCTTCGTAAAGGCTTGCGCCCGTCGTGATCTTAAACGGGCCACCATAGTTCGCGGTGCGCCCGACAACCACAAACGTCGCGCGATGCTCCTTTGCGGCCGAGAGAATTTTCATCTCCGGGAAGTTGTAACTGAAAAATTGCCGGGCGCCTTCGGTCCAGTAAGCGATGATTCCGGCGCGCTTCTTAAGTTCGTTGTCCACGCCGTTGACGATCGCGCCATCGGGGCCGGCTCCCGCGACGCACAGGAAATACCGGCCTTCGCGCGGAAGGTCTTCGCTGTGATGCCCGTTCAGCGTTTGCACCAGGCCGAGGGCTATGCGGCGGACCGTTCCGCCGGCGATGAGCCGCGCGGCCTGCGGAATATCCCAGGGGATTCCGAGTTCCTTGGCGAGGATGTTGGCGGTTCCGGCAGGCAGCAGAGCCAGGGGAACCTGGCTTCCGGCGAGGCCGTTGACGACTTCGTTGATGGTGCCGTCTCCGCCGCACACGATGACCATTCCGCGCCGCTGAGCGACGGCGTCCCGCGCTGTCTGCGTCGCGGAAGACCGCGCCGTGGTAGGGGCGAGTTCGGTGGCGATACCGGCTTCTTTCAGAATTCTGGCGGCCTGCTCAACCTCGTTGAAGCGCCGGTGGCGTTTGCCGCCGCTGGTCGGATTGTAGATGAGAAGAGCGTCCTTGATTCCGTCAGGCATTCGTTGTCCCGGGTGTCATCGCAAGTGTGCATTGTATAATACTGTGGAATTCTGATATCGCCAGCTTCCCGCTGAGGTTTCCATGTCCAAAAGCCGCGACGCCGCCAAAGAGATCGAGCGCCTGCGCGAAGAAATTCGCCGCCACGAGTATTTATACTACGTAGCGGACGATCCTGAAATTTCCGATGCCGCGTTTGACCGGTTGATGGTGCAGCTCCGCGAACTGGAAGACAAGCATCCGGAGCTGCTGACGCCCGATTCGCCGACACAGCGCGTAGGAGGCGCGCCGCGCGAGGGCTTTCAGAGCGTGCGGCATAAGACGCCGATGGTGAGCCTCGATAATTCGTTTTCTTTCGAGGCGCTGGGCGAGTTCGACCGCCGCGTGCGCGAACTCACGGGCCGGGAAAAAGTAGATTACGTGGCCGAGCACAAGTTCGACGGGCTGAGTCTTTCGCTGCAATACGAAAAGGGGAAGCTCGTGCGCGGGGTTACGCGCGGCGACGGCACCACCGGCGAAGATGTGACGCCGAACGTCAAGACGATCCGCTCGATCCCACTTACGGTGTTGCCGGCCCAACTCAAGAAAGCGGGGCTCGGCGAGGACTTTGAGGTGCGCGGCGAGATCGTGATGACCGGGCAGGCCTTCAAGGAGTTGAATCAGCAGCAGGCGGAGCAGGGAGGAAAGATTTTTGCGAACCCGCGGAATGCGGCGGCCGGGGCTGTCCGCGTGCTCGATCCGAAGATCACTGCGTCGAGACGGCTCGATTTCTTCGCCTACTACATTCTGGTGGACGGACGCGCGCCGAAAAAGCGGCTTTCGGAGGTTCTCGAGACGCTGAGCGTCCTGCATTTCAGGGCCAGCGATGCTTGGAAGCTGTGCCACTCGCTGAAGGAAGTCGAGGCGTACATCACCGTGTGGGATGGCAAGCGCGCGAAGTTGCCGTACGAGATCGACGGCATTGTGGTGAAGGTCGATGAGATTTCTTTGCAGAACGAGTTGGGTTTCACGTCAAAGGCGCCGCGCTGGGCTATCGCCTATAAGTATCCCGCGCACCAGGAGACCACCGTCGTGCGGGAGATCGGCGTGAACGTGGGGCGCACCGGCACGCTGACGCCGGTGGCTTTCTTCGAGCCCGTGAAGATTGGCGGGGTGACCGTGGTGAAGTCGACGCTGCACAACATGGATGAGGTCGAGCGGCTCGGAATTCATGCGGGGGACACGGTGCTCGTGGAGCGCGCTGGGGAAGTGATTCCGCACGTGCTGAAGGTGGTGAAGCACGGAGAGGAAGAGAAGCCGTTTCGCATGCCGTCGAAGTGCCCGGTTTGCGGTATGGGCATTCACCGGGCCGAGGGTGAAGTGGCGTACCGGTGCGTGAATGTGTCGTGCCCGGCGCGGCGAAGGGAGTCCTTCCTGCATTTTGCCGGGCGGCATGCGATGAACATCGACGGGCTTGGGGAAAAGATTGTCGATCAGCTGATCGAGAAGGACGTCGTGAAGGATTTCGCCGATCTGTACAAGCTGGATCTTGAAACACTGGCGAACCTCGATCGGATGGGCGAGAAGTCCGCGCAGAACCTGCTCGATGAAATTAACGCCGGCCGGAAGAACAGCCTGGCGCGGCTGATTTACGCCGTGGGGATTCCGTTCGTGGGGGAGCGCACCGGGCAGCTTCTGGCGGCGCATTTCGGCTCGATGGACAAGATTGAAGCGGCGAGCGCCGAGGAGCTGATGGAAGTGGCCGAAGTGGGGCCCAAAATTGCCGAGGGCGTTCGCGAGTTTTTCTCGGAGGCGGCGAACCGCAAGCTGATCGAGCGACTGCGGCATGTGGGCGTCAACATGAAGGACGAGCGCGCGGCTCTCAAGGATACGAGATTTGCCGGAATGACTTTCGTTTTCACCGGGACGCTTGCGAAACGCTCGCGCGAAGATGCCGAGGCGCTGGTGGCCGCGCACGGGGGCAAAGCGGGCTCGTCGGTGAGCAAGAAGACCAGCTACGTGGTGGTCGGGGAAGATCCGGGCTCAAAATCCGAGAAGGCGAAGTCGCTCAAAGTACCTATTCTGAACGAAGCGGAGTTCGAAAAGCTGGTGAGTTGATGCGGCGATGTGCTCAGCCGCGGAGGACGCGGACGCCGCCGTTCGCGAGCCGCGGCTTGGCGCGCACGATTTCTGCTGGGTTGTCCTGGGACGGAGATGCAAGACACTCTTCGCTTGGTTTCACAGTGAACGGTTTCTTCCACAGGTTGTAAATCCGCGGTGGACGTTCCGTCAGACTTTCCTGGTTTTCCGTTACGGTTGAGACGCACATGGGTCGAGTTTTCGCTAGCGAGCTGACTGCTCGGCACGCGCCTGCGTGTCTGCGGCTTTGAACGCGAAATGCAGAATCCATGCGCGGTTACCGTTCGCTGCGTTTGCGTCGTCGGCCCCAAATGTCCACTTCTGCGCCGCGTGCAGGGCTAAAGTCGCGAAGTAGGGGCTTGGGCCGGCGTTATCGAGCGCGGCATCCACTACGCTGCCGGCGGGATCGACGCTGACCTTCACGCTTACGCGCACCGTTCCGTGAATTGTGTCGCGAGCTTTTTGCGGCACGTCGGGCAGAACCTGATGAATACCGTCATTTGGAGCGCTGCTTGCGGCGGGTACTTTCGTTTCTTCCTCTGACGGAGCTGGCGGTTGCGATTCGGCTTGTGGTGGTACGGGCTGCTGGATAGCGGGCTCAGGCACAGGCACCGGTGCTGCTGCGGACGCGGGCATACGCGCCGGCGCTTGTGCGATCGCAGGCGGAGGCGCAAGCGTCGATTCCGCCGCATGTGTTGGTGCGAGCTGGGGCGCTTTCTCGGCAGCGGCCTCGGGGACTTGGTTTTGCGGCTTCGGTATATTCAGCGCAACGGGAGCCGTTGGCGGTGCGAGGTGATTGTGTTTACTCCGGATAGAAATGACTGCGACGGCTGCTATCAGCAGCGCCAGCGCGACGACCCGGGCGAAATAGTTGGGCCTGGCCGAAGCGATCGGCTGGCTCGCGACGACCGGGCGGCTCGCGACGAGTGGCTGGCTCGCGGGGATCTGACTCGCAGTTGGCGTGGATGGCGGTTGCTGCACGGGCAGGGGCTCGAGGCGCTCGGCGATATCCGGCGCCCTCAGGCGCAGCGAGGGATTGCGGCGCAGGCACCGGCGGGCGATCTGAAGAAATGGCTCGGCCAGCGAGTCCGGCACGACGGGCTCGGCTTCGTCCGCGCGATCCCACAGCGGAAGACGCCTCGTGAGAACCTCGACGAGCGTCATTCCCAGCGCCCAGGAGTCGGACGCGGCGGAGTGCTTCCTTTCGGGCGGGCAGTAGATATCGAGAGCGGCCGCACTGGGGACCGGTTCGCCGATTTGGAAGAGAGTGTCGGCCGAAAGCTTCAGTTGGTCTTCGCGGGCCATTACGTTGGAGGGCTTGAGGTGGCCGTGCGCGAAACCCATGCCGTGCAAGTAGGCGAGGGCGTCGAGGGCAGGCCGCAGCATCTCGCGGGCTTCGGAAGGCGTGAGGGCTCGCTGGGGAATGATCTGAGAAAGGTCTTCTTCGGCAGCCTCCATCACGACATAGAGGAGCGGTACGCCGTCGATCGTGCAGCGTCCCCCTTGCAAAATCCTGATCAGGTTTGGATGGGATATTCTCGCGGCGAATTTCCAGGAAATCACCCGTTGGTCGGCGGCCGCCGCGTGCTGTTCGGAAGCTGCCGAGTCATCCGGAATGAGCTTGATGGCTGCTGTTTGGGCCGTTTGAGCCACGCCGTCGCCGCAGGTGGTGAGAAATACCGCGCTGTGGCCGGAACCTCCGAGATAGCGGTGCAATGGAAACTGGCCATTGACGGTCTGGCCTTCCCATTGTTTCCAGGCATCGGTTGCAAGCGCGTGTTCGAGCTGGGCAGCGTGTTCGGTCATAAGTCCTCGATGTGAATGCGAGCCTCGGCGGCGCTACTCAGGAATATTTTACGCAGCGGTGGAGGGATTAAAGCTGCCGCCCGGTACAGGATTGCGCAGGGGGAAGCTGTCCGCGTGTACAGGTAAGAAGGTCTTCGGTATCAGGCGCTTAAATTACTTCCAGATGATTGTTTACCTTGACAATAAAGTTGATGGTCTGATATGGGTTTGCCAAGGTTGAAGAACACGTCAGCGGTTCTCAGGCAGGGACGGCGGACGCCAGGGCCGATTGCGCTTCGGCGGGAGGCCTGCATACATTGACGAAACGCGAGAAAATCTCGAGCGAGAGTGTATCGTCGAGTCGGCGCGATTTTTTGCGGTCGGCGACCGGCATTGGCTTGGGCGCGACCTTGTTCAGCTTCGCTCCCGGTTCCGCGCTCGCTTTGCCGGGAGCAAGAAAAGTGGTGGTGGTGACGTTCGGCGGGGGCGCCCGGGACGAAGAGACGTTTATGCCGGGCGGCCAGGAAAACATCCCTCATCTGCTGAGCGAACTGATACCGCGGGCTACGTTTTTCAGCCAGGTGATCAACCGGGGAATCCTGGGGCACTACGTGGCCACCGCGAGCCTCGCCACGGGCGCCCAGGCGGCAGCGCGGGCCGGGTGTAGTCACCGCCAGCCGCGGTATCCGGCTTGTAGACCTGGCCCGTCTAAATCTCGGTAATCGTGATCGTAGCTCCCGCCACGGCGCCGCCTGACGAGTCAGTCACTGTGCCGGTGATGGTGCCCAGATCGCGCTGGGCGAACGCAGAGCTGCCTATCAAAAGGAACATGGCTGCCAGCCAAAGACAGCGAGCCACATTTCCAATGGACTCATCAATGGAAGATCGGCGGGACTTGGATTTCCCAATAGCAGCAGTCATATCAGCCTCCTGTGCGGATTGGTCCTATGGGCCGAGTAGTAAGCGTACAGTAAATACCGTATACGTAATGTAACGACTGACGGCTGTGTAGTTAGATAACCACCACGTGGGATGCGTATTTCACGTTTGTAATCGTCTTGTCAATATATTTCTGTAAATATTTCGGGCGCGACTCATGGGACTAAATTTGACTCGCTACCAAGGGCTTGCGGAAATCGGCGGCGCCGCGCCGCGCGATTACTTTGTGCGATTCCAGTCTGTTCCTGCTGTGTGCCTTTCGGGACAGCTCTTCTCAGTCGAGATGTTCACACTCTTGTTGTATGGAAGAGAAAAATCCCTCTGGAATGTATGCAGTGCGGGCGCCGGACGGGGGGCAACTCGACCGATTCGTCTCAGAAGAAGATATGGATTCAGGCGCGATTACGCACGTCCCCACCATAAGCGCCAAAGTCGTCAACCTGAAGATCAATTTGAAACCCGAAGACGAACTTTTTTCGGCATTCAGTGACCATGCGGGGTTCAACAGTGGAGACCAGAGATGGCGCAATTGTACGGGGCCGTTTTAGTGTTCGCTCTTCAGCTGATCTTCCGGATGACACAGATCATGCGCCGCTGGAATTACTAGGAGTTGCGCCGGCCCCCTATTTTGGCCAAGAAATCGACTGAGAGAACTGGAGGCAAGCAATGAACCTATCGGCGGTAAGCACGACACAAATAATCATAGCCATCGCCCTTGTGGTTGTCGCAGGCATGGCGACTTGGCTTTTTGTTCGTAAACGCCGAACGGAAAGGCTACGCGCCAAGTTTGGCGGCCCAGAGTACGCCCGCGCGGTGAATGAAGGCGGGGGCCGACGACAGGCGGAAGCCGGGCTCGACAAGCGCGCAGATCGAGTGGAGAGTTTCCACATCAGGCCGCTCGGTCCGGAGGATCGCGCTCGCTTCGTGGCGTCCTGGGCCAGGGTGCAGGCACGTTTCGTAGATAGTCCCGGAGGCGCGGTGACGGAAGCCGATCAACTTCTGGGCGATGTGATGTCCACACGCGGCTATCCGGTAAGTGATTTTGAACAGCGTGCGGCGGATATTTCTGTGGACTATCCGTTGGTGCTGGAGAATTACCGGTCCGCCCACGAAATCGCGCTTCGTCAAACGCGGGGGCAAGCCAGCACGGAAGAGTTGCGTCAAGCAATGATTCACTACCGAACGCTTTTTGACCAGCTGGCCGCCGAGCCGGAGTTAGCTCGGGCCAAGACAGCATCATAAACCGAGGTTCAGAAGCGAAAAAGAGGGTTGGGTCGCCGGGATTGCGAGACGCGGACATTGCATTGTCAACTTGAGGGTGAATACGCGATACCACCAGCCCGCGCAGCCTCGCTACTGTCCTGGGGTTTGACATGGAGTGAGATGGCGGAGTTTCTAAATGATTGTCAGAGCACAATTCGCATGCTCGCTTTTCGCCTGTTTGGCCGCTGCAGCATGCGTTTCGGCTCAGACCTGGAGCGCGCTTTCAGCAAACCAAAGTATCGTCGTTCAGATGGCGCGGGCTCAGGCCGAAAACCGAAGTCACTTTCACCCCTATACCGTCACGCGCGAATACAAACTGTTCAGGGGCAATAATCGCGATGAAGCGAAGACCCTCGTCATCGCCGAGATAACCGCCGTACGCGCGGACTCCAAGCAATATGCCATCGACAATCCGGGCGAATCCGGATTCGGAGAAAAGATCGTTCGCAAAATGCTGGACAGCGAGGTGGCGTTCGCAAAGGATTCGGGCTCGAACGCCATCACACGCGACAATTATGATTTCGTGTTTGTTCGCGAAGATGAGTTTGGCGGGAAACGCTGCTATGTGCTGGAGCTGCTTCCGAGGCAGAACTCCAAGAACCTGCTCCGCGGGACCATTTGGGTGGATGCCAACACCTACCTTCCTTACCGCGTCGAGGGCGAGCCTGCAAAGAGTCCCTCGTGGTGGCTGAAGGATGTGCACATTGTTCTCCTGTATGGTCCTGTTGGCACAATGTGGCTGCAGACGTCTTCGGAAGCTGAAGCCAACGTTCGAATCCTCGGTGTGTCCACGATGGTTTCACGAGACGTGAAATATCGAACAGGCGACCTCGTTCCTGGTGCTTTATCGGCCCAGACAATCGGTTCGGCAGGGGCGAAGACCGGCGATGGAGAATGGTGAACATCGCTTCCTTGGCGGCACACAGAAGCTAGCGCGAGCCGACGGAATTGCGCACGGATTGGATCAGCGCCGGAGAATTGTAGCCCACGCCATCCTTGAAAACCGTTTCAACCAGCTCGATGGAATCGATTCTTTCGGCAGGGTTGCCGTTGATGACGATCATGTCGGCCTGCTTGCCTGCGGCGAGCGTTCCAATGTGGCCGCTCTCGCCCAGGTATTCGGCCCCGTTCGCGGTGGCGATATGAATTGCCTCGACGGGAGTGAAGCCGGCTTTCACAAGCAACTCAATTTCGCGCTGGTCTCCAAAGCCGGCGAGGTCGCCGCCGAAGCCTGTGGGGTCCTCGCCGGCCAGCAGCAAGCCGCCTGACGCGACAAACGCGCGTTCAAACTCCATTTCGTTCTTCAGGAGAACGGCCCACGGCGAGCCGATGCTTGCTGCGATCTCCCCTCGAATTCTCAGGTAATCCTCGCGCGAAGCAGGAAACAACGCGTCGAGAAGGGCGGGTTCTTCCGGCGCCTGGTCGGGCACAAAAGTTTCAAATACGGGAAGGGTGGAAGTCACGGCGACGTGGTGCTGAACAAGATCGCGGATCATGTCCTGGACGGGAGCCGAATTCACATCCAGCTGTGCCAGCGTCGACTCGGTGAGCTTGTCCGCTGGACAGACGTCCGGCTCCTTGCCGGGATCGAATTCCGTGTCAACCAGGAGACCGTGTTCGAGGTTGTCGATGCCGAGGCCGACCGCTTCGCGAAAACCAACCGCGCAAAGATGTCCGGTCACTTTGATCCCGCGCCTGTGAGCTGTCGCGATGGCGGCGGCTAGCTGGGACCGGGTGATGCGCATGTAGACTTTGACCGATGTCGCGCCCTTATTGGTCCATTCGTCGACGAGCGCGCTGGCTGCTGCGGGGCTGGGCAGGGAATCTAGGTAGGGGCCGGTAACGTGCATTTTGGGTCCGGCGAGCCAGCCCTTGTCAATTTGGCTTTTCAAGCGAATATCGGTGGCAGGCTGAATCGCGCCTGCTGTTCGAATGGTTGTCACACCGCTGGCGAGGTAGAGGCGGGGAAAACTGTAGCCCATTTCGGTGTAGGCCGATGTGTCGCCAACCGAAGGGTAGAACATGTGGTCGTGCATTCCCACGATCCCGGGGATGACGGTGCGGCCCGTGAGGTCCAGCACCTGAGCCTGCGGAGGGATAGAAACGGCGGCGAACTTTCCGATCGCCTGGATCCTGCCACCGACGAGAACGATCGTGGAATCCTCAACAGGGGGCGCGCCCGAACCATCGATGACGCGCACGTGGGTGAGCGCTACGACCGGCGCATTCACCGAGATGTATTCCTTGACTCCGTAGCCCGGCCAGCCGGGAAGCATCTCCCGCCACATTCTCCAGGTAACGAGCCCCGCCGAGAGGATCAGGACGGAGACCAGGGGAATGTTTTTTCGCGTGAGGACGTTTCGCATGAGGGGAGTTTACATGAAGGGGTTTGAATCCTGCTGCAAGCGTGGGGCCGGATACCTTCGATGCCAGCAATGGTTCCCGCATCAAGCGGCATCTCAGCCCAACTAAGTTACTGAAAAAATGGCGGGGACGACGAGACTCGAACTCGCGACCTCTGCCGTGACAGGGCAGCGTTCTAACCGACTGAACTACGTCCCCACTCGCTGAATCAACAAACACAACGCGTTTGATGCGAAACGTATCTTAACACATCTGCGGGACGAGCCTGAAACGCGAAGGCGGAATTATCAATTTCCGTCTATTGAGCGGATGTTGATGGTGGGCGGTCAGCGATTTGAACGCTGGACCTTCCGGGTGTAAACCGGATGCTCTAACCGCTGAGCTAACCGCCCATGCTTCTTAGTTTATTGGCTTCCGGGGATTACGCAAGGGCTCATATCGAGGCTGCGCGCAGGCAGTTGCGGGCGCGACAATCACGCGCGATGGTGTTCCATGGCGCTTGCGGTGGCGCGAATTTCTGCGATGGACTGCGGCGCTACGCGCGACGCTTTGGATCTTGGCGAATAGCGGCGGCAGAGCCAATACGTCACTCCCCCCAGTAGGCCCAGGGGGAGGGCGCTCATCACCAGCGTCATTTTTAGATAGGTGGCGGACGTCTTCGGATCGGCCAGGATGCAGGCGGAGCAGGCCTGGGCTGCCGCGGGCGCCCACGATAAAAGCAGCGCTATGGTCGGGAAGCGATAGGCGAGTTTCATGCGGGCTCCCTTCACAAATAGACGCGCAGATAGATGATCGGCCAGAGCGCTACGACAAAGTACCAAAAAACCTGGGTGGCGGCAAAGACCTCCGGCTTGAGGCTCCCGCGGCAGAGGAGCACATAAGCCCAGGCCAGAAATCCTATCGCGACTACGGCATGCAGCGCGTGCGTGCCGACAATTAGGTAGAAGAACGAACCCGCCGCGCTGGATGTGAGCGTAAGGCCCTGCCTGAGCAGCCTTGCCCATTCGACTCCCTGTAACGACACGAAAGTGATCCCCAGCACGATCGAGGCTTCGAGATAGCGCCGCGCCACTTTGGGGGCCGAGCGCATATACCGGTTCGCTACCCACAGAAGAACGCCGCTCAGGATCAGCGCCGCCGTATTGATTGCTGTCCGCTCTGCAGGGAAGCGTGGCTGACCGGCGGGGGGCCACATGCCTCCGATTGCGGAGGCGCGGGCTATCGTGTGCGCGCTGATCAGGCCTGCGAAGAACATGGTTTCCGCCACGACGAACACAATCGTACCTAGGACGGCATTGGGAACGCGGGGCGCATCGGAGTGCGTCCCGAGGCGTAACGCAAACTCCATGGCGGGGCTTGGGTGGTGGCCGGTCAAGCCCTGGCTGTTACTCATGTTTTGCGGAGGCCTGGGATCCCGATTCGACTGCTTTTTTCGCAGCATAGTTTTCCCAGCGAAGGCCCTGGTGCCTCATGATGTCCGGCGCGACGCCCGAGAACAGGATAGCAAGGAACACGAGGCTGGTGACGAGCAGATAGGTGACCCAGCGCTTCTCGAGATTGACGTGCATGAAATTTTTGGCTACGAGATACGCCTTCACGATGGCGATGCCAAACGCCGTGAAGAGCATCAGCCAGCGGATTCCGGTGAGGGGGCCGAGGACGCTTACGATCAGCAGGACCACCAGCACAGCCCATATCTTTACGTAGTCGGGATGGTGAATGTGCGCCGCTTCCGTACGCGATTCCGAACTCATGCGAGGCTACCTCACTTGGCGATATAGAGCAGCGGAAACAGGAAAATCCAGATAATGTCGACGAAGTGCCAGTACAACCCGATGCACTGCACACGCGGCAATTCGCGATTTTTTGCTGCGTCCGACGCGATGACCAGCATGATGATGGCCCCGGCGAGCACGTGCAGGCCGTGCAGGCCGGCCACCGTGTAGTAAAAGGACCAAAAGCCGCCGGAGGAAAGCACGAATCCTTCCTTGATTTCGTGCGCCCACTCAAAGCCCTTCACCGTCAAGAACATGAAGCCGCCGAGCGCGGTCAGGCGGAGAAACTTCGCCGCCTTGGGGCCATCTTCGGCGTCCGCCGCCTTGTGGGCCAGCACGGCGAAAAGGCTGGAAGTGAGCAACACGAACGTGTTGAACGCGCCGGCCTTGGTGTTGGTGTTGGCGGCTGCGATGGCCCACTCGGGATGGGCCAGTCGGTGCATCACGTAGGAAACCAGCAGCCCGCCAAAAATAAATATTTCCGACGCGATCACCCACCAGGTAACCAGACGCGCGGTGGGAATGCCGGTGACGCTTCGCAGATTCGCAATGGAGTGGCTGCTCATAGCGCGGCTTCCTCGACGGGAGCAATCGGCTCGTTCTGCGGCCAGTAGTCGGTCTTGCGGCCGGGCGCCGAATATTCATACGGCCCGCGGTAGACGGTCGGCAGCTCGGCAAAGTTTCCGTGCGGCGGGGGCGACGGCACCGTCCATTCGAGCGTGTTCGAGAGCCAGGGATTTTCCGGGGCGCGCTCGCCGTGCTTCAGGCTCCAGAAGAAATTGATCAGGAAGGGAATCTGGAACGCCAGGAGAACGATCACGCCAATCGTGGAAAGCTCGCGCAGGTGCTGAAGGCCGGGCTTCGCTTGCTCCGGGAAAAGCGCGTAGTTGTAGATGCGGCGCTGGTCGCCCGCTGCGCCGGTTATAAACAGCGGGATGAAAATCACGTTGAAGGCGATCACCGTGCCCCAGAAGTGAATCTTGCCGAGTGTTTCGTTCATCATGCGGCCGAACATTTTCGGGTACCAGAAGGAGAGCGCCGCAAACATCCCGATAATCGCGGAAGGGAAGAAGGTGTAGTGAAAGTGCGCTACCACGAAATAGGTATCGTGGAAATAGATGTCCGCGCCGGACGCTCCGAGGAAAATGCCCGTCACGCCGCCGATCAAGAACTCCGCGATGAAAGACAACGCCCAGAGCATCGGCGTCGTGAACCGGATCGAGCCGCCATAGAGCGTTGCGATGTAGACGAAAATCATTTCGGTGATGGGAACCGAAATGAGCAGCGTAGTGATCGTGAACACGTTGGCCATGCGCGGGTCAATACCAGCGATAAACTGGTGGTGCGCCCACACAACGAAGCTCAGAACGCCGGTAGCCCAGGTGGTGTAGAGCACCGTGCGGTAGCCGAACAGCTTCTTGCGCGCGAAGACGGTGATGATTTCAGCGACGATTCCCAGGGCCGGCAACAGGACGACGTAGACTTCCGGGTGGCCGAAGAACCAGAACAAATGCTGCCAGAGGAGGGGATCGCCGCCGCGCCCGGGATCGTAAAACGCGGTGCCGAGGCGCTGATCGAAGAGCAGCATCACCGCGCCGGCAATCAGCGGGCCCACGGACGCCATGAACAAAATGCTCGCCAGCACAATCATCCAGACCACTACCGGGATGTCCCACATTCGCATACCGGGCGCGCGGCCGTTCATCGTGGTGACCACGAAGTTGAGGCCGCCCAGCAGGAACGCCACAAACTCAAGAGCGACGGCGATGAGCCAGAGAGAGGCGCCCAGGGGGGACAGGTTGTACGCGCCTTTCGCCGAAAGCGGAGGGTAGGAAGTCCATGCGCCGCCGAACGCCCCGTTATGCACAAAAAAGGACGCGATCAGGATAATGGCGCTCAGCAGGAATACCTGGTACGACAGGCGGTTGATGCGCGGAAACACCATGTCGTCGCAGCCGATCATCAGGGGAATCAGAAAATTGCCAAAGGCGGCCACCAGCACCGGCATGGCCACCCAGAAGATCATGATGGTGCCGTGCATGGTGACGAGCGCGTTGTATTTGCCCGGTGTCACGAGCCCGTACCCGGGCACATTCATCCCCGGGAATGCCAGTTGCATGCGGAACACGTACGCGAGATAGCCGCCGATCAGCGCGAGAGCTGCGCCCGTAAACAAGTACTGCATGGCGATCATCTTGTGGTCGGTGGACCACAGGTATTTGCGGAAGAAGCTCTGCGGATGATGGCCGTGCTCGTCTCCGTGCGAGCCCAGATGAGCGTGCGCGCCGGTGGCTGGAGTTGTCATGGTCTTACCTCGGCGAGTTTCGCGCCGTCCGCGTCGAGCGCGGGTTGCGCTGCGGCGGCGACCGCTGGATTGGAGGCTCGTCTGATCCACGCGCTATGTTGTTCGGGCGTTTCGACAATGATCCGCGCGGCCATCAGCCCATGTCCGATCCCGCACATCTGGGTGCACTGAATGTCGTAATTGCCGGGGCGTGTCGCCCGGAACCAGCCGGTGATGGTTCGGCC
>CAZRKW010000061.1:0-6927 GCA_964600355.1 uncultured Acidobacteriaceae bacterium
AAATCCACCTCTCCGATTACCTCGGGCTTGCCCTCGTCCTTGTCCTTGCCCTCGCCGGTCGTATCGATGATGATGAAGTTGTCCGACGTCACCGCGCGCAGGCTCACCGTGTCCGCCGGATACGCCTGCTGCACCCAGTGCCAGTTTCCGCCGCTGCGATGCAGATAGCCCGCATCGCCGAGCCGCTCGCATAAGGCCGCCACATCCACGCTGCCGAACGTGTCTTCCGGCGACAAAGGCAGCTCGAATGCGGCGCATTTCAAATGGTTCACCAGAATTTCGAGGTTGTCCGGCTGCACGTAGGCATGCTCGGGCGAGCGATCGAAAAAATAATCCGGATGCTGCACGATGAATTGATCGAGCGGCGCAGACGACGCCACCAGCACCGCGCAGGACGTCCCGCTGCGGCGCCCCGCGCGCCCCGCCCGCTGCCACGTGGACGCGATCGACCCCGCATATCCCGCCATGACGCAGGCGTCGAGTGACCCGATATCGATCCCCAGCTCCAGCGCGTTGGTGGCCACAACGCCGCGAATCCGTCCCTCGCGCAGCCCGCGCTCGATCTCGCGCCGCTCGCTCGGCAGATAGCCGCCGCGATACCCGCGAATCGGCTCGGCCTGCCCCGACTGGGGCCGGTTGGCCTGCTGCAAATACGTGAGCAGCACCTCCGTGTGCAGCCGGCTGTTCGCAAACACGATCGTCTGCAGCTTGCGCGCGAGCAGTTCCTTCGCCACGCGCGTGGTCTCGTTCAGGTAGCTGCGGCGAATGCCCAGGTTCCGGTTCACCATCGGCGGATTGTAAAACACGAAAAGCTTTTCGGCGGCCGGCGCGCCGTTTTCCTCGATTACCTCGGCTTTCTTTTCGATCAGCTGCCCCGCCAGCTCACCGGGATTCGCAATCGTAGCCGAGCAGCAGATGAACTGGGGGTCCGAGCCGTAGAATCGCGCCACGCGCCGTAGCCGCCGCAGCACGTTGGTCAAATGGCTCCCGAACACCCCGCGATACGTATGCAGCTCGTCCAGCACGATGTAGCGCAGGTTCTCGAACAGCCGCACCCATTTCGTGTGGTGGGGCAGGATCCCCGTGTGCAGCATGTCCGGGTTCGAGAGGATCACGTGCCCGCGCTCGCGGATCGCCTTGCGCGCGTCGCTCGGGGTGTCGCCGTCGTAGGTGAATACGCCGAAGCAGTCGTCGAGCAGCGTCGCCAGATCGTGCAGCTCCGCAAGCTGGTCCTGCGCGAGCGCCTTGGTGGGGAACAGGTAGAGCGCCCGCGTGTCGCGATTCTCGAGAACCGCGTTCAGCACGGGCAGGTTGTAGCAGAGAGTCTTGCCGGAGGCGGTCGGCGTCACCACCACGAAGTTTTTCCCGGCGTGGGCGAGTTCAGCCGCGGCAGCCTGGTGAGAATACAGTTGCTCGATGCCCTTCGCGGCGTAAGCGGCTGCGAGTTCGGGCCGCACCCACTCCGGCATCGGCCGAAACTGCGCCGCGCGCGCGGGAATATGCCGCACTGCGGTGAGCAGTTCGTCGGCGCGATACCGCGCCGCCAGCGAGCTGAGCACCTCCTGCACCCTGTCGATTGTGCTTGCGGTGCCCGCGCCTCGCCGGATGGCAAGTTGCGCCTCGGGTGCGAGTATCGACTCTTGCTCTGACCGCCGTTGCCGCGCCGCTTCCTGGCCCGCTGCTGGCATGGAACACTCCTTCGGACGCAGCACGGCCCCGAATCGCAGTTCGCGCTGCTTCGCCTTTTGTTCGCTCACCGTAGCATGCGGCCCGCCGCGATGCAAGAGCGGAAATTCCGGTTTTCAGGGATTCCTGGGCGAAGGGTTATTTTTTCGCGGCTGTTTTGCCCGAGCGGTAGAGGATCACGCGCACTTTTTCCAGCGTTACCAGACCGCCGCCGATCATTTCATCGAGGCGCGGCAGAATGCTTTCGATGCGCTCGGCGGCTTCCACGCATTCGATCACCACCGGCAGGTCCTGCGAGAGGCGCAGCACTTTCTCCGTGTGGTAGATGCTCGATGAGCCGAAGCCTCCGACGCCGCGCAGCACCGTGGCGCCACTGAATTTCTCGCGCCGCAGCAACTCGACGATCGCCTCGTACAGCGCCTTGCCGTGCCAGCGGTCCGATTCGCCGATATGAATGCGCATCAGCGTCCGCTCGCCTTCAAATCGCTCGTGTTTCGCGTGCTCCATACTGCCTCCTTCGGAATTCGTCATATACGGTCCGCAATGCGCATCCCGGCAAACACGCCGAGCAAGCCACCGATCACGCTTGATAGCACGTAGACGCTCGCGCGCATCCAGTCTCCGTCGTTCAGCATGCGCGCCGTTTCATAACTGAAGCTCGAAAACGTGGTGAACGCCCCGAAGAAGCCCACGGTGATCCCGATGCGCCAGTCCGGCGGGATCGTCAGGTGCGTGAGCGCGTATTCCCCGATGATGCCCAGAAGAAAACAGCCGATCAGGTTCACCACCAGCGTGCCCATGGGGAAGGTCGAGCCGGTGCGCTGCTGCACGAATCCCTGCAATCCGTAGCGCGCCAGCGTCCCCGCGATGCCAAACACGATCAGCAGAGCAATTCGCACAGTGCCTTCCTTCCTTTGTGCCGGGCTTCCGCCCTAAAAGCAAAAAACTCCTGGGCGCCGTCGGCGGCCAGGAGTCATCAGTCCTTCACGGACGGTTCAGGCGAACTCCATCGCCTCAAAATTGTCGACAGCATCTTAGCACGCCAGCCGTCTCGCTTCGCGTCGATTTCTTCAACGGCGGGCCGTCTTACATCGCGAGGAAAGCGAGCCGTCGTACGCCGCGGATCGCATCAAACTTGACACGGGGACCTTGCGCCGATATAGAAGATGCATGGCCCAATCGATACTGATCTTTGATTTTGGAACGGATGAAGAGGCGGCGCAGCAGGGGCGGCACAAGGTAGACGCGTGGCAGCAGGGTTTTCGCCTCGGCAAGAAAATCCTGCTGAAGTTCGACCGCAAGGAATCGAACGGCAGCGCGGACGCCGCAGCTGCCGACGCGAATGAAGAGGCCGCGGCAAAAGGCAAGACGGCGAAAAAGGGTTCGGCGAAAGCAAAGAGTGCTGCGGGAGGCGATGGCAAAGCCGCCTCGGGCGTTCGGCTCCTGATCCGTCTCGATTTTTCGGATCACGAGAAGCTCACGCTGCAGCGCTGGCTCGACCGCATCCCCTCCGAAGAGCCTTTCAAGTCCGCCAAGGGCGAGACCATTCGCCACGGTGACGCAGCCTTCGCCGCGACCGCCGAGCTCTTCGACTCGCTCGACTGATGGACTTGCCGATGCAATCGGTATAAAAAGTGCAAGGTTCGCGTCACCGGCAATGGCCTTCTTTGTGGACTCGGCTCGCATTTGGATATAATGAGGCGAAGGGAATCTGCCGGGCGGCCTTTCGCATTCGGATCGGAGGCAACTCTCTTGGCCTCTCACGTGAAACTCAAGACAGATCGCCCTGACCGAGACAGGCTTCGCGGCTTGACGCGCGATACCTTGATCCGCATCTACCGCACGATGTTTCTCTCCCGCCAGATTGACGACCGCGAAATCCAGCTCAAGCGCCAGAACAAAATTTTCTTCCAGATCAGCGGCGCAGGGCATGAAGCCGTGCTGGTGGCCGCGGGGCTGGTGCTGAAATCCGGCTACGACTGGTTTTTCCCCTACTATCGCGACCGCGCCCTGGCCTTGATGGTCGGCGAAACGCCCTACGAGATGCTTTTACAGGGCGTCGGCGCGAAGGACGATCCCGCGTCCGGTGGACGCCAGATGCCCTCCCACTGGGGCAATCCGAAATTTCATCTGGTTACCGGCTCGTCTCCAACCGGAACCCGCTGGCTCCACGCCGTAGGGGCTGCGGAAGCGTCTCTCTATTACGAAAAGTTTCCTAAGGCCCTTGAGCAGGCGCGTAAGGCGCCGGGCGGTGGAACGGTCGATTTCCACGCCGACGATGTCGCCTATGTTTCCGGCGGCGAGGGTGCCACGAGCGAGGGCGAATTTTTCGAGGCGCTCAACGCCGCCAGCCTGCAAAAACTCCCGGTTCTGTTCCTTGTCGAGGACAACGGCTACGCCATCTCCGTCCCGGTGGAATACCAGACGGCCGGCGGCAACATCTCGCATCTCGTCCGGAATTTCCCGCATTTCCATATTGAGGAGTGCGACGGCACCGATCCGCTCGAAAGCTACGAAGCACTGAGCCGCGCTGTGGCTCATTGCCGCGACCGGAAGGGGCCGGCCCTAGTCCACGCGCACGTCACGCGCCCTTATTCGCACTCCCTTTCCGACGACGAGAAGCTCTACAAGACTCCTGCGGAGCGCGAGGAGGAATCTCGCCGCGACCCTCTGCCGAAATTCGCGCTCTTTCTGGTGCGCGAAGGCATCCTCGACGAAGCGGAGCTCGAAGCCCTGGAAGCGGAAGTCGTCCGCGAGGTCACCGAAGCCATCGACCGCGCCCTGGCAGCCGAGTCTCCCGCCACGGATTCGGTCTACGTGAATGTTTATTCGCCGGACGTGGACCCCACTTCCAGCCAGTTTGAAACGCAGCCTCATCTGAATGGCCACCCGAAGACGATGGTCGAGATCGTTTCGGCCACCCTGCTCGACGAAATGGCACGCGATGAGCGCATCGTCGTATTTGGCGAGGACGTGGCCGATTGCAGCCGCGTCGAGAACCTTGCTTCCGTGAAAGGAAAGGGCGGCGTCTTCAAGGCCACCGCGGGATTGCAGCGCAAATACGGCTCGAGCCGCGTCTTCAACTCGCCCATCGCTGAGGCCGCCATCGTGGGCCGCTCGCTGGGCATGGCCATTCGCGGCTTGAAGCCCGTCGCCGAAATTCAGTTCTTCGATTACATCTGGCCGGCCATGATGCAGCTCCGCAGCGAGATGGCCACGCAGCGCTGGCGCTCCGCCGGCCATTTCAAGTGCCCGGCCGTGATTCGCGTGCCCATCGGCGGCTATCTCACGGGCGGCTCCATCTATCACAGCCAGTGCGGAGAAGTGGTGTTCACGCACATCCCCGGGCTGCGCGTCGTTATGCCGTCCACTGCGCTCGATGTCTGCGGGCTGTTGCGGACGGCGATCCGCTCGGACGATCCCGTGCTCTTCCTCGAGCACAAGCACCTGTATCGGCAGCCCTACAACCGCACGCCTTATCCCGGGCCCGATTTCACGATTCCTTTTGGTAAAGCGCGCGTCGTCCGAGAGGGTACGCAGGTCAGCATCATCACGTATGGGGCGGTGGTACACCGCGCGGAGGTTGCCGCGGCTTCCCTGGATCGCGAAGGCATCTCGGCGGAGATTATCGATCTGCGCACTCTCAGTCCCTACGACTGGGATGCCGTTGCCTCCACGGTGCGCAAGACCAACCGCGTGATCGTGGCCTACGAGGACTCGCGTTCCTGGGGCTATGGCGCGGAAATCGCCGCGCGCATCGCTGACGAATTGTTCGGCGAGCTCGACGGCCCCGTTCGTCGCGTCGCCGCCACCGACACGTTCTGCGCCTACAACCCGCGTCTGGAGGACGAAATCCTGCCCCAGACCGAAGACATCGTCCGCGCCGTCCGCGACTTGCTCTCGTATTAAACCCGGAGTATGTTGATTTTGACCGCGGTGAAAAAGGCTTGATGCTGCTTTTTGCCGACCTGGAAGGAGACCTTGCGATGACTTGCAAGCATTGCCAGCGGGAAGTTCCCGATCAATCGAATTTCTGCAATTTCTGCGGGGGGATGCAGCAGACCTCCACTTCGCGCGGCTACAAGCGCCTGATGCGGTCTTCAACGGATCGCAAGATCGCAGGAGTGTGCGGCGGCATCGCGGAGTATTTCGAAATCGACTCGACCGTCGTCCGCCTGGTGTGGCTCGTCCTGCTTTTTATTCCGGTGCCGATCGTTCCGTCGATTGTCGCCTACATCGTTGCGTGGCTCGTGATGCCCCAGGCCCCGATTCCCTTGGCCGCCACTGTGCCGCCAGCCGTGCCGCACACGACGCAGGTCGCTTAACGGGCGGCGCGCGGCGCGAGCATCAACTCGATCAGCCCTTCACTTTGCGCGAGGCTCTGCCCCCGCCGCGAAAGAATGCCGCGTCGAATGACACCGATCCGGCGCCGAATGTGGCCAACGCGAATACGCCGGCGGCGCACGCTAGCGGGAATTCGTACCGTCCCACTGCTGCCGGGCGCGCTAAGAGTTCATGCCCCATCCACAAAACCATTCCCAACTCGATGGTCAATAGCAAGGCTGCGAAGCGCGTGAAAATGCCGATCGCCAGCATTGCCCCGCTCACAACTTCCACCAGTCCCGCTATGCGTTCCACATACCCGGGTAGTCCGCCCCTTGCGCTCATGTCAAATATGAATTCGTGCGAGTGGCCGAGCAGCTTCGGGTACCCGTGATACATGAAAATGGCCCCGAGGCCCAGGCGCAGCAACAGAAGCGCCAGCGGACGCAGCTTTTCCATGCCGTGCACGCGAATGGCTCCTTGAAAAAAATCCGCCACAACTCTAGCACACGCGCTCCGCATCGTTTCGACACATCGCCCCCGTTTTTACCGTCCAGTTAACGCTCCCACCGGATCATTCGTGTAGAATCTGTTCTGCTTTGGAGGAATTTGGCAGCGATTCATGCGGAAGATTCTGATTGGCTTCGTTGTGGTTGCGGTGATCGCGGTCGCCGCCTATTTCCACCTCCATCACGCCAAGCCCCCCGTCGAAGCGGCCTATGCGGCCAATCGCGAAGTCACCGTCTGGAGCACGACGGCCCAAGTGCGATCTCCCGTCGCCACCGCAAACTTTGGCGAACCCCTCGGAATCATGAGCCGTTTCGGCGATCAGGTGCAGGTCCGCACGGCCACCGGGATCGTCGGCTGGGTAAGCGAGCACGATCTGCTTTCCGCTGAATTCTGGCAGAAAGCCAAGGA
>CAZRKW010000061.1:7027-18540 GCA_964600355.1 uncultured Acidobacteriaceae bacterium
GCTGGGTAAGCGAGCACGATCTGCTTTCCGCTGAATTCTGGCAGAAAGCCAAGGATCTCGACTCCACTACATCGGCCCTTCCCATTGAGGCGCACGGCCACACCCGCGTCCTGAGTAATTTGCATCTCGATCCCGGCCGGGACTCCGCGCGCATCCGCCAGGTGAACAAGGGCGTTCCGATCGAGTTATTCGAACGCCGCGTCGAACTCGTTCCTCCCCCGTCGGCTTCGCCCGCGTCGTCGCCCGCGTCATCGACGCCCGCGCAGGAAACGTCCGCGCCCGCTGCTGCCGCTACGAATGCCAAAAAGGAAGATTGGTGGCTCGTCCGCGCCCATCTCCCCGATCAGACCACCATGTCCGGGTGGATCATCGGCCGCTTCATCGATCTGGACGTCCCCGCTCCGCTTCCCGATTACGCCAGTTCGGCCGGAATGCGCATCGTCGCGTGGTTCGAGCTGAACCATGTTTCCGATTCCGCGGGCGACGCGAAGCCGCAGTATCTCGTGGTGGGCGACCGCGGCGCGGAAGGCCAGCCCTGCGATTTCACCTTGATGCGCGTCTTTACCTGGAGCACGCAGCGGGAACGCTACGAGACGGCGTTTGTCGAGAGCGACGTTTGCGGCAGACTGCCCGTGAGGCTCACGCCGGGAACAACTCCCGGCGGCGACGCTTCCTTCACATTTGAAGACCTGAGTGGCGGCGCTCCCGAGCAGCGCCTCTATCGCATGCATCAGACCATTGTCCGCCGCATCCGCCAGGGCGGCGCGCCCGGCGGAAAGCCGGCGAGCCACAAAAAGCGGTTGACGCCACCGTCACACGTTCACCCAACTTCGGCTGGCGGCGCGAAGCACAAGTGAATAGATTGGTACGTATGCCTCGCCGCATCGTACTCCTAGCAATTCTTTTGGCGTTGCTCGGCGTGCTCCTGGTGGGAGTCCGCCCAAAAACGGAAACTCGCGCACAATCGGCCCAATCGGATAAGTCCTCCGCCGCTGCTACCGGGCTCCAGTATCTGGGCAGCTGGGGAATGAAGGGCAGTGAGCCCGGCCATCTCGCTCAGCCCACCTGCATCGCCACCGACGCGCTCGGCGATATTTTCATCCCCGATGCGGGCAGCCGCTTCATCCACAAGTTCGATTTCCAGGGAACGCCGCTGCTTTCGTTCCAGGATGACTGGGTCAAGTCCCCGCAGTCCATCGCCATCGACCGCGGGGGCGCCATCTACATCGCCGACGCGAGCCGGGGCGGCTTCTCCGTTTTTCTGCCCAGCGGCGATCGCTACCGGGACCTCAAGCTGAAAACCCGTCCGAACGCGGAGGATATCCTCGGCGTCACCGTCGCCGACGATGGCCTCATCTTTGTCCTCGACCGGAACGCCAACCAGGTTCTCGTCTACACTCCGGTGTTCCGCCTGACGCAGACTTGGCGGCCCTTTGCCAACTCCGCGGACCGGGCGAGCGCCATCGCCTATGGGCCCGATGGCTATGTCTACGTGCTCGACGGAGAAGATAACCGCATCGGCCGGTTTACCGAGAGCGGCCACGTGGTCTCTGAAATCAACGCGCGGAGGCAGGGCGGTAATCGCAGATTGGGCAATCAGTTCGCGGTTGCGAACGGCTCGGTGTTCCTGATGGATGGCGACGGCCTCACGCTTCACGTTTTCGCTTCCGACGGCACGCCCAGGTTCGATTTCGACCTCGCCCCGCAGCTAGGGCGCGAGCACCGCTTCGTTCCCGCCCTGGCCGTAAGCCCTCGCCGCGAACTTCTCGTGCTGGACTCGCCGGACTCCCGCGTCCTTCGCTATCGCATCAATTTCTGATATGTCTTGAAAGCGCGCCGATATTCTGGCGATATTCTTTGGCGAATGTCACGCCGCGGAGGAACTTCGTATGCCCTTGTTACTCACCGAAGCGGACGTAAAGGCTCTTTTGACCATGCCGCTCGCCCTCGAAGCGGTGGAGACTTCCTTCCAGCGCCTCGCCGAAGGCCAAGCCGTGCTTCAGTATCGCCAGCGGCTGCACGTCCCGGGGAAAGGCGTGTTGAACCACATGGCTGCGGCGGATTTGGTCACCGGTTACATGGGACTGAAGATTTATTCCATTTCCCGCAGCGGAGCGCGTTTTGTAGTTACGCTATTTAGCGCCGATTCGGGCGAGCTGGTGGCTCTGATCGAGGCCGATACTCTTGGCCAGATGCGCACCGCGGCCGCCAGCGGCGTGGCCACACGCCTGATGGCTCGCGAGGACGCGCGCGTCGCCGCGATCATCGGAACGGGCCTGCAGGCGCGCACACAAATCGAAGCCCTTGCCGCCGTTCGCAAACTGGATAGCATTCGCGCCTTCGGGCGCGATGCCGGCAGGAAAGAAACGTTCGCCCGGGAAATGTCCGCGCGCCTCGGCGTTCCGGTTACTCCGGTTGCCTCCGCCGAAGAAGCCGTTCGCGGCGCGCAGATCGTGACCACCTGTACTACCTCCAAGGTTCCGGTCCTCGAAGGCCGCTGGCTTGAGCCGGGAATGCACCTCAACGCCGTCGGCGTGAACCAGGCGCAGAAGCGCGAACTCGATACGGAGGCGGTTCTCCGCTGCGGCCTGATCGCCGCCGATTCGCGCGAGCAGTCGAAAATCGAATCGGGCGACCTGATTCAGGCCTTCGCCGGTGATGCCTCGCGATGGGAATCCGTTCGCGAATTTGCGGAGATCGTCTCGCGGAAGATTCCTGGCCGCTCTAGCGCGGATCAAATTACCCTTTTCAAATCGAATGGCGTAGCCACCGAGGACGTCGTGGTGGCAGGCAGAATTTATGAAATGGCGCGCGAACGAGGAATGGGAAAGCTGGTGCCGATGTGGGATGAAAAGGCGCGTTCGCTGGCCGAGCGCGGTACTTAGGATTCTTCCAAGAATATAGGGGTGAGCATCTAAGCCTGTATGCGTCTCATGCGCTTTTCAAGGGCGACGTGTAATCGTTGGCGGGTATCGGCGGGGAGAGGAACTGGCTCGGAGTTGCAAAAAATCTCGATAGTCTTTTTCGTGGTGTTTACTACTACCCGGCAATTCTTGCACTTGGCGAGGTGCTCTTCGATTTCCATGCGAAGCGCCGGATCGAGCATCTCATCGAGATAATCTGCCAGCTCCGACAGCAGTCCTTTGCACTTCACGAGTTTTCTCCTCGCCGAAAATATCGATTGAGCTTCTGACGCAATTTGAGCCGGGCCCGCAGCAGGCGCGATTTCACGGCCGGAACCGAAAGCCCCAGCGCCTCTGCTGTCTCTTCGGTGGACAATTCTTCGATGTCGCGCAGCTGGAAAACGATTCGGAAACCAGGCTCGAGTTCCCCCACCACAGTCGATAGAATCTGCGCCAGTTCGGTCTGTTCGTAGCGCTCTTCGGGAGACGGTCCCCAGTCCTCGACTTCGCGGGGTACCATGTCCTCGCCCGTGTCCACCTCTTCATCCAGGGATATCTGGTTGGGGCGCCGTTTCCGCAGCTTCATCAGCGCCTGGTTCACCGCAATGCGCACGAGCCAGGTATAGAACCGCGAATTGCCCTGGAACTCGCCCAGGTGCTCGTATGCCTTCAGGAACGCCTCCTGCATGGCGTCCTCGGCATCTTCGCGATTCTGGGTGATGTTCTGGGTGAGGCGGAAGATTTTGTGCTCGTAGCGGCCCACCAGCGTCTCGAACGCCGATATATCCCCGGATTTCGCCGCGGCGACGAACAAAGGCTCATCGTCTTTCACCACCTGCGAAGGCAGGGGGCGCGGCGGCACCGGCGGATTTACTTTGGACGAGCCCATCGAATGTTTTTCCATAGGAGAGGGTAGCACAGGTCCCGGAACCTCAGAATCGAAGTCTGCCTGCGCGTGAACGATTGGATGCGGCTAAGGGCGAAACGATGTAACTTTCGCACCGAAATCCCACTCGCCCGGGAATCGCGGGGACTCCCTGTAGTATGATTACCCGGGCGGTAAAACGCTCCGGTGTCCATGTTCCTCAATCAGAGGTAGTTGCTGCAACTGGCCCTTATTCGCTGGGAGCATCACCCGAAAGGCAAGTCCTGCTGTCCGGATAAGCGAACCGCGATTCTATGCGAACACTCCCTGACTATCTCCGCAAGGGTATGAAGATGATCCTGGTCGGCCCCAACCCGGGCGACCGCTCGGCCCGCGTCGGGCACTACTATGCCGGCCGCACCAACCTCTTCTGGTCCATCCTTTACGAATCCGGCGTCATCCCCGAGCCGCTCAGCTATGAAGACGACCGCCGGATGCTCGAGTTCGGCATCGGCATGACCGATCTCGTCAAGAGGCCCACCCGCACCGTCGAAGAAATCGAGCGCCAGGAGTTCGCCGAAGGGCGCGTACTGCTGGCGCAGAAGCTCGAAGAGCACAGGCCCCGGGTCATCGCCTTCAACGGCAAGATCGTCTACGAGAAATTTGCCGGCCGGCCGTGCAAGCTGGGCCTGCAGAAAGACACCCTCTACGGCGCCCAGGTGTTTGTTCTGCCCTCCACTTCGGAGGCCAACGGCGGCGTCACCATGCGCTATTTCAAGAAGCTGGCCGAGCTGCTGAAAAGCTTGAAAGACTGACGACTAAGGAATTCTTGCCGCCATGAGCGCTACCCAACAGCGGGCATCGTCCTCCACTGTTCTGGAGGAGCGTTCCGGCGGCGTCATGACCATCCGTCTCAACCGCCCGGAAAAGCTCAATGCCCTCGATGTTGAGACCTGCCGGTCGCTCGTCCATTCCCTGCTTCGCGCGGCCGAAGACAAGTCCGTGCGCGTCATTGTCCTCACCGGCGCCGGGCGCGGCTTCTGCGCCGGGGGCGATCTTGACCGCATTCGCGACGCGCGCAACCGCCGCGCCGTGGGGGAACTGCAGGCTATGCTGGTCGCAGGCAAGGAAATTTGCCTTGCCATCGCCACCATGCCCAAGCTGGTGGTAGCCGCCGTGAATGGTCCGGCAGCCGGGGCGGGCATGAGCATTGCGCTCGCCTGCGATCTCCGGATTGCCTCCGAACAGGCCACATTCTCACAGTCCTTCGCGCAGGTTGGTCTCTACCCGGATTTTGGCGCTACGTTCTTTCTGCCGCGCCTGGTAGGTTTGTCGCGCGCCTCGGAACTCTTCTACACAGCCGAGCGCCTGTCCGCGCAGGAGGCGCTGCGAATCGGCATTCTGTACGGTATCTTTCCCTCGGACCAATTCGAAAAAGAAGCCGCCGAGCTGGGCCAGAGCCTGGCGGCCGGGCCGCCGATTGTCTACCGGGACGTCAAACGCACGATGATTGGCGAGCACCACAAAGAACTCGAGGACGCCCTCGACGAAGAAATCCGCCTCCAGACCCACTGCTTCCTCACCGATGATTGCGCCGAAGGCCTAGCGGCCTTCTTCGAGAAGCGAAAGCCGAAATTCCGCGGTCACTGAGAGTCGCGCAGCGCGTTTGCCTTTTCGCGTGAAGAGATCCTTTATTACGCTGTCGGGGCCGGGGCTCCTTGAACCCCAAGAAAAGGCGCCAATCGGGAGATTGGCGTTCCCAGGAACGGACCCACCCTCCTACCCTGTTAATCGCGTAATCCCGCTCCTGTGATATTCTCCCATGCGCTCTGTATGACGGATCAGCAATCCAGCATCGAGATCACGCCGGGCGAAGTAAAAGCCCTGCTCGCACAGGGTCGCAAGTTCGCTTTCGTGGACGTCCGCGAGCAATGGGAATACGACGCCGCCCACATCGACGGCTCCACGCTGATCCCTCTGCGACAGATCCCCGCGAGCCTGCCTCAATTGCAGGCAGCGGGCGAAATCGTGTTTTTCTGCCACCACGGCATGCGCAGTCTGGACGCGGCCGCGTGGCTGCGGTCGCAGGGTGTTGAGGGAGCGCGCTCCATGTCCGGCGGAATCGATCGCTGGTCGGCCGAGATCGACCCCAGCGTGCCCCGCTACTGAAAAGAAAGTTTCTGAGGAGAATCGATCATGAGCACAAAGCCGCCAGCCGCCAGCGCCAAATCCGCCAGGAAATCGGGCAAGAAGGTGCAGTTTCTGCACAAGCCCAACTGCACCACCTGCCGCAAGGCGCGAAAATTTCTCGAAAAGCGCGGCTACCAGCTCTACTTCCGCGATCTCGCCAAAGAGCGCCTCAGCTCCGCCGAATTGGAAAAGCTGATCGGCAGCCGCGATCACACGGATTTCCTCAACACGCGCAACGAAACCTATCGCGAAGAAAACATGAAGGAAGATCCGCCGTCGCGCAAAGAAGCCATCAAGTGGATGTCCAAGGAGCCCAACCTGATCCGCCGTCCTGTTGTGGTCGCGGGCGGCCGGGTAGTCCTCGGCTTCGACGAAAAGGGCCTCGCGCGCCTCTAACGCCCGCGCATCCCACAACAGCACCAACGCCACCGCGTAGCTCGGGCACAAAACAAAAGCAGATCCCTCACTTCGTTCGGGATGACAAACGGTGGGCTTAGTTCCGGCATTCCTGGCAACGTCAATCTCCCGATTGGCGAAGTTCTCTCAAAAAGGCGCCCAACTCCCGCAAGAAGCGCCTCGGCTTCTACTCTACCCAGTCCGCGATAAACACATTCGTCTCATGCGGGGCGCTTCCGTTGCGGTTCGATGACCACACGAGCCTCTTGCCATCTGAGGAAAACATGGGAAACGCATCGAACCCCGGATAGTAGGTGACGCGTTCCATCCCTGTCCCATCTTCGTTGATCACATAAAGATCGAATCCGCTCGGGTCCTTCGTATCTCCCACATTCGACGCAAAAATAATCCGCTTCCCATCCGGCAGCCAGTAAGGACCGAAATTCGCCGCCCCGTTGTGCGTCACCTGCCGTTTGTCCGAGCCGTCCGCGTTCATCACCCACAATTCCAGGTTTCCGGGACGAATCAGCCCGCGGGCCAGCAGATCCTTGTAATCCTGGACCTGCTCCTCCGTCTTGGGATGTTCCGCGCGATACACGATTTTCTTCCCGTCGTAGGACCAGAACGGCCCGCCGTCGTATCCGAGCTCGTGGGTCAACTGCTTCACATGCGACCCGTCCGCATCCATCGTGTAGATGTCGATGTCGCCGTTCCGCGTGGACGTGAATACGATGTGCTTCCCATCGCGCGAAATCGTCGACTCGGCGTTGTACCCCGGGGCTTTTGAGAGCGGCTGGATATCGCTGCCATCGCGCTTGGCGGTGTAGATCGAGTACGTGTCGTAGATCGGCCACACGTATCCGTGCGAATAATCCGGAGGCGGCGGGCACGCATCGCCCACGGCAAACGTGGAGGAGTAAAGCATCCGATCGCCGGAAGGGAAGAAGTAGCTGCACGTGGTGCGCCCCTTCCCGTTGCTTACCATCTTCATCTCGCCCAATTCGCCGCCGGTGGCGCTCGGGACGGGCATCGTATAAATCTGGTCGCAGGGAATTGCCGGGCCCACATTCGCGTGCGTCGCCGGATCGTAGAACTGCCCCTGGTGCTGGAACGTCAGAAACTTGTCGTCCGCCGAAAAGTAAGCCTCCGCGTTTGTGCCCCCGAACGTCAGCTGCCGTACATTCGCCAGGTGCTTTTCCCCGGCAAACACTAGCGGCGCGTTGCCTTCGTTGGAAGACGCTGTCGCGGCCCTCGCCCCGCCTTTATTCCACCCCGGCAGAAAAAACGGCGCTAAGCACACCGCAATCGCCAGGAACGAAACCGAGGGATAAAACAAAAAGTGTCGTCGCATTCTTTGCCTCTTACTTACCTGGCCTAGCGCCGCTGCTCCAGTGTCACCGATGTCTTCACCGGTTTTCCGTCGCGCAGCACGGTCACTTCTACAACGTCACCCACTTTGCTGGCCCGCAGCGCGTCGGTGAAATCGTACAGATTCATGATCGCCTTCTCGCCGAATTTCACCAGCACGTCCCCGCCCTTCAATCCAGCCTTCGCCGCCGGCGATCCCGGCTGCACGTCGCTGAATCGGACGCCTTTTGCAACCTGCCCAAAATCCGGAATCGAGCCAAAGTACGGCCCGTAGCCTCCGCCGCTGCTGGCCACTCCTTCGTGCGGATTTTGATGCTCAACCACCGCGACGAACTGCGGCCTCTCCGCTGACTCATCGATCCCCAGCAGCACCCGCGCCACCATGTCAAGCAGCTGTGCCGCGTCCGGCGCGTTGATCTTCTCCCACGTGTCCGACGGCCGGTGGTAATCCGAGTGCAGCCCCGAGAAAAAGAACAGCACCGGAATCTGCTTGGCTACAAAGGACGTGTGGTCGCTCGACGCATATCCCCCGGCCGAATTCTCCACGTGGAACGGAAATCCGCTCTCCGCATTCGTGAGGGTTGCCGCAAACGTCGATCCGGTTCCCACGCCGCCGATGTACACCTTTTCGTCCCGGATGCGCCCGATCATGTCCATGTTCAGCATCGCCACGGCCTTGCCGAGCGGACGCGTAGGCTCCTTCACCCAATCGGCCGACCCCAGCAGTCCGAGTTCTTCGCCCGCAAACGATGCGAATAAAATTCCGCGTGACAGTTGACCCTTGAGCGGCGCAAACAATCGCGCCAGTTCGAGCACACCCGCCGTGCCCGACGCATTGTCATCCGCTCCCGGATGAATCTGCCCGATCTGCGCCGGGGCCAGCGAATCGTAATGCCCGTACCCCAGATGATCGTAGTGCGCGCCGATGATCACGTATTCATCCGACTTGCCCGGCAGATACGCCAGCACGTTGTTCACGGTCGCGCGCTCGGTTTCGATATGCACGTCGAGCGTCAGCCGCACGCTGTCGGGAAACGCAAACGATTCCGGCTTGGTCGATGCGTTGATCTCGCCCTGCACACCGCGAAGCGTTTTCCCCGCCGCTGCAAACCATTCCTGTGCCACGGCGTTCTTCACTTGCACCAGCATGACCCCGGTATCTTCCGGCCCGCTCACGCTTCCAAACCGCGTCAGCAAATCCTCGGCGCCGCTCCCGGTTTTCCCCTCGGGCGCGCCATTCACGATCACCACCGCCGCCGCGCCATGGTTCCGCGCATTGATGGCCTTGGTAACCAGCGTCGCATACCGCGTCAATCCCTGGCCGCCGCTCTTCGCCGCGAATCCCCCAGGCTCGTAACGCAGCAGCACCACGATCTTGCCCTTCACGTCGATTCCGCTGTAATCGTCGTACTGAAACTCGTCCGCGGACGCTCCATACCCCGCAAACACCACCGGCGCGCTGACTTCCCCGGACGACGAAAAGCTGAACGGCACAAAATCCTCGTTCAGCTTCAACTCTTTCTTCTCCGCGCCCACGTGCTCCGCCACGCGATTATTCCCGGCCAGCTTCGCTCCGGTAATCACGCTGAACGGCTGCAGGTAACCATTCGTGCCCGCTGGCTCCAGGCCGAGGCTCTTGTAGCGCTGCTCGAGCAAATCCGCTGCCCGCACGATCCCCTTCGTGTCGTCACCGCGCCCTTCCATCGCCGGCACGGTAAGCGCC
This sequence comes from uncultured Acidobacteriaceae bacterium, assembly GCA_964600355.1. Lineage (GTDB taxonomy): Bacteria > Acidobacteriota > Terriglobia > Acidiferrales > UBA7541 > Palsa-295. The sequence goes on from CAZRKW010000061.1 coordinate 16,473, forward strand.
TTGATCGTGGCAAGGTAGCGCGAAGCATCCGCCGCGCCGACGGCAGGCGTCTGCGCGGGCGCCCCTGCCACAAGCGCAAGCCCCAGGACTGCCGCAGCCCAGGCTCTGCAAAAGCGCAACAGAAATAGCCGCATCGCGTAATGCGCCCGTAAATCAAGATGTGTGGTTAGCCGCATAGGGGAGCAAGAATCGTATGTTGCGGCGAAACCCCTGTCAAATCGCCCGACGAACGACGATCCGGGGCGGCGACTGGCGAGACGAAGCATATCCCTCGTCGAAGACCCACCCTTGTAAAACCTCAAGGGTGGGGCACCCGCAACAACAGGGCGAATTTGTAGAGATCACCTATTTGCGCGAAACAGGGAGGGATCCTTCGTCGCTGCGCTCCTCAGGATGACGGCGATAAAAGAAAGAAGGATCCACGTGCTGTCGAGGTCACTGTGGGCACTCGTGCTTTCGAGCGGCTGCAATCGATTGCGATTCAGGTTTTTGCAGGGCGCTCGATGCCTATGTGGGTGGCGCGATGCGCGAATACTCGGGCGTGCTGGATGGGAGAGGCGTCGAGCAACACTTTCAACTCGGCTGGAGTGTAGGCGGCGTGGACCGAATCTTTGTAGAGCTTGTACATGGCGCCGGTGTAATGGCGTCCGTGCCAGCGCACGTGGAGCGGAAAGGCGAGGCGGGTGGGGCGGCGGAGGTCGCGAAGCAGGATTGCCGCGTTGGGCTTTACTACGCGGGCCATCTCCGCGAGGAGATTTCGCGGCTCGGCGAGGTGGTGCAGGACGGAATTGCACATCACGAGATCGAAAGATGCGTCGGGGAAAGCGAGGCGGTTTCCGTCGGCGGCGTGGAAGTCGACGCGGCCTGCGGTTTCTGTTGTGCCGGCGAGATTTCCTTCGGCTTGGGCGATCATGTTTGCCGAGCGGTCGATCCCCACGAACTTCCAGAGCTTTAGACGCCGGGCCAGTTTCAGGACGATTTGTCCGGGGCCGGTGCCGATATCGAGGGCGCGACCGCGCTCCTTGCCGGCGACGAGGCGGAGGGCGTGTTCGACGAAGGTGTCGTCAATTTTATCGAGGTAGGCCTGGGCGGCCGCGGAGGAGTAGGCTTCGACCTCGGCGGAATCCTCCATGACTTCGGCTTCCGGTACGCGAGGGAGATCGAATAGGCTCATCGAGATTTCTGTCTGAATGCCGCAGGCCAGACTATCGAGAAAAGCGAACCGGAGCAACGGATGCGGAGTTACGGGGCGGGCGCCAGACTGGCGGCGTGTAGCTGAGGAAACGCCATAAGCTGTGCTATGGATTCGTTGCTTGCAGGCGGCGTGGTGGAACCGGGGGCGGGCATCCAGCCCAGCGCAGAGTTGATTTTGTCGAAGAGGTCGCGAGTGGCTCCTTCTACCGTGAGGCACTGCGTGCCCACGCAGCGGAGGAACACGCCGCTGCCATTGGCCTGGAACTGGAAGAAATTAGGGCGCCGCACGAGCTGCGTGCGCGTGGGGTATTTCTTTTCGAGGGCTTCGCTGTACTGGCCGCTGAAACGGGCGGCATCTTCGACGTTGTCTAGATCGACCAGGAACACGAGGAGAATTTCCTTGGTTTTTTGATTCTCGAAGGAGGCGTAGCGGTCTCCGCGCCAGGCGGCCGCTAGTTTATCGCCGCGGGCCTGATCGAGAAACTGCTTCAGGACTTCGTCCAGATTGAACTCACCCATGACGTTTTCTTCTAGAAATTTCCAGTCCGCGGGAATCAGGCCTTTCCATTCGGGCAGGGTGACCTTCTCGGGCTTCACACCGGCGAGATAGAGATCCGGGTGCATGATCTGCTGGGTGGACACCGGCGGATTGGCGAAAAGGATATTCAAATCCGCCCAGCCGGAATGGGCCTTCAGGAACTGCTGCGAAAAAGTGGTGCCCGCTAGATAGGGGAAAAGAAGGTCGTCGCGGATGTAGGGCGGAGCCTTCGAAAGGTGAGGATCCTTGCTCATTTCGTCGACGGCGCCGGAACGGAGAAGAAGGGTGACATCCGGTAGATCGCGAACGCCGATTTTCTGCTCGCGCAGGGAATAG
>CAZRKW010000062.1:0-6796 GCA_964600355.1 uncultured Acidobacteriaceae bacterium
ATACGGACGCGCGTCACACGCTGCGGCTGGCTTTCCGACTTCCGGTCCACGCGAACGCCGAGATCGACCGCGTAAGAGAGCAGACGCTTCTCTCCCGGCTTGATCGCGTCGATCAGGCCTTCTCCGGCGAATGCCTCTTCTTCGATCACGCTGAAGCTTCCCTCGTCGAGCGTCAACGCGCTGGAATTTGTGAGCCAGAGGGCATGAAGCGGGCGGGGCGAATTCAAGGAAGAGTTCCACAGCGACACCTTTTCCGCAGCCACGGGAACCTGAACGATCGGGACCAGCGCCGATTCGTTTTTGTGAATCGTCACGCGATCCTTCAGCTTGTATTCAAAAAGATCGCCCAGTTCGTTGGCCTGCGCCGCCACCGATCCGGCACTGCGAGCCGCCGCTATCGCATACGGATTGAGCCCGGGCGCGTTCGCGGCCAAAAGTGCGGGAGGAGGAGCTCCCACCGTGGCGCTCTGGACCTCTTGGCCAAGTGCGCCGGCCACACCGCTCTTTTTGGCGAATGCCAGGCCGTTCTCGTCTGTTTGGAGGGTATCTACGGTTGCGTCCATGGTCGCGGAGCCTCCGAGCATTGCACTTTCGTGGGTTTGCGGCGCGAGCTGCGCGTATTGCGGAAGCGGGACGACTGCGCGCCTTCCGTAATAGGCTTGAGAAAGCTGCTGGATGAACGATTGCGGCGCGCCCGCCACCAGCGAAAGCTCCACGTTTGTCCAGTCTTCGCCCACGGTGTTGTCCACGATGGCCCAGCCCTGGAGCAGCGGCCGGTCCTTCCCGTTCGCGGGAAGCACGACGCGATACGTAGTTTTCCAGATAGGAGTTTCACTGATATAGCTTACGTATAATTGCCGGTCGCCGGTGTCGGCCGTCGCGATGGTCATGCGCCGGACATCTTCCTGGCGCATCGAGGCCAGCAGGGAAAGGTATTGCCCGACCTCTCTGGTGACGTCGCCTTCGGTGAGGCGAACGCTCACGGCCGGGGTGATCTCCACGGTGTGAACTTCGCCCGAATCGCTGACGAGCGTTGCCAGGTCGACATCAAAAGTCGTCCCGGCGTTCGCGCGCGTCTTTTGTTCGATGCTCAGCAGGCGGCCCGTAATGGTGCCGGCGCCGCTGCGGACTTCCAGGTGCGCGCCGCGCAACGCGCCGTAGAACTTCGACACGTCTGTTTTTTCGTCGAGCGGCAGCCGGAGCATCCCGAGCCGCTGGCTCAGGGGCGCCTCCGAGTTGTAATTCACGCCCGCGATTCGTCCGCCGCTGAGGTCGAGCACGGTCAGCGACTGCAGCACGTCGTTGAGCTGGCTACTGGTGAAATCCACTTCGACGCTTTGATTGCCGCGGACCTGCCCCGAGTGCTCGAAGTATCCCACCCCAGTCTTGTACAGCACGACCCTCCGCACCGGCAGCTTCGCGGCCGACGCCTCGCTTTCAGCATCTGCTTTTGCGGTGGTGGCGGGCTTCGTGGTGGGCGCCGACTGCGCGGCCGGCGTGCTTGTTTTCGTTTGTGGAGCAGTCGCTGCGAGAGACGGATAAAGCACCAAAGCCAGAGTCAAAAACCAAAGCTTGTTGAGTCGCATGATGGAACCTCCAGAAATTAGACACCGAAAAACAAGCTGCGGCTCTGAGCAAGCAGCGGACCCGAGAACCGCGTTGGGACGGGAAAGCCGGTTAGAGGACGCCAATAAGTATGAATCGGGTTGCCGCGCCCGTTTACAGGTATTCAGGCAATACGTAGCTCGCGGGTTAACGGAACCGCAGCGGCGTTCCCTTAATGCAAGGTGACGCAAGGTGCTGCGAGGTACTGCAAATTGCGGGCCGGCCGACATTGGGGGTATCATTTCCCCTCCGCTGAAAGCCACACGCGATCTGCCGGATGGACTCGGAGGCACCATGAAAAAGCCGCTCATGATCGTTGGCATCGTCGTTCTTCTTCTCATCGTCATCGTCGCGGCGATTCCGTTTCTGATCGACGTGAACCGCTTCAAGCCGACACTCGAGACCGACCTCTCCACCGCTCTCGGCCGCAAAGTCCAGATCGGCAACCTCGAACTCGCGCTGCTATCCGGCGCCGTCAAGGTGGACAACTTATCGATCGCGGACGACCCCGCTTTCGGCGCTGCGCCCTTTTTGCAGGCCAAGCAACTTGCCGTGGGCGTGGCGCTTCAGCCTCTGATTTTTTCGAAGAAGCTCGAAGTCAGCTCCTTCACGATCACCGATCCCCAGGTGACGTTGCTCCGCAATCCCTCGGGCACCTGGAATTTCTCGAATCTGGGCGCCGGCTCCAAAAAGAGCGATAGCACCTCGAGCCCCACCACCTTTTCGGTCGAGAAGATCTCCCTCGTGAACGGAACTATCACAGTAGGCAGGATTGGCCCGGGCGGAAAAACGCAGACCTATCAAAACGTGAATCTGGACGCTTCCGATCTTTCCTATACCACGCAGTTTCCGTTCCACCTCACCGCGAAGACTCCGGGAAGCGGTTCCGTGAAGGTCGACGGAAAGGCCGGGCCCATCGACCAGACCGACGCATCCCTCACGCCGCTGGAAACGCAAATCGACGTGGAGAACGTGGACCTGGCGGCGACGGGTTTTGTCGATCCCTCCTCCGGACTCGCGGGGTCGGTGAGTTTCACCGGCAACCTTGGCTCCGACGGCAAGCAGATCACATCGAAAGGCACGGTAAAAGCCGAGAAGGTGAAACTGGTTGCACACGGCGCTCCCTCCCGCGTGCCGTTGAACATCGACTACGACGCCGATTACGGCTTGAAGGGTGAAACGGGCGACGTGAAGAGCGGCGAAGTGCACATCGGAAAGGCGCTCGCCCATCTCACCGGCACGTTCAATAATTCCGGAACCATGGCCTCCGTGCAGATGAAACTCAGCGGCGAGGGCATGCCTGTCGCCGATCTCGAGGGAGTGCTGCCGGCAGTGGGCGTCACACTTCCCACTGGCGCGTCGTTGCAGAGTGGTTCACTCGGGGTGAACCTCGCCGTCAGCGGCCCGGCAGATAAGCTTACGATCAATGGACCCGTGAATCTTTCCAACGCGAAGCTGGCCGGGTTCAATCTGAAATCGAAGCTGGGAGCGCTGTCTTCGCTCACCGGCCTGGGAGGGCCGAGCGGTTCGGACACCGATATTCAAACCCTGAGCGCGAACGTGCATGTGGACCCGAAGGGAACTCAGGCGCAAAACATCAATCTGGTGGTTGTGGGTATTGGGACCGTGACGGGCACTGCGAACGTCAGCGCCACGCAGCAGTTGGATGGCAAGATGGTCGCGAAAGTCACGCCGTCGGGGGGCGCCCTCGGCGGAGTTACTTCGGCTCTCTCATCCTTTACCGGCGGAGGGGGAAGCGCGAAGACGCTGACCGTTCCTTTCACGGTGAAGGGCACTACATCAAAACCGGAATTTTTTCCGGACGTTTCGGGAGCCGTCAACAACCTCGTGAAGAGCAATCTGGGCGATACAAAAAATGCGGCGTCGGCCGTGTCCGGAGTGCTCGGAGGCTTCTTAAAGAAGAAACAACAGTAGTCGCGGCGGCAGGCTCCTCAATGAACCGGATGCCCGCTCGCATGGCCATCCTTTGCGAGCGCGCTTTCCGTGCCGCGGAAGAGATTGGCCAGAGCAAGCGCCACCACGCGAATCATGATCGCGATGGTGAGTAACAGCACTCCTACGATCGCGGCGGCTGAATAAGGATGGTGTGTGGCGAACCACAGCAGAAACGCTACGCAGGCATCCTCGCCGAGGCTCAGCGTGATATTGGAGAAGGGCTCCGGCGAGGGCGTTACGGCGGCGCGCGCAGCCGTCTTTCCTCCGTGCGCCGCGAGAGCGATCAGCGACCCCAGCAGCGTCGCGAGCAGCCGCTCCCACTCCGGTAATTGTGACGTCGTAGCGTAGGCCATCAGGGCCGCGACGGGTATGCGCACGAAGGTATGCAGTGCGTTCCATAGCAAATCGAACACCGGAATTTTGTCGCCCGCGAACTCCACAAGAAACAGAATCCCGCATACACCCAGCACATACCAGTTACCCAGCACGTGCAATCCAGGAGGCAGCGCCAGCATCTGGACATGGGAGAGGATGCCCAGCGTCAACATCGTGGCGTAAACGTTGATGCCCGCCGCAAAACAAATCACCACGAGAAACGCGGCGAGCTCTTTTGCGGCCAGCAACTGTGGGACTAAAGAAACGAGGTGCATAAAACGCCCTTGCGGCCGAAAAACCTACGGCCCCGCAATCCTTTCGAAGAGTTGAATATAAGGTATCACTCGCTACCGAGTTGCGCTACGCACGCGCTTTCTCGTGACTCTTCGGGCATAAACCGCGACTCTTCGCTGCTGTCGCTAACTAAACGGGCAATAATCGAAACGATATCGACGCTGAGCCCACGACGGAGCCGGAGCAGAAGGGAAAAATGAAGCGAATTCTGTTTGTCGACGACGACCCACAGGCATTTCAAGGACTGCAGCAGATGCAGGCGGCCCAGAACGGCCAGTGGGAAATGTCGTTTGCCCCGGAGGGCGAAACAGCCCTGGTGCTTTTGGCCGCCACTCCGTTCGACGTCGTGATTTCCGACCTGCGTATGCCCGGGATGGACGGCGCGGCGCTGCTGAAGACCGTCCGCGAGCGCTGGCCCAGCGTGGTCCGCATCATTCTTTCTGGGAAAGCGGATATGGACGACGCTCTGCGAGCCGTCCCCGTCGCGCATCAATTTCTGCTGAAGCCCTGCGACCCCGCGATGCTCCGCTCGGCGATCGAGCGCGCCACCAGCCTCTCCGAGCTTTTGAACAACAAGCTCCTCGCCGGCATCGTCGGCTCCGTGCAGGACTTGCCCGTGATGCCGCGCGCTTACCTCGAACTGCGCGACGCGCTCTCCAATCCAAATTACTCGCTGAAGAAAGTGGTCCACATCGTCGAGCAGGATGTGGGCATCTCCGCCAAGATTCTTCAGCTGGTGAACTCCGCGTTTTTCGGGCTTCCCCGCGAAGTCTCGAGCGTGCACATGGCCGTCTGCTATATCGGCGCGGCGATGCTGCAGAATCTGGTGCTCTCCGCGGAGGTGTTTCACGTCTTCGAGACCGGGAAGGGAATCAAGGGATTCTCCTTCGAGGACCTGCACATGCATTCGCAGCTCACCGCGAAGATAGCCGGGAGCCTGCTGCCCGCATCTCCCACGCGCGACGCCGCGATCATCGCCGCGCTGCTCCACGATATCGGCAAGCTCATACTCGCCACGCGTTCTCCGCAGCATTTCGCGCGCGCCATCGAGGGTTCGCGCGTGGAAAAAATGCCTTTATATCTGGTGGAGCAGAAGCTGATGGGAGTTTCGCATGCCGAGGTAGGCGCGTATTTGCTGGGGCTGTGGGGATTGCCGTCGCCGGTGGTGGAAGCGGTGGCTCATCATCACGAGCCCGGCAGAATCAAGAGCGAATCGCTCGACGCGGTGGGGGCCGTGCACATCGCCAATGTGCTGGCCAACGAGCATCCCGTCTACCCACCAGCGAAGGAGCCGCTGCCGCAGCAAGGCATCGACGCGGAACTCATCAACGCACTGGGGCTTGCGGATCAGGCCGCGCACTGGGAAGAATTGGCGAAGGCTGCCGCCCTCGCATTGCGCAGCCCCGCCACCGTCGCGCGTTAGAATTCCCTACAGCATCTGCCGCAAAACGTACTGCAGAATCCCGCCGTGCTGGTAGTAAGCCACTTCGAAGGGCGTATCGACACGCGCGAGCGCCGTGAAGTTCTTCACGTTGCCGCCGGTGTCGCGCGCGGTGACTTTGATTTTCTTGCGCGGCTCGAAATTCTGCGCGAGGCCTTCGAAATCAAAAACCTCCAGGCCGGTCAGCCCGAGGGATTTTGCATTTTCTCCCGGCAGAAACTCGAGCGGCAGCACGCCCATGCCCACCAGGTTGCTGCGATGGATGCGTTCGAAGCTCTCGGCCAGCACCGCCTTTACGCCGAGAAGAATCGTGCCCTTGGCCGCCCAGTCGCGCGACGAACCGGAGCCATATTCCTTGCCCGCGAGGATCATCAACGGCACGCGCTCGTCGCGATACTTCATCGCCGCGTCGTAGATGTACATTTTCTCGCCGCTCGGCTGATGAATCGTCCAGCCGCCTTCGGTGCCGGGCGCCAACTGGTTTTTCAGGCGGATGTTCGCGAACGTGCCGCGCATCATCACTTCATGGTTGCCGCGGCGCGCGCCGTAGGAATTGAAATCCTTGGGCTGCACTCCGTTGGCGATCAGGTATTTTCCAGCCGGGCTTTCGGCCGGAATCGATCCGGCGGGTGAAATGTGATCCGTGGTGATGCTGTCTCCGAGCAGCGCGAGCGCCCGCAATCCGCGCAAATCGGTAAGCGCGCCCGGCTTTACGGGCATGCCCTCGAAGTACGGTGGGTCTTTGATATAGGTGGATTTGCCGTCCCACGCGTAGAGATCGCCTTCCGGAATAGGCAGCGCCTGCCAGTGCGCGTCGCCCGTGAAGACGTCGGCATATTCCTTGCGGAACATTTCGCTGGTCACCGAGCTGCGCATCGTGGACTCCACCTCCTGCGGCGTGGGCCAGATATCGCGCAGGTAGACCGGCTTGCCCGCCTTGTCGTTACCCAGCGGCTCGTTCACGATGTCGAAATCCATGCGGCCCGCGATCGCATAGGCCACCACGAGCGGCGGCGAAGCCAGATAATTCGCGCGGCACTGGGGATTGATGCGGCCCTCGAAGTTTCTGTTCCCGCTCAGCACCGACACGGCGACCAGGTTGTTGTCCTTGATCGCCTTGCTGAT
>CAZRKW010000062.1:6896-18516 GCA_964600355.1 uncultured Acidobacteriaceae bacterium
TCGGTGAGCGATTTCTCGAACGCAACCTTGGCCTGCGTGAGCGGCACGCTGTCCTGCGGGCGCTTGGGACCGGCCATCGTGGGCACCACGGTTGCCAGATCGAGTTCGAGCTTGTCCGTGAAAATCGGATCGGGCGTCTCGTCGGTGCGGAAAATTCCCTGCTCCTTCGAGTAGGCTTCGACGAGCTTCACTTGTGCCTCGCTGCGATCGGTGAAGCGCAGGTAGTTGAGCACCTCCGCGTCCACCGGGAAAAATCCCATCGTCGCGCCGTACTCGGGGGCCATGTTGGCGATGGTGGCGCGGTCGGGGAGCGTGAGGCTCGAGAGGCCCGTCCCGTAGAACTCCACAAATTTCCCGACGACGCCTTTCTTCCGCAGCATCTGCGTCACGGTCAACACCAGATCGGTCGCAGTGGCGCCTTCCGGCAATCGGCCGTGCAACTTGAAGCCGACCACGGCCGGAATCAGCATCGAGAGCGGCTGGCCCAGCATCGCGGCCTCCGCTTCGATTCCACCCACGCCCCAGCCCATCACGCCCAGCCCGTTCACCATCGTGGTGTGGGAATCGGTGCCGACCAGCGAGTCGGGGAAAGCGAAGTGCTTGCCGTCCTGCTCGGCGTTGAAGACAACGCGCGCCAGATATTCGAGGTTCACCTGGTGGCAAATGCCGGTGTCCGGCGGAACCACTTTGAAATTCTTGAGGGCCTTTTGTCCCCAGCGCAGGAAGGCGTAGCGTTCGATGTTGCGCTCCATCTCGAGATTGGCATTGAAGGAGAAGGCGCCGGCCGTGCCGAATTTGTCCACCTGTACGGAATGGTCGATCACCAGTTCCGCCGGCAGCAGCGGATTGATCTTCTTCGGGTCGCCGCCGAGCTTGCGGATCGCGTCGCGCATCGCGGCGAGGTCCACCACCGCGGGCACGCCCGTGAAATCCTGCAGCAGAACGCGCGCCGGCATGAACGACACTTCTTTCTCCACGGCATTCGATGGGTCCCAGCCCGCGAGGGCGGGAATGTCGCCGCTCTGGACGAAGCGCCCGTCTTCGTGGCGCAACAGATTTTCGAGCAGCACCTTCAGCGAAAAGGGAAGGCGCGCTACGTTGCCGATGCCGGCCTTCGCGAGGGCGTCCAGGCGGTAAATTTCAAACGACTCGTTGCCCACGCGCAGTGTGGCGAGGGACGAAAAGGAGTTCTTGGAGGCGGTGCTCATTAGACTATGGATTCTCCCGGAATTTGCTGCGCTATTCTAACGCACTCCGCGCGCAGCGCTGCGGTTTTTCGCGGAAAGTGCACGTTGAGCCGCGGTCCTCTACGCCGGCCCTGGTGGTTGCGTTCGCTCCCGGGTTCCCAGGGAAGCGGCCACGGTCAGCGCAAGAATTCCGCCGATAATGCCAAGCGAAAGCCCGCTCGAAATGGGCAGCCGGTCGGACGCGAGCATTTTGCACGCAACGAAGATGAGAATGACGGCAAGCCCCTGGTGAAGATAGCGAAGCCGCGCAAGGGCGCCCGACAGCGCAAAGTAAAGCGCACGGAGACCCAGGATCGCAAACGCGTTCGACGAGTAGGCGATAAACGGATCGCGCGTGATCGCCAGCACGGCCGGAACCGAGTCCACCGCGAAGACCAGGTCCATCGCTTCCACGGCGATCAGCGCAACGAATAACGCCGTCATCTTCGCCTTCCCGTTTTCCCGCACCCAGAGCTTTTCGCCATTGAAATGGTCCGCCACCGGCGCAATCCGCCGCGCTATTTGCACAATCAGGTTCGGGCCCTGCCGCTTGACTCCTGGCCGGGCGAAAAGCATCCGCAATCCGGCAATCAGCAGAATCGCGCCGAAGACGAAAAGCACGGCGTGGAACCTCTGCAACAGCGCGATTCCGCCCCAGACGAACAAACCCCGCATCACCAGCGCTCCCGCGACTCCGTAAAAAAGCACGGTGTGCTGCGACTTCGCCGGCACGCCCAGCGAAGCGAAAATCAGGATGAACACGAGGATATTGTCCGCACTCATCGATTTTTCCAGCACGTAGGCGGTCAGAAAGTCGAGCCCCGCCGCGTGGCCGCGCGAGAAATAGATCCACGCGTTGAAAGCCAGCGCCAAGCCGATCCAGCCGGCGCTTTCCAGCAGCGCTTCCCTGAGCTTCACTTCGTGCGCTTCGCGATGAAATATGGCGAGGTTCGCCGCCAGCGCGACGATCACGACGGTTCCCAGAATGGCCCACTGTGAGGCGGAGCTAATCGGCATGTGCGGGTGGTTGTGGCACGCTCACAAGAAAGAATACACGCGGATGCGCGGTTCCATCGAGCCTAATTCGCCGCTGCACCGCGGCGTGCCGCTGCATTTCGAATGCCCCAAACTTCGGAGTCCAAAACTCAATTTTCGCAGTATTCTTATAGCAGCACCCAATAAAATGTCCGGCGAGTACCCGCCGCGCGGAGGCCTGTGTGAAGGAAGCGACCTTGGACCCGAAAGCTTCGTCTGCCCAGAAGGTGCAGACGCGAACCGAATCCGACAGCATGGGAAAAATCGAGGTCCCGGTCGACCGCTACTATGGCGCGCAGACGGCCCGCTCGCTGATCCATTTCGATATCGGCTTGGACACGATGCCTCCGGAGCTGATCCGCGCGTTCGGGATCCTGAAAAAAGCCGCCGCGCTCGTCAACCAGGACCTCGGCAAACTTTCCGCCGACAAGGCGCGGCTGATCGCCCAGGCCGCCGACGAAGTGATCGCCGGCAAGCTCGACGAGCACTTCCCGCTGCACATCTGGCAGACCGGCAGCGGCACGCAGACCAACATGAATGCCAACGAAGTGATCTCGAATCGCGCCATTGAAATCGCCGGCGGTGTGATGGGCAGCAAGAAGCCGATCCATCCGAATGACGATGTGAACATGTCGCAGTCCTCCAACGACACGTTTCCCACCGCGATGCACATTGCCGCGGCCTCTCGCGTCGCCGAAGTGCTTATCCCGGCGGTCGAGCATTTGCGCGATGCTATCCAGGCCAAGGCGCGCCAGTTTCAGGATGTCGTTAAGATCGGCCGCACCCACCTGATGGACGCCACTCCGCTCACTGTGGGCCAGGAAATGTCCGGCTGGGCGAATCAGCTCGATCGCGACATCGAGCGCCTCAAGCTGGTGCTCCCGGGCCTCTACGATCTGGCGATCGGCGGCACGGCCGTGGGCACGGGCCTCAATTCACATCCTGAATTCGCCGAACGCGCCGCCAAAAAGATCGCGGAGCTGACGGGGCTGCCGTTCAAATCTCATCCGAACAAGTTTGCGGCGCTTTCCGCGCACGACGAACTTGTCTTCGCCAGCGGCGCCCTCAAAACACTTGGCGCTTCGCTGATGAAAATTGCCAACGACGTTCGCTGGCTCGCCTCCGGCCCGCGCGCCGGGCTGGGCGAGCTCATGCTTCCGGAGAACGAGCCCGGTTCCTCGATCATGCCGGGCAAAGTGAATCCCACGCAGTCGGAGGCGATGACCATGGTCGCCGTCCAGGTGTTCGGCAACGATGCCGCGATCGGCTTTGCCGGCTCCCAGGGAAATTTTCAGCTGAACGTGTTCAAGCCGGTGATGATTCACAATTTTCTGCACTCCGTCCGGCTGCTCGCCGACGCCTGCCGTTCGTTCACGGAGCACTGCGTGGAGGGAATGCAGCTCGATGCCCAGCGCATCGGCGAGAATGTGAAGAATTCTCTTATGCTCGTCACCGCGCTCAGTCCGAAAATCGGTTACGACAAGGCGGCGCAGATCGCGCACAAGGCGCACCACGAGCGGTTAAGCCTGCGCGAAGCGGCACTGAAGCTCGGCTTTCTCACAGGAGAGGAATTCGACGAAGCGGTTCGCCCCGAAACGATGACGCACCCGTGAAAAACGCCCCTTTGTGAAACGGCACTAATCCAATATGGTCCGGGATTCAAAAAAATAACGTCGCAAGGTATCTTTCACAACGCATCTCGCGAAAAAGTACGCTTCTCATGAACTTTTCCTTTGACACTTTACCGATTCTTCATTAAATTCGCTGAACCTCTCGCAGCTCCCCCCTTCCTGAGGAGTTCTTCCATGCGCATTCTTGTCGCTGAGAGCGATACGGCCCTCGGAACGTTTCTGCAGCGAGGCTTCGACGCCGAAGACTACGTCGTCGATCTCACTGCGGACGGGGAAGAAGCGAAGTCGATGGCCCACGAGCAGGAATATGATGCGGCGATCCTCGACGTGAATTTGTCGCGCCCGAATATTCTGAACGTGGTTCGCGACGTTCGCGCCCGACGGCAGCATCTTCCCATTCTGGTGTTGTCCAGCCGCGGCCGGTCCGAAGATCGCGTTCAGGTGCTCGACGCTGGAGCGGACGATATCGTTCTGAAGCCCTTTGCTTTTTCGGAACTTTCGGCACGCGTCCGCGCGCTGCTGCGCCGCGGCGGACGGTCGCCGGAAATGGTCCTGCATGTGGAGGACCTCGAATTGAACCGCGTGGAGCACAAAGTAAAACGCGCGGGCCGCACCATCGACCTTACGCCCAAGGAGTTTTCGCTGTTGGAATACCTTATGCGGAATGCGGGCAAACACGTGACTCGTGCGCAAATCGTGGAACACGTGTGGAATCTCTCATTCGACACGATGACCAACGTGGTGGACGTCTACATCAATTATCTGAGAAAAAAAGTGGACGCTTCGTCCGATCGTAAGTTGATTCACACCGTTCGCGGCATCGGGTACTTGTTGCAGGGCGGCCGTTCCGTCGAACAGCAACCCCTCATGAACTACAAGTCCGTCTCGCAGGCTTCCTGAGAGCAGGCTAATCATTATCGCGATACGTCTCACGATATCGTCCTCACGATATCGTCACGACAACTCCTCGGCGCGGCTGGAATCCGGTCCGCTGACGAAACGAAGCTCAACCTGGCTGGAGGCACACGATGGCGGCCGCAAGCGCAATTCCCGGCATGGGCAGGAGCGGAAGAGTTCTGGTAGCAAGCCCGCAAGAGAAGTTTCGAATGAACATAACGAATGGTTTTTCCAGACGGGGGTCGCAATCGTCCGAGGCCACTGGCGGCGCAGAGGCCCTGATCCAGCTGGAGCAGGGAGAATTCAGCACTCTCGTTCTCGATCCGCAAATCGACGATCTCGATCTCGACGAACTGCTGGTAACGATCCGGTCGCGTTTTCCTGGCCTCGCCGTGATGGTTCCGAGGACCCAGGAGGATTTCGAGCAATACTCGCTCTCATTCGCCGGTGAAGACGCAGCGGGCCAGGACATGATCGCAACGCAGGAGCCGGAACCGTGTGACGAATGCCTGCCGCTGGATGCGCCGGTCGCCGAACCCGGCGTAGCGAGGATCGAGCCGCTGCCCGGCATGATCGGCACCAGCCTCAAAATGCAGCAACTCTACCGCCTCGCGCGCCTGGTAGCGCCGCGCGACACCGCCGTGCTGATTGTCGGCGCCACCGGCACGGGAAAGGAATTGATCGCGCGCGGCATCCACGAACTCAGCCAGCGCAGCCGCGGGCCTTTCGTCGTCGTGAACTGCGCCGCCATTCCCGAAAGCCTTCTCGAAGCGGAGCTATTCGGGTTCACGCGGGGCGCGTTCACAGGGGCCTTCCAGGCACGATTGGGCCGCATTCACGCCGCGCACGGCGGCACGCTGTTGCTCGATGAAATCGGCGAATTGCCGTTGAGCATGCAGGCCAAGCTACTGCGCTTCGTGCAGGAGGGGGAAGTGCAGCGGCTGGGAAGCGCGGACCTGTTTCGGGTGAACACCCGGCTGATCGCCTCAACGAACGCGGACCTGCGCCAGCGCGTTCGCGAGAAGCAGTTCCGGGAGGATCTTTATTACCGTCTGGCCGTTTTTCCGCTGCACCTCCCGCCGCTCGAAAGCAGAACGGGAGACGTGCTGCCGCTTGCCCGGCATTTCCTGCAAACGCTGTGCAGCAAGGCTTGCGTCCCGGCAAAGAGTTTCAGCCCGGAAGCGGAAACCGCCTTGTCCACCCACGGGTGGCCCGGCAACGTGCGCGAACTTCAGCACTGGGTCGAGCGCGCGTTCGTATTGTCCGAGGAGAACGAGCAGATTCGCGGGGAAGATTTTTCCATGCTCGCCGAAAATTGCTGAGAGAATTCTAAGCGCGCCGCCCTCGTCATGGAACCCGCCGTGCTAGATCATCTTTGCCATGTCCGCAAATGCCGTATCGGCAAAGAAGGCCCGGCCCTTGAATTCGCAGCGAGTTGCCACCAGGCATTCCCTGGCTGCCGCTTTTCAGACGTTCACCACTGCTGCCGGTTCGCTCGAGCGCTCTTACAGCTACCTCCAGGCGGAAGTGCTGCGCCTACGTTTTGAATTGGAACGCACCAACCGCGATCTCACCGCCAGCCTCGAAGAAAACGCCTCCATGCGCCGCTATCTCGCGCGGATTGTGGAGGGGTTGCCGTGCGGCGTCGTCGTAGTCGACTCCCGCCGTGAGTTGCGTCTCATGAATCCGGCTGCCCGCCTCCTGCTGTCGCTAAAGCAGGATCAAGAGGGCAGTTCCTCGCTTGCTGTGGTCCCGCCGCCGCTGCGCGAATCGATGGCGAGGTCTCAGAGGGATCGTGGAAGCGTTGATGAGGAATTTACAATCGAGACCGACCGCGGTTCGTGCGTCGTCGGGCTAACCTGCGCCGTACTGGGCGAGGCAGGCGATGCCGGCTCGTCCGGTGAGTCCGTGTTTCTGCTGCGCGATGTGACTGAAGCAAAGCGCCAGGCCTCCGAGAGCGAGTTAGCCCGCCGCAAGGAATCCCTTGCGGAGATGGCCACGCTGCTGGCGCACGAGATCCGCAACCCGCTCGGCAGCCTGGAACTCTTTGCCGGCCTGCTCGCCGATGCCGCCGTGAAACAGCCGGAACTCCGCCGCTGGACCGATCATATTCAGGCCGGGCTCCGCTCGCTCTCGGCTACGGTAAACAACGTTCTGCAGTTTCACAGTCAGCCCGCCCCGCAGCTTTCTCCCGTAAATCTCGGCCGCCTGCTGCGCGAATCGATCGATTTTCTGCGGCCCCTTGCGCGCCAATCCGGTTTGCGGATCGACCTGCACAACTCGGTCGGCGAGCTGGAACTTCCGGCAGCCCCTCATCGCCTTCAGCAGGTATTTTTTAATCTGGCGCTCAACGCTTTCCGCGCCATGTCGCTCGGCGGCACGCTGCTCGTCCGGGCTCAGTGGAGCGATCCCGGCGCATGCTATGAAATCCGCATCGATTTCGAGGACACGGGCAAGGGCATCGCGCCCGTGCACCTCCCAAGAATCTTCGAAGCCGGCTACACCACGCAGCAGGGCACGCCCGGCCTGGGGCTGGCCGTCTGCCGCACCGTCATGGAGCAGCATCAGGGCCGCATCGAAGTAGCCAGCGAACCCGGCAAAGGGACCACCTTCTCGCTGATTTTGCCGCGCTCCGCCGCATCCAGGAGACTCGCATGAATCAGGTGCTCGTAGTCGACGACGAAGCGCCCATGCGCGAAGCGCTCGAGGCTCATTTCTGCCGCGACGGCTGGGACGTCACCACCGCCTATGGCGCAAACGATGCGCTCGTCAAATTCCGCCGCGCGCCCTGCTCGCTCGTCGTCACCGACATGCGCATGCCCGATGGCGACGGCCTGGGCGTGATGCGAGGGGTCCGTGAAGTCGCGCCGCGCGCCGGTGTGATTTTCCTCACTGCCTTTGGCTCGGTGCCCGAAGCCGTCCAGGCGATTCGCGCCGGTGCCTGCGACTACCTCGTCAAGCCCGTCTGCTTCGACCAGTTGAAGGAAGCCGCGCGCCGCGTACTCGCCCGCACATCCGCGCCCCTCGCCACGGCGCCGCAGAGCGATTTGATCGGGCAGTCGGAAGCGTTGCAAAGCGTGATCGAGCGCGCCCGCCAGGTGGCGTCCACCGAAATGGATGTCCTGGTAATCGCCGAAAGCGGAACTGGCAAGGAATTGCTGGCCCGGTTCATTCACCAATCGAGTGACCGCTCCCACCGGCCTTTTGTCGCCGTGAATTGCGCGGCGTTTCCCGATACGCTTCTCGAAAGCGAACTCTTCGGCCATGCCCGCGGAGCTTTTACCGGAGCCCTCGCCTCGAAGCTAGGCAAGTTCGAGCTCGCGCACACCGGCACGCTGCTGCTCGACGAAATCGGCGAACTCCCGTTGCAGCTGCAGCCGAAACTTCTGCGCGCGCTCCAGGAGCGTGAAATTGACCGGCTGGGCGATACGAAACCGCAGCGCGTCGATGTCCGCGTGATTGCTACAACCAACCAGCCGCTTTCGAGCCTCGTGGAAGCAGGCAAATTCCGCGCCGATCTTTTCTATCGCCTGAACGTTGTGCCGCTCACGATTCCGCCCCTGCGCGAGCGCCCGACCGACATTCTTCCGCTGATCGCCCATTTCCTGGACAAGCACGCCTCGCGCGCGCCCGCCGCAGCGCCGGAATTCTCGCCGGAGCTCTTGTCCCGGCTCGAAGCGCATCCCTGGCCGGGAAACGTGCGCGAGCTTGAGAATTTTGTTCGCTGCATGATCGCGCTTCACCCGGGCGAAATGGTTGGCCCGGAGGTTTTTGACGCTGGCGGCTGCTCGCAGGCGGCACGCTTCACTCCGCCGAACGCGCCGAGGGTTCTGAAGGCCCCGAAGGACCCGAACGGGTCAAAGGAGTCGTTGCGCTCCGTCCCCGGAACCACCATGCGCGAGATGGAGCGCAGCCTTCTCGAATCGACGCTCGAAGCCCACGGAGGCAACCGCACGCGCGCCGCCCGGGTTCTCGGCATTTGCCCGCGCACCATGCGCAACAAAATTCGCGAATTCGGCCTGCCGCCCAGGAGGTATGCATGAATCTGATGGACACGTCGTACACAGCTTTTCTCGAACGCTATCTGGACCTCGCTTCCTTCCGCCAGACGCTTGTGGCCGGAAATGTCGCGAACATTGACACGCCGGGCTATCGCTCCGTCGACGTCGCCTTCCAAAGCGAACTCGATTGGGCGAGCCTCAACAATTTCGAACAGCCCGTGCGGCCGATGGTCCGCCGCGTGAACGGCCTGATCGAGCGGCCCGACGGCAACAACGTCAGCCTCGATCGCGAGGGCATGCTCCTCGCGCAGACCCAGCTTCAATACAAAGGCGCGATCGAATTGATCCGCGCCGAATTCCGCCGGCTTCTCGGCGCGATCAACGACGGGAAGGAATCATGAACCTCTTTGGCGTGCTCACAATCAGCGGCACCGCCCTTCTCGCCGAGCGCGAGCGGGCCGAAATTCTCGCAAGCAATCTTGCCAACGCGGAAACCACACGCACCCCCCAGGGGGGTCCCTACCAGCGGCAGCACGTAGTGTTCGCGGCGCAGCGGCCTTTCGGACTGCCGTTCGGCCAGCAGCTTGCCACCATGGTGGATTTCAGCGCGCGCGGTGTTCAGGTGGATGGCGTTATCCCCGACGCGGCTCCGCCCATCCGCCGCTTCGAGCCCGGGCATCCCGATGCGGACGACAAAGGCTACGTGTCTTCTCCGGCCATCAATCCCATCGAAGAGGAAGTAAACCTGGTGGGCGCGGCGCGTTCCTACCAGGCCAATATTTCCGCCGTTCTGGCGACCAAAAACATGATCGCGTCCGCGCTAGAGATACTTTCCTGATCGCGCAGGTGAGAGAGGCCATCGATGGGAAACCCGATCCAAAGCTTGCCGGGCGGCGCGTCGTCGCTTCCGGAAATCACGCAGCCCACCGCCAGTACGAGCGCGACCCCCGGCGGCGACAACTCGGAATTCTTTCAGAAGCTCGACACAATGATGAACCAGGCCAGCGGCATGCCCAACGACTACGAAAGCCAGGTCACCGCGCTTCTCCAGGGCAATGGGCAGGACCTGCATTCGGCCATGATCGCCGTCGAGAAAGCCGACCTCTCATTCCAGCTGATGATGCAGGTGCGCAACAAGATCATCCAGGCTTACCAGACGATTTCGCAGATACCGTTCTGACCTTCGCGGGATTCTCGAAGGCGGGTTTTGCACGGCAGAAGTGATTCCCTAAAAGGCGATTCACCGCGCACACGTGGAAAAAGTTCTCAAGCAGATAGAAGCCTTCCTGCGCGGACTTTCCTGGCGCCAGAGAATCCTTATTGGCGTGGGCTTGGCGCTCGTGGTTGGCGTGATCGCGCTGTTCGTGCGGCTGTCGCAGTCCGCCGATTTCAAGCCGCTCTATTCCGCCCTTTCGCCTGAAGATGCGCAGGCGGTGGTGCAGAGCCTGCTGACGAAGAATATCGCCTACCAGCTCTCCACCGACGGCACCAGCATCAGCGTCCCGGCCGACCAGATCGATAAGACGCGCCTCGCGCTCGCCGCCGAAGGAATGCCGCAGACCGGTCGCCTGGGGTTTGAAATCTTCGACAAGCCCAATTGGGCGGGCAGCGATTTTTCCGAGCAGGTGAACTATCAGCGCGCCCTCGAAGGGGAACTCGAGCGCACCATCCAGACGCTAGGCAACGTGCAGTCCGTGCGCGTGCATCTGGTGCTGCCTCACGATTCTCTCTTCACCGACCGCGAACGCGGCGCCAAGGCTGCCGTGGTGATGAAGCTTCGCGGCGGCGGTCTCAGCGACGATGAATCGAACGCCGTCACGCATCTGGTAGCCAGCGCGGTCGACAATCTCTCGCCTGAAAACGTCACCTTGATCGGCGCGGACGGGCGCACGCCCCTGGTTGCCAAAGGGCGCGACGGCGTCAAGGGCCAGGAGGCTTCCGTCGAGCTGGAAGCGGCCATGGCGGAGAAACTGGTCGCAACGCTCTCGCCCGTCGTGGGCCCGGACCGCGTCAAAGCCAGCGTCACCGTCGCCTACGATCAAAGCTCGGGTGACACGACGCAGGAAATCTACGATCCCGCCACCGCCGCGCTCGTAAGCTCGCAGGTCCAGGAAGAAAATTTTGGCGGATCGCCGCCCGCGGGCATTCCGGGCACTCCCAGCAACACTCCCTCGGCTCCCGCGCCCGGATCGCCGGCCAACGCGGCAAAGCCTGCCTCGCCCCCCGCCGCTGCACCGCCGAATCAGGCGGCGAACGCGAAGCCCGCCACGCCGGCCGCCAATCCCTCCAATCCGATTCTTTCTTCCACGGAGTCCGAAGGCCAGCGCAGCGAAAGCCGCACATACGCCGTCAGCAAGACCCTGCGCCACCGGATCGATCCTTCCGGGCGAATCGAGAAATTAGCGGCCGCCGTGATCGTCGATGACGTCATCGAGCAAAAAAAGGACGCCAAAGGCCAAATGCAGGAGACCCGCCGCAAGCGCACCCCGGATGAAATGAAACAAATCGAAGCGCTGGCGCAGGCCTCGATTGGTTTCGACGCCACCCGGGGCGACGTTCTCTCCGTCCAGAACGTTTCCTTCGTCAATTCGCCTTACGAAGCTCCCGAAGCGCTGCCCATCACCGAGCGCGTGCGTGTGGTCACCGAGAAATGGATTTGGCTGGCGCGTTATCTGGTGCTGCTGGCGCTCTTCGCCATGATCTATCTCCTGGTTCTGCGTCCCGTGAAGAACCAGTTACTTCTGTCTTTCCAGGAACCCGCCGGCCAAATCCGATCCCCTGCATTTGCCGGCGCCTTCGCCGGTTCAGGGGGTTCGCCAGGTGCGGCACT
>CAZRKW010000063.1:0-18486 GCA_964600355.1 uncultured Acidobacteriaceae bacterium
ATCCTTCCGATGAACGCCCTAGGCGGGCGATTTCGTTGAAACCCAGGGATTCAGGTCGCTCAGCGAGGCCAGTCCCAGTTTCACGTCCATTACCATGCCCCTCGGGTCGAGCAGCACCAGAGTAGGCCAAATGTGAATCCCGTAAGCCTGGGAAATCTGCCGGTCCGGATCGCCTACAAAGACGGCGTCGCCCAGGCTATTGCCGTTTGATGATTTCGGTTCGCCGCCATCCTCGATGCCCACGATCATTACATTTTCTCTGGCAGTTTCGCGGAGCGCTTTCATAACGGAAATTAACCGGGAGTCATCGTTGCGGGA
Organism: uncultured Acidobacteriaceae bacterium; assembly: GCA_964600355.1. Lineage (GTDB taxonomy): Bacteria > Acidobacteriota > Terriglobia > Acidiferrales > UBA7541 > Palsa-295. The sequence goes on from CAZRKW010000063.1 coordinate 319, forward strand.
AAAGATCAGTGCCACCGGACGGCCGGCCAGTGAACGCAAAGTCTCCGCGCTCGTTCCTGGATCGCCCAGAAAAAAGTTAGGCGCCACCTGCCCGCGTCGCACAGGCGACTCAAGGAATTGCGGAAAGAACTGCCCACCCGCTGCCAGTCGATCGCGCAGGACGCTTGCCAGTTCGTCCTGACTCATTTTGCCTTGATGACGCCAAGCGATGTCACCGCGGGGATCAAGGATCGCCGTCGCCGGGCGCTGGTTGATTCCGATCAGTTTTTCCCACGCTGCGGAATCATCTGCATACAGAATATGTGGAGATCGGACGCTCGACCGTAGTTGCTCGGGAGTGAGGACGCAGACCACGGCGGTCGTCGTGTCCGTACGGCCGCTTTGCGCTAATGCCTTCACCAGAAAGGCTTCCTCCGAAGAATTGGCTGGTAGGTGGATCAAAAAGTTCGCCGTGCCGCCGCCCATATCGGCGGGTACCCAGGGTGATGCGTGCGCCAACACTTGAATGCCTCGGGCCGCAGCCGAACCGGATACCGGCACACGTGCCGGCAAAATGACGCGAGGACGATTCAGGGACAAGTCGGGCTCCTTGCTACGCCAGGCCCCCAACGGAATCGAAGTAAGCTGGCACATTCGTCGAGACGTAACCGTCTCATAGCTAATGGGACCGGCATTTGTCAGCCGTTGGCCTGTAATGGTAAGGCAAACCTGGTTGCTAACGGCTATGAGCGGCGGCGCATTCACGGTCACAAAACGATTTGCGTCGGTGACTACTCCGGCGCCGGTAAAGTCCCATTGATACTGCTCAACGATTCCCCCGGGAATCCAGCTGTTGAGGGCACGGTATTCCGGCAGCGCTGCCTGCGCCCAGGGGTCTTTTTCGAATTCGACATCCGCGGCGGGCCATGGCGGAACCGAGAGCGTACCGAGCAAACGAATCGCCTCCGGCGTGATGTGATAGTAAATATATTCAAGATCGGGATCGATCTCCTGGGGTGCTCCCGAAGTGCGCTGCGGCGAACCGAGCACAGCCTTTATCACTGACGAGGCCGAATCAGTTTTTGGGTTCATCAAAGACTTGATGAACGATTGAAGAGTGTCGGCGCTCAAAGCTTGATTGATCTGCTGTTGAATCTGCGCTTGCTGAGAGTTCCAGACATTATCGAAAAATGCCTTGGCTTGGGCCGTAGCCGTGTTTTTTTCGTCGCTCGGTATGTTGTTGGGGATGGATAAAACTACATCTCCGAGCCTTTGAATGCCCACATTGCGTCCGTTTAACGTCAACGTAAAGAGCTGGGTCATCCCGAAATCGAAATCCACCGGATCAGGCACAAAAAATGGCTTATCTTTCCAGCCAAAGCGTACCTGCACAGGCACCTGCAGCGTAATTTGGCCTGTTCCTGGGAGGCCCGGCGAGTCCAGCGTGGGATCATCGCCGAGTGTCACCGTCGCGTTCAAAACAGTAATATTTGTATAAATATGGAAGGTGTACGTCCCCAGCCAGTAATTCACTGTTACCGTTGTATCGAGGTGTTGCTGGCGAACGGGATCGATCGCGGCGTTCACGGCCGCAGTCAAGGGGGGGACAATCGTCTGGGCATTGAAGGCGAGAACAAAATCGGGAGACCGATAGATATCGAGCCAAATATTCTGCACGCTGTCCGGACTCGCGGCGTTGTTGGGAACGGCATTCATCATGGCGCAAACGACGTCGGGTCTTGCAAGTCCCTTAAAGGCCAGGTTATACACATTGGCGGGAACGGGTGTGCTGGAACGCTGGAAACTTTGCTTCAAAGACTTGGCGAGCGCTTTGTCGATGGCCGCATTGTCATTGGCACTCAGAGGGGTCTCAGACCAAAGCGGATTAAAATGAATTGCGGTAGGTGTTACAACGACCTCGGAGCCGTTCGAGGAAGGTTGCAGGCCTACGCCAAAAGTGGTGATCACGTCGCCGCGCATAAACTCGGAGAGAGGCAGGGTGTCGTCGTTCGCGTGATAGCGAATCATGGCCAGCATATGCACTTGGGCCGTGCTGGGCTGGCCGGGTATCAAGGCAATGATCGGGGGCCCCAGTTGCAGTTGGGCTATCCCAGCCATAAACGAGCTGTCAGACGGGACGATCGATGAAACCCGAAGCGCTGAAGATGCCTGGGCCTGGTTAGACTCCATTGAGGACAGATCGGAATGCCAATTCACGATCGGATCCACCGTACGTATCATCTCCTCACTCAAGGGTCCAGTTGAGACACTTGGGGCAGATGCCAACTTCACCCGCCTCCAATCGGTGACGGCCTTTCCAAATTTATCAACGATCGACGCGGCCCTTATGCCCAACTTGGAAATCGGGAGATCGTCAACGAGCATGGATAGCGAGTGGGGAAAGCGCTGGCCGCAATGCATGGCGGCAAGAATCCGGCTGATGGAGTCGGTGGAAAACTGGGCGACGATATCGTAATCACCCGTGATGTCATTGGACATTCGTTTCTCCTTTGTTCTCCCTGTGCGGCCAGAACAGGATCAGCAAGGCTGTTGCGGAAATCCCCATCACCACGGGTGGACTCTCTTCTTCCATATACCCCGGGCGTCCGGCAGGAAAACAGCAAACTTGCCTTGAGAACAACGCCCTGCACTGCGCCCGTGAAGCGAACACCCGAACTTAGCTGTCAGTGCTGAGTTGACACGAAAACCAACCCGATCATGGAGTGTGCGCACCATCTAATATGGCCCGCCAAGACACAGGTCAGGTGGGCGGCGCGCAAAAGCTTCTTCGAGATTTGATCCAAGATTGCTGGAGCTGCTATCGAAACTTCAAATACCCTCACTCAGAGCGGTGCGAGCGAATCGCCCCAATTAATTGGGGGCCTTGTAAGTACCTCAAATAAAAATTCAAGTCAAGAAAATCCAGCGCACTATTCATCGGGACATGATTCATTCGCGGGTTTCCGAAGCTGCGAGTAAGAAGGGCCGTGTGCTGGCTGTCTCATCTCGCAGGAAGCGGCTTGAGGAGCGCGGTCTTCCCGTCCGGCACGCCGTCGTCCGCGGCAGTTTTGAGCATCATGGCAAGCAGTTCGTATGTTCCGGTGACAGTCGTCAAATCCACGATCTGCTGATCCGTGAAAATGGCGCGGGCTCTCTGGAACGTAGCGTCGGTCAACTCGTGCCTAGTCGAAAGCTCCGTGCACATGTCGTAGACAACGGCCTCGTCGGGCTGCATCGACGCCGGACGTTTGCCTTCGGCAAGGTCATCGGCAACCGACTGTGCCAACCCTGCCTTTAGCGCGAGCGAATAGTGCGCCCTCCATTCCACCTGGGACGTCCAGAGGCGCGCCTGAATCAGAATGGCAAATTCATTCAGGCGATGCGAAATGGAGGTGTGGAAGCGCAGATAGTCGATCAGCATGAAGAGCCGGTCGCCCATTTCGGGACTGCGCAGCATCAAGTTGTTCGGCCCACTCAGAGTGCCGGTGCTCGACACTTTGAGGATCTTTTCCCCCAGCGGGCGCTGCTGGTCGTTCAACTGCTCCATCTTAAATTCCGGGAATCGAGGTGCGTTCTCCCCGGCGCGAGCCTCGACCCTGGGCATCACGAGCCCCAGAGTCAATGCCGCGCCAAGCGCAATTCCCGCAGCCACAGCGAGTAAGCTTTTCAAGTGCTCACCTCATTTCTGATAAGAAGTCCGTCGAAGCTATGGGACTCCAACGGCTACTTCGCGAGCGGATCGGGCCGCAACTGGAACCGGACGATTGTGCTTACTTGCCCTTTTCCGGTCTCCTGGTGCCAGGGCGTCCTTGTGCCGTTTCCAGCCCACAAGCCGCGACCCTTCCATCCCGCATTCGGATCGTCGATGCGCCCGTCCAGCCCGCGTTGATAGAACGAAATTGGATACGGGACGCGCAGAATCGTCCACTTGCCGGTTTTCGGATTCAGGACCATCAGCGAATCCGAGTTGGTGCCGTTGGCGATGGGGATGTTGTCGCCCATGCCGAACGTGTTGTACTTGTCCACCCAGTTGTAATACGCCCACTCGGTGGAAGTCTGTATGTCGACACCCTTGAAATTCGGTCCCGGGATCGGATAGAGCGTCCAGCCCTCGGGACAATGCTGCCCGGTGGCGGTAGGGCCGCTGATCACCCTGCACTTGGTGCGGTCGAAGCTCGCGTACTGGCTGCTTCCGGCCAGCGCCGTCCACACCACGCCGTTGGAGTCCACATCGATGCCGCGCGGGAAGAACGCCCGGACACCCGGCCTTGCCGGATTGTCGAAAGGAGGTTCGTAGACTTCGAATTTGCACGTTGCCGGTGGGTTGTCTCCCCTCGTCATTCGCAGGATTTTTCCGGGATAGCTCGCATAGGCCACCCACACGCTGCCATCGAGCGGGCTTGGCTGCACGCTGTAGGGATTGCCCGTAACGCGAAGGTCCACCTCGGGATCGAACCTGCCGTTCTCATTCAGGTCGATGTAGGGAGCGCACCAGCCCTGAGACGCCATCGCGTCCCCCGTCTCGTCGTACATCCGCGTGTTGACCCATCCGACGACGCCGTTCACGCCGCTCGGTGAACCGCCGTCGGCATAGACGGTGCGATCTTTGTCATAACCAAAGTTCACGTGATGCGTGCGGAAGCAGGTGGGGATCAGCTTGAAGGTCTTCGTTCTTGGATCGTAGACAGACAGATGCCGGTCGGTATAGTCGATTGGAAACGCCTGGGCGAATTTGTTGGACGAGCCCTTCCTGCAAACCGCCTGTGTCTGCGGCGCGCGCACGCCGGAACTCATCCAGACGCGCCCGAGTTCGTCCATCGTGAGCGAATTCGGATTCGATGGATCGTCGATGGGATTGAATTCCTTGGGCGTCCAATAGGGAGACGGGACGGGATTGGGCGGCTCCACGCGCCCCACTTCATTGGCCCGCATGTTCTTCTTATTGTCGATTGTCGGAAGCGGGATGGTTTCGTTCGTGTTCTTCACCGGGTCCATGATTACCAGCGTTCCGTTGTGGTAATCGATGCCGTAGATCTTGCCGTTGCTGTTCAGGGTGGGGTTGCGCTTGTCGGTGCTGATCACGTCATGCATGAACGTGGTGGGCGCTCCGGCGTCCCACACCGTGAGTACGAGATTTTTTTCGATTCCGGAAGGCCGCTGCGGCGCCTCGGGAACTTCCCCCGCTGCGATTCGATCGGTCCAGTCGGCGTAGAAACCCACCATTTGCTCGTGGCCCATCTGATTTACGAGATTCGCTCCGCCCGCGTTACCCCCGATTCTTAAAACCTGCTCCCAGGCCTCGAAGGTGGAAGTGTATTTTCCCAGGCCGGGCGGAATCTCCCGGGTTGCCTTGTCTCCCATCTGATGGCAGATGACGCAGCCCTTCAACTGGCTGATCCATTGTTCCTGGGTGGCGATCGTCATCGATCCCACGGCGGGGCCGCCGCCGACCGGCGCCGGAACGTCCACCTTCATGGGGAAAGCCTGCTTGGGCGGGACGTGCAGCAGGGAATACCAATAGTTGGCGGGATAATATTGCGCCGCCGCTTTGGCATCCGGGGCTTCCACCGCCGTCAGCGCCAGAGTTTTCCCCGGAGCGGACTCGACCGGCTGGGAATCCACCAATCCGTAACCGCGCACCCAGACTCGGTAATTCGCTTTCGGCAAATCCGGCAGGAGAAACCTGCCACGGTCGTCCGTGACTACGATTTTGCGAAGCTTGGTCGGGAAGTCAGAGGTCTCCGCAATCACCCATACGCCGGACTCCGCACCTTTGGTTCCGGTCACCACCCCGCCGATATCGTCGGAGTCCACCGGCACCAGGCTGGCCTCGGCCTGAGCCTCCGCGGAACGGGCCTGTCGGCCAGCCGTCACTGCTGCCGCAGCTCCCGCCAAAACGAAACCCAAAACAAGAAATTGAATGGATACCAGGCCCGGGCGATTCATTGAATGGCTCTCCTGCGTCATTTTAATTTAATCTGGAAGAGACGGAAACGGCTTAACCAAGCCTCACCAGCATATCTCACGCGATTGCCGCGCGCCCCCGCCGTGGAACCTCGTCCCCCCAAGGCATCGAACTCAGCCTTGCCAGTGTGGCAAAAGATAGAGTATGTTTTTACGAAAGTCCTGAGGAAAACGGCTAAAAGTTGCCGAATCTGGGGAAGTTGTGATGAAAGCTGACGCGTCTGTTACTCAAGACGCAGCTGTAGCGGGCTACGCTTTTGGGCCAATTGTTGTCGAGGTAGCGTCTCGCCAAATCTTGCGGGACGGTGACGCTGTCGTTGTTCCCTCGAAGGCATTCGATGCCCTGGTTTACTTGGCTGCCCGCCCTGACCGCACTGTCACCAAAGACGACCTGATCAGCGCCGTGTGGAAAGATGTTTCTGTTTCCGAGGATAGCCTCGTCCACAGCATGTCCGCATTGAGGCGTGCGCTTGGTGACGATTCTGCTAACCCGCGACTGATTATAACCGTCCCCCGCAGGGGCTACCGATTAAATGGGCCGGTGCGGACGATTCCTGAGCCTTTCGGCGATCCTATCGCGGCTGCCGCTGTAGCTGCCGCCGTGGCGTCTGCGTCGCCCACGACCGTGGAAGCGGACCCGGTGCAGATGCTTCCGCTTGCGCCGCGACCGCAAAGTCGGTGGCTGAATCCCTGGATATTGGCAGCAACCGCGTTAGCGTTAGCGGTTGGCGTGATTGCGTGGCCCTTTTTAAGTCCTCCCAAACGCCCTGCCGGAGCAGCGATCCTTCTAACTCAACCGGCTCCGGAAGGCGCAATCCTTGCCTCCGGCGGGATTCTTTCGCCCGACAGCCGTTACATGGTGTTCGTGGCGCACGATCCCAAATCTGCCCAGGCGCGTTTGTATTTGAAACAGATGGATTCGCCCGACCTTCAGTCCCTCGCAGGGACCGAGGGCGCCTCACATCCATTCTGGTCGCCTACGAGCGAGATGATCGGCTTTTTCGCTGACGGCCAACTCAAGGTGGTGAATCTTCAAGGAGATCTTCCCAAACCGATTGCTGCCGTTCCCGTGAGCGCTGGAGGCGGAACGTGGAGTGCCAGCGGGACGATCCTTTTCTCGGACTGGCAAACCGGTTTGTATCGAGTGGACCCTGCGGTTGGCCGCGTGGCGCGAGTCTCGACGGTCGCCCGATCGGCCGGTGAGATTGTGCAGAATCTGCCCCAGTTCCTGCCCGATGGGCGGCACTTCCTTTTCTACCTTCTCAGCTCAAACCCGGATCAGACTGGAAGTTACGTTGGTTCCCTTGATTCCCCCGAGCGAGTGCGCGTGTTGCCGCAAACCAATTCGGCGGCGACGTATGCGGCTCCCGGTTATCTTTTGTATGTGCAGAACCAGATCCTCATGGCTCAGCGATTTGACGCGTCACGCCTCCAGGTCACCGGCAAGCCCTTAGAGGTGGCCCGGAATGTGTCCGCGCCCAATGACGCGGACGGGCAGATGATCTCGGCATCGGCGAGCCTGCTCACTTACCGCTTCGGATCGAAAACGCAGGAACTTGCATGGTTTGACCGGAGTGGCCGGCGGGGGGCGTCCATTCCGGGAGGGAAGGCTCTGCGCAGTCCAATGATTTCCGGCGACCAGAAACAGTTGGTCGCCATGGATCTGGGCCCGGGCTTGTGGATGGTGGATCTGGAGCGCAACGCCGGCACGCGTTTAGGGCAGGGGATGTACCCGTTGTGGTCGCCCGATGGCAGCCGCATTGCCTTTGAGTCTTACAACAGCCTCACCGTGTACGTGCGCAGCATAGGCAGCGCCGTGGCGGATCAGGTTCTCGTGAATGACAACGAGCGGAAGATTCTGAGCGATTGGTCGCCGGCGGGTGATTATCTTGTCTACGCGACTCTGAACGCCAACACCAAGCTCGATTTAGTGATTCTGCCGATGTCGGGCGACAGGAAACCAATTCCGCTTTTGCACACGCAGTTTAATGAATCAGAAGGGCGAATTTCGCCAAACGGCCGGTGGCTCGCGTACGTTTCAGACGAATCCGGGACACAGGAAGTGTACGTGCAGCGTTTCCCGTCGCTCGGAGATAAGCGCATTGTCTCGATAGGAGGCGGTGTCGAACCGATGTGGAGGAAAGACGGGAAGGAGCTATTCTATCTTTCACCGGATTATTCGATTGTCTCCGTCCCGTTCGATCCCAGCGACACGCCGCACATCGGACAGCCCACCCCGCTATTTCGAGCGCCCGTCAATACCTCGAGCACCCGCAATCACTACGTTGTCAGCCCCGATGGGCAAAGATTCCTGATCAATGTGGAGGACCAGAGCACCTACCTATCGCCCATCACGGTGATGGTGAACTGGATCCCGGGACTCTCGGCCCAGTAGAACTTGCGCTACTTCTGACCTGGCACGAACGAGAATCTAAAGCTGACCCGCCGCTTTCAGTTCAGCGGCCAAGGTTGCAAGCGACATTACGAGCGTCAGCGGTCTGTTGTTCAGCGGCAGCGCGCCGTACGACGCATACCATTTGGCCGCGCGCTCATTCTTCGCATCGATGATCAGCAGCACTCCGCCTGCCTCGGCCGCGGCGCGCAGGCAGCGCCGCGCGGCCGCGGCCAGAAGCTGGCCGCCGAGGCCCTGTCCTTGCACGCGGACATGCGTCGCAATGCGCGCGAGACGGAACCCCGGCACATCGTGCTGCGCAAGGCCGCGCCGCACAATCCCAGGCGTGTCGGCATAGGCGACCGCGCCCGGTGCCAGGCTGTAGAAACCTAAGATTGTTTTGTTATCGGCGTTGTCGATAGCGAGGATGGTTTTCGCGCCGCCGAGATCGTGGCTTTGACGTGCGTAGCGTTGCAGAAAATCGTTTAGTTCCCTATCGCCGCAATCGAACGCCTTGCGGTCGTGCTTCCTGGAGACCGGCTCTTCGTGCCAGGCCGGCAGCTTCATCTGGGCTTTGGCATCGCGCCAATGGCGGCGCGCAGCCTGGCATTCGGCTTCGGCGGGTTTTCCAGCAGGTCCAGCACCAGCAGGCTGTCTCTTTCCGACAACCGAATCCGTTCCGCTTCCTCGATCACGGTTTTGGCCTCGCGCATGGCGAGCTGAACAATGAAATCCGTCAGGTCTGTGTTCCGCAGTGCGGCTGCCCGCATGAGCGTCGCCTTTTGCTCCGGCCGGACGCGAAGCTGCATCCGCTTGTTGTCGTTAACGGCTACTCGGGGCATGATGGCTTCCTTTCATCCTGTACACATTTAAAGAGTACATGATTTATAGCCCTTGTCAATACGTACTCCTTGAAGGAGTACATATCTTTCAGCTAAGCCTCTGCCGCGACTGATCGGCGCTTCGTTTCTGACTTACTACGATTACGCCAACGCGAACGCCATGACCTGGATGAAGGAGGGGATGCCAACAAGCCAGCGGGATACTGGCGAAAAGAGATTTCCCGGGTCCGAAAGCTATCGAGCGGGAAGCAGCGGCTTCTGATCGGCTCTCAACTGGTTGTCGAAAGCAATGAGTTCCGCCGCGGCTGCGGAGTAGTTGGCCATCACCCAGAGCAAATCCACGGTGCCCTTGCGGCCGAACAGGCTGAGGACTTGCGCGAAAGTCTCGGAAGAAACTTTCCTCTGGCCGAAGGTTTCGCGCCCGAATTTGATGATGGCGGTTTCCTTCTCGCCCAGGCCAACCACGGGCTTCTCGTACTTGATGATGTCGATCAACTCCGGTTCGATGTGGCGAGGGTCCTTGGGATCCCGGCCGTGCGTTTCCCATTGCGTCCATTCGTACTGGCAATCGAGCTCGCGCGCCGTCACGAGTACGGCGATTTCAAGCAACCGGTTCGGCAGGCCCGTTTCGTACTTGAGATAGTGGCTCGTAGCGGCCAGAGGCTTGGCCAGTTTCGGATCCCAGACGCGCACCTCGGGCTGCTCGATTCCGACAGGCAATTCCGATTTCCGATTGAGCTCGTCGAAAATCTTCTGGCCCTCCGCGTCCATTTGCTCACGATTTGGCAGGGGCAGGCGGTTGCGGGAGTCGGGATAAATGTCGGCCGGGAGAGGATTCGCGGCTGCCGCGGCGAAGCGGGCCGGATTCCGCGGATGGGCGATGGGAGGCAGCAGCGGTTTCTGATCGGCTCGCAGATGATTGTCGAAAGCGGTGAGTTCGGCGGCTGCTGCGGAATAATTGCCCATCAGCCAGAGCAGGTCGATAGTGCCCTTGCGGCCGAACAGGCGCATTACATTGGCAAAGGTTTCGGAAGAGACCATTCTGGCGCCGAAGGTCTCGCGGCCGAAGGTGATGATGGCGGCTTCCTTCTCGCCGAGGCCCGTCACAGGCTTTTCGTACTTGATGATATCGATGATGGCGGGGTCGATATGGCGGGGATCCTTGGGATCGCGGCCATGGGTTTCCCATTGCGTCCATTCATACTGGCAATCGAGTTCGCGTGCGGCGACGAGTACGGCGATCTCGAGGAGCGGGTCCGGCAAGCCGGTTTCGTACTTGAGATAATGGCCGACGTCGTTGGTGTCCTTCGCGAGTTTTGGGTCCCACAAGCGCACGCCCGGTTGCTCGATCCCCACAGGCAGATCTGATTTGCGGGTGAGGTCGTCGAAAATCTTCTGATCTTCGGGAGACATATCTTCGCGTTTTGGCAGCGGCAGGCGATTTCTGGAATCGGGATAAATATCCTGGGGCAGAGTGTCAGCAGTCGGGTCCGCGCTGCGCGCGGGATTCTTGCCGTGGATGGTTCCAACCAACAGCGTCGCCGCGGCGCTTGCGAGAAGCGCGACCCCCATTTTCTTCGGAACTTTCATATCTGTTCTCCCTTTGAATCGCTGCGATGTGGCGCGGACTCCTACAGATTCAGCAGCTTCCTTGCGTTTCCGGAAAGCACCATCTGCTTCTCCTGGGGCGAGAGCTGCGCGTTCCGCACGATTTGCAGGTTCAGGCTGGGATTTCCGTCCGATCCCACCAGCAAGCGCTCCGCCCCGAATCGCTTCACAAAGGTTTCAATGGTTCGCTCGCCGTTATAGACGCACGCCCCGGTGTCGCAGAGGATGTTTTTTCGCCGCTGTAATATCTGGGCGGCATGATCGCGGTCGTCGCCGGTGGTGAACGTGTCGAGGGCCACGAACGTCATGTCCGGGAACTCCTCCGCCAGAATCTCCAGCCTCCAGAGCGCTTCGTGTTCCGGCTGGCGGCAATGGATAAATGGAATCAGCTTCAAGTCGCGTGCTTGCCGCAAAAGGGGGCGCATGAAGGGATGATCGATGTTGAAGCCGGTGTACCCGTGGTGCCAGATCACGCCGCGAAACTTCAGGTCCTTTGCCATGCGTTCCAGTTCCACCAGGGAGGCCTCGCCATCGGACAATTGCACCGTTCCGAGTGCCACGGGAAAGCGGTCGGAGTGCTTCGCGATGTAATTCGCGGCTAGATCGTTCATCTTTCTGGTGCTGGCGATGCCCTCGGTTCTCCTGTAGGTGAATCCGGTGGTCAGCACGGACTGCTCGATGCCATTGCGGTCCAGATACTTGACGCGCTGGGCGTAGTCTTTGGCGATTACTTCATCGGGCGAGCCAAAATCGGCAAAGTTTTCCGAAGGCGGATCGAAATGCGCATGAATGTCGAACACCCGGTCGGATGGCGCGTGCGTGGCGGAGGTTTGCGGCAGGGAAGCGGCGGACGTTATCCCGGCGGCTGCCAACCCTGCTCCTGCAACGGTCCCCATCATTTCGCGTCGCGAAATATCCTGGCCCATTTTGGTGTCTCCTATATGAAAAGACGTGAACGGCGTCGGCCTTACGTCACCGGCTCTTCGGTCTGCTAGCCGACCGAGAGCCTAGCTTTCCCGCGCAATTGTGTCAACGGCAAGTCACGTTCTCGCTCCTCTCTGCGATTCAGCAAGACTCCGGGCCGGCTTTCATGCTATTTGCGCCCGTCGTCTTGTTAGGCTGTCCGCGTTGAAGATATACTGCGCGCCCATGGGTCTTTCACACTCCGCTGCTGCCCTTGTTCTGGGCGGCGCCGCGTTCTTTGCCATGCTTTTCATCGATCTTCGACGCCGGCGTATACGCCCAGGCGATGTGACCCGGCTCCCCGCGCTATCGATGCTCGATCTTCTGGCTCCAGCCTTGACGGCTGCATTCGCGATGGCACTGGCCGCCGGCCTATTCCCGCAAGCGGTGTCGGAAGGCGTACTTCCGCTACGCTCGCCGAACGTGCTTGGCCTGTTTCTCTGCGTCGTTTTCTTCCCGGTGATCTGGATCGAAGGAGGGAAACAGATTCAGTTCCAGCGTCCGGCGGGATTGCTGTTTGCCGAAGGACTCATTTTTGCGGGTTTGGCAATCGCCTTGGACGCCACGGTCTTTCTTCATGCAAATCAATCTGTGATGGTCCACGCGGACCTCTTGGCGCTACTCGTGTTGATCGCTGGAGGCGTGCTGATTGCGGTGGTTGTTCCTCCGTTCATGAAAAAGTACGAGGGATTGCGAATTCTGGAACGCGTGGCAGGAGACGAGCAGTTCGCCCAGGCGGAGTACACACCGCCCACTCCCGAATGCCCGCAGCCGCAGCTTTGGAAAATGCTCGATTCGCAAACGACTGAAGTGGAGGTTCTCGATTTCCTCAAGACGCTCGTGACCACGCTGAAGCCCAGGCTGATCGTCGAAACCGGTACGTTTCTTGGCCATGGCACGGTAAAGCTCGCGCAAGGCGTGAAAGAAAATGGATTCGGCAAGGTGATTACAATCGAGTTCGATCCGGCCATTCGCGCGAGGGCCGAGGAACGTTTCAAGGCTTCCGGTTTAGCTCCGTGGATTGAGTCGCGCCTGGAGTCAAGCCTGGAGACCAACATCGAAGGCACGATCGATCTCCTCTATAGCGATAGCCACCTCGCCAATCGCGAAGCGGAGATTCGCCGGTTGCTGCCAAGCCTCGATCCACGAGGAGTCCTGGTGATCCATGACGCCAGTTCACACTTCAAGATCGTGCGCGACGCGGCCCTTAGGCTCGAGCAAGAAGGCCTGATCTCCGCTGTACTACTCTCGACGCCGCGCGGAGTCGTGATCGCCCAGCGGCGCGAAGGCCGCAAATAATATGTCCTTCAGGGCTGCGGCGCAGAACTGTTCGTGAGCAGGATTTTGCCGCCGCTCGTGTTCATGATCTGAAAGTGCCCGCTTCCAAGCAGGTTTGCAAATCGCGGAAGCTGATCCGCTTTCGCGACGAGGTAAAACCGCTCCGGCCCCGGCCACAACGCGCGCAACTTGCTGTCGTCGATAAAAACGTCCGGCACGCCCGGCGCATTCGAGCCATACTCGAAATTATTCCAGCGGCCGTTCAGCAGCAATTCGGGCTGCCCCGTGTAGAAGGCGATGGAAGAGAACGTGTAGTAGTGGTGATCCACGATGATCCGGCCGGGAGCGCTGCGCGCGATGAGCGCCGCCATATCACGCGAAGACAGCAGCGGATCGAACCTGTTCAGCGCGAGCCGCGCCCCTTGGAAGAAGACAATCATCATGAGCGCCGCGGCCAGAAACCCGCTGGCTGCTCTTGCTCTCATCGTGCCCAGAGCCCCCACCAGAAACGCACATGCCGCAATTGCGAGAGGCGCGCGCAGGTACGCGAACGAGTTCAGCGTCAGGTCTTCCATGTGTCCCATCGAGAGGGAATAGACCTGCGGATGGCTGCTCAGCGCCGCCGATATATCGCCGGGACGCGGCACGTGCCGCACCGCAATCAGAATTGCGACCGCAGCCAGGAACGCCATTCCTGAGATCACGCTGAGTGCGCGCGTCCCGCGGCGAATCCATGCGCTGCCTTCCGCCATCGCCGAACCGAGCAGCAGCGCCAGCGCCGGATAGCACGGCATCGAGTAATACTCCTGCGTTGTGGAAAAAGTGAAAAAGATCAGGATAAAGCCCGTCCAGCAGAGCGCCAGCAGGCGTGTGCGGCCCGCGCGATCAACCGGTCGGAACGAAAGCCTGGCGACGGCGGGAAGATACACGCTCCACGGAAACAGCCATATCAGATGAAACAGCCAGAACCAGACGCGCGGCACCGTGTTGTAATCACGCGGATACCGCAAATTGAGGAAGCGCAGTAGTTGCTCGTTGATAAAGTAAAACCACAGAAATCCCTGATAGTGCCCGGGCATGCTGGTGAGCGTCCAGGCGAAGGTGGGCGGATTGCGGATCGCGGCCAGAATGTGCCAGGGCGCGGCAATCACGAGGATTATAAAAACGCAGGCTACGGGATGCAGCCGCTTCCATTCCCTCCATGAAAACAGCCGCCCCGTAAAAAACAAAAACAGCAGCCCAGCCGCAACCGGGAACACGAGAGCGACCAGGCTCTTCAGCAGCAAGCCGATCCCCAGGCTCGCGGCCAGCACGCAGGCCCACGCCCGGGGGTGCTTTTCCTCGTCATCAAACACGCGCAGGAATGCCCACATGGCGAGCGCAATCATGAAAGTGAGCATCACATCGGGTATCAAAATGCGCGTGAATAGCCAGAGTCCCACGCAGGTAGACATCACCAGTCCGCCGTAGAAGCCCGCTTTTCTGCCGAAGGCCCAGTTCCCAAAGCTCGCCGTCAGCCACGCCAGCCCCATCGCGGAGAGTGCGATGGGGATGCGCGCCGCCCAGTCGTGCACGCCGAAGAGCTTGTAAGTGATGGCGATCAGCCAGTAGATCAGCGGAGATTTTTCGAAATAGACCACGCCATCGAGACGCGCCGTAACCCAGTCCCCGGAGGTGAGCATGTTGCGGGCGATCTGCGCCTGCACCGCATCCACGTCGTCCATCAGAGACGGAGGCGAAATTATGCTGGTCAGATAAATAGCCGCAGCCGCCAAAAGCACCCAGGCCGCATAATTTTTCCAGGATTTCTCCACCGCCCCGATTTCCAACTCGCCACGCTCCTGAATGCCGACCGAGACGCGAGACGCCGCCGCGCACAAACGCACCGGCCCAATTCTTCGGCCCACGCTAAGATCTCAATGTGCTATGAGGCGAAACTCGCCAGCGAAATTCTAGAAGAGCGCGCGTTGGAAGTAAAAGACCTTGACATGTATTTGTGCGTATTCTAGCTTAGCGGCAGTTTGCGATGGGTGCTTTCAATCCAACTCCACAGAGTTCCTTTCAGCCCCTTACGCAGCGAAAGCCTTCCTCAAGGAGGACTACTATGCGAGCTGCCAGAATGCTGTTGTTCTTCGTCGCCGCGGCCTGCGCGACGGCTTCTTTCGGCGCGGCGGGCGCTGCCCTCCAGGGAGTTGTGACCGATGCCGGCGGCAAGCCCGTTCGTGGAGCTGTGATCAGGGCGAGATCGGGCGTCAAGGCGATCTCCCGGTTCACGCAGGCGGACGGCCGCTATGAAATCGCTGTCGCTCCCGGCACGTACGAGGTTTCCGCCAGCGCCTTCGGGTTTGTGGTGAAGCGGCAAACGAAAGACACCGCTCAGCCCGGTGACACGAATTTCACCCTCACGCCGAAGTGGGATGCAACGCGCCTTTCGGGCGCGGAAATCGACCGCTTCATTCCCGATGACGCCGACGGCAGGCTCCTGAGGTCCACCTGCGTGGAATGCCACGATTTTGCCGTGGTTATGCACCGCACGGGCCAGAGCGTCGATGAGTGGAAGAGCTTTCTTCCCACGATGACCAACGGCCGCCGCGACCAGCCGGTATTCACGCCAGCGAAGCTCGATGCCCTCAGCATGGCCCTGGGTAAATATTTTGGCCCGGATTCCCGCTTCTTCGGCCCGGATTCCCCGCCTCCGGCGCAATCCGACGTTCACCACGCCGAGCTTTCGGACGCGGTTTTGAAGGCAACCGTGGTTGAGTGGACCGCTCCGTCCGGCGGCGATGGCTTTCCCCACAGCATCGCGGTGGATTCGCAGCGCGGCATCGCCTGGTTCAGCGAAGTAGGGAATCGCGGCCTCGATCCCGCCGTGTGCGGGCGCTTCACGCCCAGCACGCCCAACCCCCCGGATGCGAATTGCGGCCACAATCACATCGGCCGTTTTGACATCAAGACGGAGACGTTCCTCGAATTTCCCGCTCCGCATCCGCACACCGGGGCCGTCGGCAAGGATGGCCGCGTCTGGTACGCCGAGGGAATGCGCAACAAAACGTCGCCCAACCTTGCGGTGATCGATCCCGCCACGAATCAAATCAATTACTTCAAGGACCCGGATGGCGAGCGCCTGCACACGCCGATGATCGATCGCGCGGGAAACGTCTGGCTCTCCGGCGGCGCCGGCGAGATTTTGAACTTTGACGTCGAGACGTCGAAGTTTAAGTCTTACAAATTCCCTGTCCCGGCGAAATTTCCGGAAAATGCGCTGGGGCCCTGGAAGGATGTCCCCGCGGATCCCGCTTCCGCGCCGGCCGGGACCGTTTATCATCTGGCGCAGGACTCGAAGGGCGCGATCTGGGCCAGCATTTCCGACCTGGGCATGCTCGTGCGGCTGGATCCGGCCACGGGCGAAGTGAAGGAGTTTTTCCCGCCGATTCACATGTCCCGCGGAATCGCGGTGGACCAGCACGATAACGTGTGGTTCAGCGCCTACTACGATCACAAGATCGGAAAGCTCGATACGAAAGCCGGAACATTCCGTCTGTATCAACCCCCGACCGCAGGCGCGACTCCCTATGGGATCATCGAAGACAAGAAAACCGGGCTTATTTGGTACGCGGACCAGAGCGGCGACAACATCACGCAATTCGATCCAAAGACGGAAAAATTCATCGAATATCCGCTGCCGACCCGCCCTTCCACGCCGCGGTTTATCGACGTCGATGCCGACGGGAAGATCTGGTTTACGGAATATTGGGTGGGCCGAATCGGCTACCTCGATACCGGGGTGGGTTCCAAGCAGGTCGCTTCAAACTAATATTTGAATAAATGTCAGGTCAAAAGATGAGAATTCGTTTGGCGAAAGTATCTGGAAGTTTGCTGGTGGCGATGCTTGCCTTTGTTCCGTGCGTGCTGGCGCAAGCGCCGGCTCCGGACAAATCGGGAATCGGCATGGCCCATGACGTGTCGGGTGTCTGGAATCCCCGAAACATCGCGCCTCCCAAGCAAACTGCCCCGTTCACGCCGGCCGGGCAGGCTCAATTCGATTTCAACACGCATGAAACGAAAGAAGGCCGCCCCATCACGATCGATCCCACCTATACCTGCCATCCTCCCGGCTTGCCGCATGCTTATTTCAACAGCAGTCATCCGTTCGAGATTTTGCAGACGCCCCAGAGAATTTTTATTTTCCACGAAGGCTATCATGTGTGGCGCACGGTCTGGATGGACGGCCGGGAGATGCCCAAGGATTCCGATTCTCTGTGGATGGGCTATTCAATCGGGCACTGGGACGGTGACGATCTCGTAGTTGAGACCGCGAACTTTAACGACAAGACCTGGGTCGATGCCGCCGGGCATCCGCATAGCGACGCCTTTAAGTTGACCGAGCGTTTCCACCGCGCGGACCACGATCATATGAAGGTTTCTTTCACCATCGACGACCCGAAGATTTACACCGCTCCCTGGGGATGGCAAATCGATTTCGATTTGAAGAACTGGGAAATCCAGGAGGATTACTGCATCCCCGAAGATGAGGCGAGTTACTTCGAAAGGGAATTAGGAAGGCCTTCCGGCAAGTCCGCGCCGTCCAAGTAGCGAGGCGTTCTCTTCAAGATTGAAACCCGATAAAGGTGCAAACCGGCAGAACTTGACTTGGTTTCGCGCCTTCAGTACCCTCTGCGACCGGATGGTAAGTAGCGCTTCGCTCCGATGAGGTCAACTCGATGAAAGTATGTTTCCGCAGGCTCGGGCAGCTGGGTGGGGTCTGGATATTGCTGGCGATGCCGCTAGCGGCTGCCACGGCGCGCATCTATATCACCAACCATGCCGGGACCACTATTTCGATCATCGACACCAAAGATAATAAAGTTGTCGGCGAGATCAAAGACATCGAGGTTCCCGAAGCGGTCGACTTCTCTCCCGACGGAAGCAAGCTCTACATTACGCAGGGCCCCGATAACGTGGTCACCGTTGTCGATCGCAAGACGGGAAACGAGATCAAAAAGATACCTCTGAGCTGCCATGCCAACGATCTGGCGGTCACTCGGGACGGAAAATGGGTCGTGGTCTGCATCGGCCAGGTTCCCGGCGGCCTCGATCTGATCGACACAACTTCACTTGAGAACGTAAAAACGATCCCCGCGG
>CAZRKW010000064.1:0-18215 GCA_964600355.1 uncultured Acidobacteriaceae bacterium
GTATCGGTGCGGGCTCCAAAATCCATCAGGGACTCTGTTTCTTATCGAGAATCAGGTTCTTGATCGGGTGAATGTTGGTAAAGCCGAGGCCCTTAAGCTGCCCCATAGCATCGGATGCCTTCTTCGCTCCGAACGGTCCAGACAGAACCACGAAAAACTCGCCATTCGGATTGCGCCGGGGGACCACCACGGACGGCAAACCGGCGTCTTCGATCTTCTTCGCGGAATCCTGCGCGCGGTCTTCCCGCATGAACCTGCCGATCCACAGGTAGGTGATTCCCGTTCCATTCGTGGAAGTCCCAGCGCCATCCTGATTGGGCATTCTGCGTGGCCGCAGCGAATTAGCCGGGGACAAAGTGGCGGCGTCCGGCGATGCTTGAGCGGGCGTGGCGCTTGCAGGAGCACTCGTCCCCGATGCAGCGGCTGAAGTGGCAGCGACGGGTGCGGCGACCCCGGGCGCCGGGAATGGCTGACTCAGCGGCGTTTCCACACCCTGGGAGGCCGCCTCGGGCACCGGCACAGCCTGCGGCCGATCGCGTTTCGGCCTCTCGGTTTTCTCCAGTGCGAATTCGGGCGGCGCCGGCGCAGCTAACGGAGCGGGCGGCGGCAGATTTTTTGCAGCTCGCGAAACACCTGCCCAGTGAAGTCCGCTGCCAGCAGTGGCCACGATGCAGCCTCCGAGCAGGATCCAGACAAGAGGGGATGTCGCCTTGGAAAGGGTGCGGGGCCGCGGTCCGGCAATCGTGGAAACAGCAGCCGCAGCCGGCTTCGCGATTGCCTGCCGATTCAGGAGTACGTTCGCCCCGTCCCCTCCCGAAGCAAGAACCGCGCGGGTTCCGGACGAAGTAATCGCCCTCTCCAATTCGGTGATGGACTGAAACCGCCTCGCCGGTTCCTTTTCCAGGCACTTCAAAATGGCGCGCTCGATGGACACCGGAATCGTCGGTTCAATCTCGTGCGGCGGCACCGGCGTCCCTTGCACCTGCTTGAGTGCAACAGTCACGGGATTCTCCCCAGCAAACGCCTGCTTGCCCGTGAAAACCTCGTAGAGCACCAGGCCCAGCGAGTAGATATCCGTGCGGTAGTCCACGGGCTTGCCGGAAACCTGCTCCGGCGCCATGTAAGCGGGGGTTCCCATCATCGAGCCGGTGAGCCGCGTGGCGGACTCCATCGAGCGGGCGATCCCGAAATCCATGATCTTGACGTTTCCCTGCGAATCGATCATCACATTTTCGGGCTTCAGATCGCGGTGTACGATCCCCTGCGCGTGGGCCTCTTTGAGCCCCGAGCAGATTTGCAGCGTAAGATCGATGGCCTTGCGCAGGGGGATTCCGCCAAAGCGGCTGAGCACCGAACGCAAGCTCTCGCCTTCCACGAACTCCATGGACGTATACGCCACGCCGCCGATGCGGTTGAAGTCGTACACGCGGCAAACGCTCTTGTGGGTGATCTTGCGGGCAAAAAGCAGCTCGTTCTTGAACCGCTCCATCATGGTCTGGTCGGACGCAAATTCCGGTTTGACCAGCTTGAGGGCCACCACCTGCTGCGTTTCGCGGTCGCGCGCCTTGTAGACGCTCCCCATCGCTCCGTGCCCGGCTTCGGCGAGGATGTCGTAGCGTTGCCCCAGTGCAGCCAGAGCAGCCGAGCCCAAAGCAGGGTCCGCCAAGGGCGGTGCGGGGGTCGCTTCGCCTGTGAGCGCTGCGACATCGGGAATATCGCTGAGTAGAACGGTCTGTCCTGACTTCGATCCCCAATCGGGGCGCATCCCCGCAGGGGCAGGGAAGTCCTTGTTCCGGTCCGTTGGAGAGGGCATAGGGAGCCTATGTGCCAGGCCGAGTTCGGGGCCAGATTAAGCCAAGATTAGGATAGACGGGAACCTTCGTCCGCGTCCCATTATCGGCAGAAGTGTGTGAAGTAAGAGTATCTGGTACTTTTCGCCATCCCCAGAACCAGGCCCCGGCTTATCGGGGAACCCGCCACGCGGCGGGCTCCATGCCGGGGTGGCAGCACCTGCAAGATCAGTTATCCAAGTAAGTTAGTAATTGACGGGATCGCTGCCGTGCGAGATATTGGAGTGGAAGTTCCCCAGGTAGTACCCCCTTCTGCTGGGAAACAATACAACTCAATCGACTTTTGGGAAGCGCGGGCGGCTTGCTTTGCACTCGTGCGTGACGCTTCTGGCTGACTCGGCTGTCTCAGTCTTCCCATCACATTGCGGGGTGCTGCCTTGTCGCCGATGCTGACATCGATCCCTCACCACTACGATCTGCGCCTCGTGGCGCTCTCCGTCCTCATCGCCATGGGCGCGGCCGACGCAGCCATCAACATGGCCGGCCGCACCGCTGTCGCCGAAGCCCGCTCACGGTTCGCGTGGCTGGGCGGCGGCGCCGTGGCCATGGGAATCGGCATCTGGTCGATGCACTACATCGGAATGCTCGCCTACATCCTGCCGTTCTCAGTCTTGTACGACCTGCCGACCGTGCTGGCGTCCCTGGGCGCGGCAATTCTCTCTTCCGCGGTAGCGCTGTATTGCGTCAGCCGGCACGATCTCGCGCCGGGATCCGTGGTTCTCGCCAGCGTCGCGATGGGAGGCGGAATCGCCTCGATGCACTATATCGGGATGGCGGCCATGCGGGTTCCCGCCATGTGCCACTATGACCGCGCAATCTTTGCGGCGTCGATCGTGATTGCGGTCGTTGTTTCGGCGGCGGCGCTGGTGCTCGCCTTTCGTTACCGGTCGGCGTCTCAGTTCAATCTTGCAAAGCTTTCGAGCGCGGTGGTGATGGGCTTCGCGGTTGCTTCGATGCATTACACCGGAATGGCCGCGGTGACGTGGACTCCGTCGCCCATCGAGGGCGATACCTCGCTCGCGGTTCCAGTGACCTCGGTGGGCATCGCCGGTATCGCGATCGTCACACTGATTATTCTCGCAACGACGCTGATCACATCCGCCATCGACCGCCGATTCCAGACGCAGCAGCTGGAGCTGGCCGCCAGCGAAGATCGTTACCGCCTTTTGTTCAAACGCTCGCTGTCGCCCATCTGCAAGGCGGCCCTTGACGGCACGATTCTCGACTGCAACGACGCCTGCGCAAGAGCCCTTGGTTATCCCTCGCGGCGTGAATTGATCGGCCTTCCCGCGAACATCCTGTGTGCCGATCCTGCCGAGGGTGACGCCTTCGTCGAGTCCGTGGTTCGCCTCGGCCAGGTCACCGACCGGGAAGTCCGCCTGAAGAAAAAAGCAGGCGAACCCATCTGGACCTTGGGCAACGCAAACGTCATCCAGGACCCCAAAACCGGCATCAGCGCCATCCAGATCACCTTCCTCGATATCTCCGACCGCAAAACCGCCGAACTCGCGCTGAAGCAGGCGAAAGAAACTGCCGAGGCGGCCAACCTGGCCAAGAGCGAATTCCTCGCATCTATGAGCCACGAGATTCGCACCCCCATGAACGGTGTGCTGGGAATGGCGGGGCTTCTGTTGGATACCGAACTTGCCCCCGAGCAAAAGGAATATGCGCTCACGCTGCGGCATTCCGCCGAGGCCCTGCTTTCGATCATCAACGACATCCTCGACTTCTCCAAGATCGAGGCGGGCAAGCTGACCATCGAGCCGATCGCGTTCGACTTGTTCGTCGCCGTGGAAGAGACCACCGAACTCTTTCAGTCCCGGTTGCAGGACAAAAATCTCGAACTCATCGTTCGCTATGACCCGGCGCTGCCGCTGCGTTTCATCGGCGATCCGGGCCGCATCCGGCAGATCGTGGTGAATCTGATCGGGAACGCGCTCAAATTCACGTCTCAGGGGCACATCTACCTCAACGTCGAGTGCGTCAAGATTGGCGCCGGTAAGGCGAATGTACGCTTTACTATCGAGGATACCGGCATCGGAATTCCGCAGGATAAGCTCGACTCCATCTTTGAACGCTTCACCCAGGCGGACGCTTCGACGACTCGCAAGTACGGCGGCACCGGCCTCGGGCTTTCGATTTGCAAGCGGCTCGTGCATCTGATGGGCGGCGAGATTCAGGTGTGCAGCCAGGTCGGCGAAGGGTCCACGTTCGCCTTCACTTTGCCGCTCGCGCTGGACGATACTTCGCAGCTCCAGCAGGTCAGTGACGTCGCCATTGAGGGGCTGCGGGTTCTATACCTGGACGATAATTCCATCAATCGATTCGTCATCCGTGAACAGATGGACCACTGGAAGCTTCGCAATTCCTGCTTGTCCTCGGGGCCTGAAGCGCTCGCGGCCTTGCATGCGGCGAGCCATGCGGGCGATCCGTTTCAGATTGTCATCGCCGATCACGAAATGCCCGGCATGGACGGATTGACGTTTGCCAAAGAGGTGAAGCAGGACCCGGGCCTCAAGGACACGATACTCGTGATGCTATCTTCGCGAGGCCGCCGCGGAGATGCCAAGCGGGCGAAGGAATCCGGCTTCGCCGCTTATTTGGGCAAACCCACCCGGGCGCCGGCGCTTCTCGAAATCCTGCGGACGGTGTGGTCCAATGCGCGGAATTCGACGGAGAACCTGCCGCTGGTTACTCGCTTTACCGTGGCTGAGGCCGCAGGCTCCTTTCAAGAGAAGCGAACGTTCTCGAAGGACTCTGTCAGGCCTCGCATCCTGGTCGTCGACGACAACCCGGTGAATCAGCGGGTGGCCTCCAGCCTCCTGCAGCGTCTTGGATGCCGCGTGGACGTGGTTGCAAACGGAAAGGAAGCCGTGGACACCCTGGAACAGATTCCCTACGACATTATTTTCATGGATTGCCAGATGCCCGTGATGGACGGTTTCGAGGCTACCAAGGAGATCCGGCGACGCGAGGGCGGGGAACTGCACTCCACCATCATCGCCATGACGGCCAACGCCATGAAAAGAGACCGCGAAATGTGCCTCGATGCGGGCATGGACGACTACATTGCGAAGCCCATCAGCAAAACCGGCCTGGCCGAACTCCTGAAGACCTACGTTCTCAATTTCGATCGCCCGGAAATAATCCCGGCGCCGGCTCCGGCAGTCAGCAGCCTGCCGGCCTGAAGCGTCTGCTTCCCGGTGCCGGGATTGTTGTGTAAGAAAGCGCTACGGGTTGCCGACCGGCCTGTTGACGGCGCGCGCAGCCGGTGCCTTTCGTTGTCATCCCGAAAGAGCGGACCGACGAGGGTATCTCTTGAACTTAATTTTGGAAGGGAACTTCGCGATCAGTCGTCTTCGCCGAGAAGAATGGCGGCGGCCAGCACGGTGGTCCACAGGCCGCGCTTGTCTCCGACGGCCGACTGCGTGATGTTCATGGTGCGGACGATCTTGTTGGAGATGCGGTAGACTTCTTTTTTTTCATCCCAGGAAAGATCGGGGTCGAATTCCACGTTCAACGTCGTGGCCAGCATTTCCGCCGCGAGTTCCTCGGTGTATTCGCCGGCCACTTCTTCGGTCTCGCCGAACGAGTGATGCTCGGAAAGATATCCGTACATCGATTTGTCGCCGGGGAGCGCAAGGCCGACGCCCGCCGCGATCAACCGGTGCGGCTCGCGGGTCTGGTTCTCGCTGATGACGGTGAACGCCACCTGGCCGGGCTTCAAATGCTTGAGCCCTTCGGTGCGCGAGATGAGTTTGCAATGAGGGGGAAAAATCGACGATACGCGGACGATGTTGCACGCCGCAATTCCCGCATTTCGCAGCGCCAGCTCGAAACTCGAGAGACGCTCGCGGTGTTTACCGACTCCCTTTGTGAGAAAAATCTGTTTCGCGACAAACGCCATGAGCCGGGTTGCTGTGCCTCCGCTGATTTAATCAGGAATTTTTTGCGCGGCTTGAAAATTAACAAGCATGCCCAATGATGTCAATGATTATTACGCTGGAATCATTACAGTTGCGTAAAAATTTCGCCTAATCGCGAGCTACGAGCCTCTGGGTGTCGTTCCCGAATGCTTTGAACTCTGTTATTTTGTAAGAGCTCCCGGATTGTCATCCGATTCCGTCTCGATCGCGGCCACGGCTTCCGGCGGAATCATCTTCCAGTTCCCGGCCGCCCTGGTGGGAATTGTTTTCGTGCGGGTCAGATAGTCGATCACAATTTCGCGAATCTCTTTGGTCGATCGATACACCACCGGCAAACCTTTGTACACCGAATAGCCGCCCCCGCCCGTGTACCGGTAATTGTTGGTGGCCACGCGCAGCGTTTGCGCCGGATCCAGTGGCTTGCCATGAAACTGCAGATCGCGAATCCGGTCGCCTACCGGGCGGGTGAGGTCGATCTGGTAGGACACTCCTGCGGCCTGATCTGCGTTATACGAGGGGAGTTTTTCGGTTTCCCCTTCGCGTAGCGGCCACTGCGAGAAAAAACCGGCCGAGTGTTCGAGAGCCTCTTTGAGCTGCGCACCCGTCATCTGCACCACATAGAGAGTGTTTTCGTAAATATAGAGCGCGGCGGCCTCCCGCACCGTTACAGGTCCGGGAGGAATCCGCACCCCCGCATAGAGCATTGTCGCCATCGACGCGTCCGCTTGCCCCGCATCCATCTCCGCATTCTGGACTACGTCCAGCAGGGGAGTGTCCTCATAGCGGGCATGCGCGCCGGAAAGGTCCTTGGTTGAGTTGGCGATGGGCGTATCGAGATATTTTTCGGTTTCTTCCTGGTAGGGCTCCGCAAGCTTCGTAACCTCTGGATCGGGAGCCACCTGCGCTGTTACGGGGATGATCCTGGAGTGTTTCGAAGCAACTTCCCAGTGCCCCGGAGCGTTGTGAGTCATCGTAACGTTGGCCCGGGCTATGGCCATGGCCCAGTTTTTCGGCTGGGTCAGCAGGACGCCATTGATAAACTTTTCCGGCAACTGGCTGTGCGTGTGGCCGAAGAAGATGATGTCGATCCCGGGAACCTCTTCCGCGAGATTAGACACCGCATTCTCGCCCCCGAACTGATCCGGCCACACCTCGCCGTTCACCGGATCGCGATAAAAGCCCGAGTGCAGAATCACGATCAGCAGGTCCGCTTTCGCGCGCACTTCCGGAATCACGCGTTTTGCCGCCTGCACGATGGGCTCGAACTGATAACCCTTGTAATGATCGGGAATTTCCCAGTGCGGAATTCCCGGTGTAACAAATCCCACGATGCCGACGCGCACACCTTTCACGTTCTTGATCACGTACGGCGGGAAGTAAGGAACGCCCTGCGTGTATGTCTGCTTAATATTGGCGGCGAGCCATGGAAACTTCGACTCGCCCTTCGCCTTCCACATCGCCTCTTCGCCAAAATTGAAATCGTGGTTTCCCACCGCCATCGCGTCGTAGTGAAGCAGGTTGAAGACGGCAATCATCGGGTTGGGCTTCGAGGTGTCCTTCTCCGCGAAATAGTACGCAAGAGGAGTGCCCTGAATGGTGTCGCCGCAATCGACCAGAAGCGCGTCCGGATCCTCCGCCCGCGCTTCCCTGATCAGCGTGGCAATCTTGGCCATTCCGAGATTGGCGGGCTTATTCGCGTAATAATCCCAGGGCTCGATGCGTCCATGAGCATCGGTAGTATCAAGAATCGTGAGGGAGACGTTCTCGGCCGGTAGGCGCCTCGCGGCGGATACTTCCAGAAAGGATGTGCCTGCAGCAATCAGGCCGGCGAAAAAAAGCGTGCTTACTAGAAATCCCCGGGGCGTCTTCAATTCCTGATTCCTCGAGCCCTATTCCCTGGCGCAGAGCAGGAGGCAGGGAGCCAGCGCGTCGGAGATAGTTTTCAAATGGCGCAGCTGCAGGGGAGTGAAATCAGGCCCGGCCTCGAGCGGTCCCTTACCCTTGCGGGATACCTGCAGCACCCCGAGCGCCTTGCTTCCGAGCATGATCGGCGAACTCATAATTTTCTGGATTGGCTCCGCGCGCTGGTCTTCGGCCACCGGCACTCCCTCGAACACCGAGGCATGTGGCACCACATGAAAGTGATTCACAATCTCCGGGCGCATTTCCCGCATCGTTCGCGCGGCGAGGGCGCTTCCACTCGAGAGCGGAATCTGCCCGATGGCGCGCAGTGTTTCCGGGGCCAGGAACCGCAGCGAGCGCCCGTCGGGGGTCAGCCCGAGAATGGCCACCTCGTGCAGCTTAACCTCAAACGTCTCAGCGATCAATTCCACAGCCCGGTTCAGCCGTACTTCTTCCTCTTCGTTCCCCTTGCGGGCAAGCTCCGCCGCCCACTTTTTAAGCTCTGTCAGATGATCCGCAGCAGTAGGCAAGTTGGTCCTAGACCTTCAAGTTATGATATGACGGTTGCATGCAGCCGAGGACGCAACTGTGCCGATATGCACCGCTCTGGTAACCTGTACTCGCCCCAGCATGAAATCAGGGCACTTGCAGCATGCCAGGATGCCGGGGAGTTCGGCTTCGGCCTGGAAATTGGAGGCTAATCTCATCATTGCCTGATGTTGCCAACCCGGTAGCGCTCTCGCCTCGCGCGCGCAGCCTCCATTTCAACTCGCTTGTCATCGACACTCACGTGGACACTACTCAACGGCTGCTCGACCCTCGCTTCTCTCTTGGCCATCGCCATCCCGACGGCTCGGTGGATATTCCGCGTTTGCGTGAAGGCGGCGTAGGCGCAATTTTCTTCGCAGTCTGGACGCCCGGCAGCGTCACCGGCCCCGCAGCCGTCCAGCGGGCCCTCGATCAAATCGAAGCCGTTCGCCGCCAGATCGATCTTCATCCGGACGACCTCGCCCTCGCCATCACGACTCAGGATATTCGCGAAGCCCGCGCCAGCGGCCGTATAGCCATCCTGGTGGGCATAGAAGGCGGCCACCTGATCAACAGCGACCTGGCCATTCTTGCCCGATATCACTCTCTCGGCGCCAGTTATATGACCCTCACGCACACCCTGAACGTCGAATGGGCCGACGCCTCCACCGATAAGCCCGCCCACAACGGGCTCACCGATTTCGGCAGGCAGGTGATCCGCCAGATGAACCGCGCCGGCATGATGGTCGACATCTCGCACGTCTCCGACAAGACTTTCCAGGACGCCCTCGCCGTAAGCGCCGCGCCCGTGATCGCCACGCACTCCTCCTGCCGCGCCCTGTGCGACGCACCGCGCAACCTGAGCGACGAAATGATCCGGCAGCTCGCGGCAAAAGGCGGCGTGGTCCAGATCAATTTTCACGCCGGATTCCTCAGCGAAGCGTTCCGCCGCGCCATGAAAGCCGATCCGCGAATCGACGAAGAAATCGACCGGCGCATCGAAGAACTATGCGGCGAAGATCACGCCTGCCGCCTGCTCGAAGCGGACAAAATGATTCGCGACCTCGTCGCGCAGGGCAAACTCCCGCGCGTCGAGTGGACGGAAATCCTTGACCATATCGACCATGCCGTTAAACTGGTCGGATCAGATCACGTGGGATTGGGCTCGGACTTCGACGGCGCCGACATGCCCTACGGCATGGATGACGCATCGCGACTGCCGCGCATCACCGAAGCGCTGCTCGAAAAGGGTTATTCCGAGAGCGACATACAAAAAATTCTTGGTGGCAATCTATTGCGCCTCATGCAAGATGTGGAGGCCATTGCCAGCAAATTGGAGGGAACGCCATGAGACGTTTCGCCCGGCTCTGTATTTTTACGCTTAGTTTTATGCCCCTGGCCGTATTCGCGGGGCAGACACCATCCGCGGCTCCCAAGCCCGCCGCGGCACCCAAACCGAGGACAACCACACATATGACCGATCCAGCTTTGCTCAATCCTGCAACCCTTACTGCTAAGTCCCCCGATGTTTACGACGTGAAATTTGCCACCACCAAGGGCGATGTCGTCATTCACGTGACGCGCTCCTGGGCCCCCATCGGCGCCGACCGCTTCTACAATCTCGTGAAGCACGGCTTCTTCACTGACGCCGCTTTCTTCCGCATCGTCCCGAATTTCATCGTGCAGTTCGGCTTGAGCGGAGACCCGGCCGTCAACCGCGCCTGGAAGAGTGCCAATCTCAAGGACGATCCCGTCACCCAGAGCAACCGTCCCGGCACGCTCACGTTTGCCACCGCCGGTCCCAACACGCGCACCACGCAGCTCTTCATCAACTTCGGCAACAACGCGTTTCTCGATGGCCAGGGCTTCTCTCCGTTCGGCGAGGTTACTTCCGGCATGGACGTTGTCCAGAAGCTGTACGCCGGATATGGCGAGCGTCCCGATCAGGGATCGATCACCAATGACGGGAAGGCGTATCTCGATAAGAATTTCCCCAACATCGATCGCATCCAAACGGCGACCATCGTCACGCCCGCGGCAGCCAAACCGTAGCGCCCGCTACTCACCGAACACGATGCTCTTCGCGAGGGGTCGGCGCAATAGATCCGGCCCCTCGTGAAACCATTCTTCTCGAAAAGCAATCTATCCAGATGGTGTTCGAGGCTCTGGATCAGGACGGGTGCTTGCGGGTATTCCGTTAATTCCCACGGCCGCATCCAGCACGAGTTTAATTTCAGAGCGTTAGCTGCTTTCGATGAGGCTTCCCCCTCCCCTATGAGCGCGACAAAGGCCGCGGTATCGGAAGTTCAGGCACGCACTTCGGAGTTCTGGCGTGAAGCCGTAACCGGCTCGACCGCGCTTTTGGGTGGCCTCGCCGCCGCAAAGCTCCTCATTCAGTTCGCGGGAATCAATCATTACGGCTTCTTTCGCGATGAATTGTATTACATGGCCTGCGGCGAGCATCTGGCCTGGGGCTATGTTGACCAGCCTCCTCTGATCGCCTTCGTTGCGTGGCTTGCCCACCATCTCTTCGGCCCTTCGATGGTTTCCATGCGGCTGTTTCCTGTTCTGGCGGGCGCCGCGATTGTCTGGCTCACGGGCATTCTCGCCCGCGACCTCGGTGGAGGACGCCTCGCGCAGTTTCTTGCTGCCACAGCCATCCTGCTCGCCCCGGTCAACCTGGCCTTCGACAGCTTCCTCTCAATGAACGCCTTCGAGCCGCTTTTCTGGCTGCTGTGTGCGTGGATCGTGGTGCGCATCGTCAAAGGCGCGTCTCCGAAGCTCTGGCTCGTTTTTGGGCTGGTAGCCGGTATCGGCCTCGAAAACAAACACTCCATGCTCGTTTTCGGCTTTGCCCTCGCCGTGGGACTGCTTCTCTCCGGAGAATACCGCCTGTTCCAATCGAAGTGGATCTGGCTCGGCGCGGCGGTCGCGCTCTGCTTGTTTCTTCCGAATCTTTTGTGGGAAGCGCGCCACGGCTGGCCGCAAATCGAGGTGGTCCGTAACGCGCAGCGCTTCAAGAACGAAGCGATTTCGCCGTTCCGCTTTCTGTTCGAGCAGGTTTTGTTTCTCCACCCGGTGGAGCTGCCGGTCTGGCTGGGCGGACTCGTCTGGTATTTCGGCAGCCGGGAAGGGAAGCGCTTTCGCTTTCTCGGCTGGAGCTACCTGATTGTTCTGGCGATATTCATGATCTTCAACGGCAAGACGTATTATCCGCTGCCGGTTTACCCGCTGCTGATGGCCGCGGGCGGTGTGGCCTTCGAAGCGTTTGTCACGCAGTCGCGCCGCCGCTGGCTGGCAATCTCCTATCCCGCTCTTGTGGTGGCCGCCGGCCTCGCAACAGTTCCGTTTGGCGTGGCGCTGCTTCCCGTCAACACGTTCCTGCAATATTCGAGCGGACTCCCTTTTTTTCGCGTAAAGACCGAGCGCGACGCTCCCGTCCCGCTTCCGCAACTCTACGCCGATATGTTTGGCTGGGACGATATGGTGGCGAAGATATCGGGCGTCTATCACAGCCTGCCGGTGTCTGAACAGGCAGGATGCGCCATTCTGGCAGGGAACTACGGGGAAGCCGGAGCCATCGATTATTACGGGCCGAAACTTGGGCTACCCAAAGCCATCAGCGGCCATAACAGTTACTTTTATTGGGGGCCTCGCGGTTACTCAGGCGGCTGCGCCATCGTTTTTGGCGAGCGCGCCACGGAGTTCACGAAGCTCTTCGGCGAGGCGCAGCAAGTCGCAACCATCACGAATCCGCACGCCATGGTTGTTGAGCAGAACGTTCCGGTATACCTCTGCCACAAGCCAAGCGCGCCGCTCTCCGCGCTGTGGCCTCATTTCAAAATGATCATTTAGTTGGAGTTGAATCGAGCCGCGAAGTTGAAACGGCCAACTTACTCTTCCCGGCGGGCTCGTCGCGACGAGAGGGCATCGCGTTCCAATTCCGGCACCTTCATCCCGGTGGCGGCCAGCCTGCGGCTGATCTCGGTTTGACGGCTTCTCACGATGCACAGCAGCACGCACTCGCTCGTCAGGATCGGCAGATTGCGGCCGCCCGCGGTGTCGCGAAAAGGCGCGATGGTTTCTGCCTGCTTGAGCGCCGCCGCAAGATCTTCCGAATGCTTAGGAGGCGTTTCCGGCACCGGCTCTTTCTGAAACTTTCGCAAAAACGGAAGGGAACTGAAGCGTTCTTCTCCGCCCCGACGCTTCGTGTCGTAATACTGAATCCAGTAATTCCATCGCTCCGGGCTGATGCGGCAGATCGTCCGCAGCAGATCCTCCACCCGCTCCTGATCCTCGTAGTCCCAATATTTCGAGAGCCGGTCCCAGTCGTAAAGATACATTCCCGCAACCAGGTCCGCGACTTCGATCACCTGAGACGCCCGGCTATGCGCCAGCATCGCGGCGAGAATTTCCGCGCGTGACAGATCGAGCGTCAACCGATGCGATTCGGCTTCTGCCCCGGAATCTTTTCGCGCTTGCGCCCTGTTCTGTCCGGAACGATTTTGCCCTGATGAACGATCCATTGCTGGTTGGCTGACCCCTGCAAAAATCTTAGCAGATAGAAACGCGTGGATTGTGGCAGGTTCCCCTCACTGTGCAGAATCACTACATACGAATTAGCAGTCCCGCGATTCCGAGCGCGACAAGGTGTCTGGAAGTCATTCTAAGCGCCGTTCGTGCACGACGAATCTCTCTTAAGCCTCAGCCTTTCTTTGTCTCAGGCCTCTCCTTTAGTCGTTTCAAGCCTTTGCCTTTCATTGTCATCCTGAGCCCATACGCGCGAAGCGCGGATGGGTGAGGGACCTGCTTCTTCTTTCCCTGTCAGGCATTTCCGCCTGTCAAAGCTTCCCGCGCGCCAAGCGTCGCCCCGGGAACGCCAATCTCCCGATTGGCGTTGTGGCTCTCTTGCTGGTTCCAGAGGCAAGGAATGCCGCAAGCCAGCCTGCGCTCAGAAATGACGCCGTGACAGACGCAGCTTAAATCCCAAGCACGTTCACAAGTTCCCGCACCGAAGCCGACGACTTATCAAGAGCCGCCTTCTCCTCCGGCGTCAGCTTGATCTCGATGATTTTCTCGGCCCCGCCGCTCCCAAGTTTCACCGGCACGCCGACGAACAACCCCTTGATTCCATATTCGCCTTCGAGATAAACCGCGCATGGCAGGATCTTCTTCTTGTCCTTCAGAATAGCCTCGACCATCTCCACGGCTGCGGCCGAAGGCGCGTAATACGCCGAACCCGTCTTCAGCAGATTCACAATCTCGGCTCCGCCCTTGCGCGTCCGCGTAACAATCGCTTCCAGTTGGTCCTGCGGCAGCAACTCAGGGAGGGGAATTCCAGCCACTGTCGAATAGCGCGTCAGCGGCACCATGTCGTCGCCGTGCCCGCCCAGCACAAACGAATGTACGTTCTCGACCGACACATTCAGAGCCTCCGCCACGAACGTGCTCATCCGGGCGGAATCCAGCACGCCCGCCATTCCCAGCACGCGATTCTTCGGGAATCCGCTCACCTTGAAGGCCGCCTGCGCCATGGCATCGAGCGGGTTCGTCACCACGATCAGGATCGCGTTCGGCGAAAGCTTCACCACCGCTTCCACCACTCCCTTGATTACGTCATAGTTCGCCTTCAGCAAGTCGTCGCGGCTCATGCCTGGCTTGCGCGGAAATCCCGCGGTGATCACGATTACGTCGCTGTTTTCAGTGCCCTTATAATCCCCGGACCCCGTGGAAATTCCCGTCGTCTTCGAATCGCTTCCGAGGATCGGGCCGGATTCCGCCATATCCAGAGCCTTGCCCGCCGGCACGCCGTCCAGAATATCGGTCAGCACCACGTCGGCGAGTCCCATGTCGTGGATCCTCTGCGCCGTCGTCGACCCGACAAACCCTCCGCCCACCACCGTTACCTTCTTCCGCATTCGCACATCTCCTTATGACGCCGGCGTCCGGCCGACAGATTTGCAGCTGATCTTGATGGCTGTGATGATACGAGAACTACAAAAAAAGCGCGGAGCGCCTTACCGATTACCGCACTAAGTCCCTATCTCGCGCCCACAGTCGCCTGCATATTTTCAATGATGGCGCCCGCGAACTCCGACGTTTTCAGCTTCGTCGCTCCCGGCATCAACCGCTCGAGATCGTAGGTCACCCGCTTCTGCTGGATCGTCCGGGCAATACCTTCCTCGATCAAGCGCGCGGCTTCCTTCCATTCCAGAAAGTCGAACATCATCATCCCGGACAGCATCACCGAACTCGGGTTGATCACGTCCTTGTCGGCGTATTTCGGCGCCGTTCCGTGGGTGGCCTCGAAGACGCCGAAGCCATCCCCGATGTTCGCTCCCGGGGCGATCCCCAGCCCGCCCACCTGCGCGGCGCAGGCGTCGGACAAATAATCGCCGTTCAAATTGGGCGTGGCGAACACCTGGTACTCGTCCGCGCGGATGAGCACCTGCTGGAAAACGGAATCGGCGATCCGGTCGTTCACGACGATCTTCTGCTTCCATTGCCCGCGCCCATGCGTCGCATAGATCGCGTCGAGCACCTGCTTCACCTCCGCATAAATCTTTCCGCGGAATTCCTCGGTGGCCTGCTCAAGCCCCGGCTCAATCATGGCGGCGTTTTTCTCTACCGAGAGGTTGGCGTCCTTGTCCTTGTTGTCCAGTATCCAGCTCTCGCGCTCAGTCACCACGTGCCCCCGGAATTCCTGAGTGGCCAACTCGTAGCCCCAGTCGCGAAACGCGCCTTCGGTGAACTTCATGATGTTGCCCTTATGGACCAGCGTGACCACCTTGCGGTTGTTGTCGATCGCGTGCTGGATCGCCCGGCGGACCAAGCGCTTTGTGCCTGTCGGCGAAATCGGCTTGATTCCCACGCCCGAGTCTTCGCGCACCCGCTTCGAAGTACCCTTCATCATCTCGTTATTCAAAAAGTCGATGAGCTTCTTAGCCTCGGGCGTCCCCGAGCGCCATTCGATCCCCGCGTACACGTCCTCGGTATTTTCACGGAAGATCACCACATTCATCCGCTCCGGATTCTTAACGGGCGAAGGAACCCCCTCGAAGTACCGCACCGGACGCACGCACGCGTACAAATCAAGCACTTGCCGCAGGGTAACGTTCAGCGACCGTATCCCCCCGCCCACCGGTGTCGTCAGCGGCCCCTTAATGGCCACCCGGAAATCGCGGATCGCGTCGATGGTATCCTGCGGAAGCCATTCCTTGAACTCGTTGAACGACTTCTCGCCCGCATAAACCTCCAGCCAGGCGATCTTCCTCTTCCCGCCATAAGCCTTCTCCACCGCAGCATCAAAAACCCGCCGCGAAGCCTTCCAGATGTCGCGCCCCGTCCCATCTCCCTCAATGAACGGGATTACAGGCCGATCCGGCACCCGAAACACCCCGTCGCTGTAAACAATCGCCTTGCCGTCCGAAGGCACAGCCACTCCGTTATAAGAACTTTTCATGGATTCAGTTTCCCCCGGCAAAAGTGCCCGCTAACTCACTCGAAGCCACAAGTCCCAACAACCAAACCCGTTACGTTAGCACAACCAAACCCCAAGTTGTACCGCCAACCTACACCTGGGGCGCTTGTCGGGCCTTCTAGCCCGGCATAGAACCGGTGCGAAGCGCGCTTCCTTTCGCGATGAATTTTCCGCGATTTCCCGACCACGACTGACGCGCGGGCGAGCCAGATTTTACGCGGTTTGACAGCAGGTGGGTGCGAGAATACTATCGTCTATCGCGTGCCGGAACTGCCTTTCGTACAAGAAAACGTTTACTTGCATGAGAACTCAGAAAATCGCTTATTTTGACTGCTTTTCCGGGATCAGCGGGGACATGGTGCTGGGCGCGCTGGTTGATGCCGGCGCTGATTTGCGGCAGATAGAGCAGGAGTTACGCAAGCTGAAGCTTGACGGTTGGAGCGTCTCCGCGCAGAAGGTGCAGAAGCGGGCGATCTTTGCCACTTACTTAAAGGTTGAAGCAAATGAACATCATCACCACCGCGGACTGTCCGTAATTCTACGCATGATCGACGAAGCGGGTCTTGCGCCGCGGGCCGCTGAACGCGCGAAGAAAATCTTCACGCGCCTGGGCGAGGCCGAAGCGCACGTGCACCAGGTGCCCATCGAGAAAGTACACTTTCACGAGGTTGGCGCCGTTGATTCGATTATAGATATCGTGGGCGCGGCAATCGGACTCGAGCTGCTGGGGATCGACGAGTTTGCGTGTTCGGCGCTCGATGTAGGCGCCGGGCAGGTGAAGACAGCCCACGGATTGCTCCCCGTGCCCGCTCCAGCGACGGCGGAGCTTCTCCGCGGCGCTCCTACGTATTCGAGCGGCATCCTGCGCGAATTGGTGACACCAACCGGGGCCGCCATCGCCACCACGCTGGCGACGCGCTACGCGGAGATCCCCAGAATGACGCTGCGGGCCATCGGCTATGGCGCTGGCACGGCTGATCTTACCGACAAGCCGAACGTCCTGCGCCTGCTAGTGGGCGAAAACGCCGCAAGCGAACCCGGCGAATACTGGGGGGCGCCGGTGATTGTGATCGAGACCAATTTGGACGACATGAGTCCTCAAATCTATGGATACTTTGCGGAGCGAGCGCTGGCGGCAGGGGCGCTCGATGTGTTTGCAACGCCGGCGCAGATGAAGAAGAACCGGCCGGGGCTTCTGGTGACCGTGCTGGCCGAGCCGGGGAATGTGTCGGCGATGATCGACCTGTTGTTCCGCGAAACCACGACGATCGG
The DNA here is from genome assembly GCA_964600355.1 of uncultured Acidobacteriaceae bacterium. Classification (GTDB taxonomy): domain Bacteria; phylum Acidobacteriota; class Terriglobia; order Acidiferrales; family UBA7541; genus Palsa-295. The sequence continues at coordinate 16,959 of CAZRKW010000064.1, forward strand.
CGTTCGGACCTACGAGGTGCAGCGGAAGATACTCGAAAGGGAACTGGTGCCGGTTGCGACCGCTTTTGGCGAAGTGCGCGTGAAGCTTTCGCGCATGAACGGGTCGCTGCTCAATGCGACGCCCGAATACGAAGATTGCCAGCGGCTGGCCGCCGAGCGCAGCGTGCCGCTCAAGGATGTGATCGCTGCGGCGTCCTTCGAGTTCCAGAAGCGAAACGAGACGCGCAAATAGTCCATGGAAAAACTTTCCAAGTATTACCTCACGACGCCGATTTACTATGCCAATTCGCGCCCGCACGTGGGTTCGGCGTACACGACAATCGTCTGCGACGTGATTGCGCGCTACAAGCGGATGTGCGGCTACGAAGTCGCGTACCTCACGGGCACCGACGAGCACGGCGTGAACATCGAGCGCGCCGCCGAGAAGCTGGGCATTTCGCCGCAGGAGCTGGTCGACCGCAACCAGCAGATCTTTCGCGATCTGTGGAAGCTGCTCGGCATCCAGTACACCGACTTTATCCGCACCACTTCGAAAGAACACGCCAAGGCCGTGCAGGCCCTGATCGAGCGCACGCTGGAGAAGTCGCCCAAAGCGATCGAGAAGCGCAAATACGAGGGCCGCTACTGCATCTACGACAATCTCTACGTAAGCGATTCGCCGGAGCCGGCCGACTGCCCGATCTGCGGGCGCCCGGCGGAGCTGATTTCCGAGGAGAATTATTTCTTCAGGCTTTCGGATTACCAGGGGCGCCTGCTGGACTTCTATCGGGAACATCCCGATTTTGTGCAGCCGGATTTTCGCTTCAATGAAGTGAAGAGCTTCGTTGAGGCGGGGCTGAAGGATGTTTCGATCAGCCGGAAGTCGATCAAGTGGGGAATTCCGTGGCCGGGCGACCCGGAGCACGTGTTCTACGTCTGGTATGACGCGCTGACCAGCTACATGAGCGGCATCGGCTATGCGAACGACGATCCAGCGAGGCGCGCGCGGTTCGACCATTTCTGGCCCGCCGACGTTCACATGATCGGCAAGGAAATCATTCGCTTCCACGCGGTCTATTGGCCCGCGTTCCTGATGGCCGCCGAACTCCCGCTGCCGAAGCGCATCCACGCGCATGGCTGGCTGCTCTTCGAGCAGGAAAAGATGAGCAAGTCCAAGGGAAACGTGGCGTATCCGGAACCCATCGTGAAGGTGCTCGGGAACGACGCCCTGCGATACTACCTACTGCGCGAAACCGTGTTCGGTCAGGACGGGAATTT